>CAZIJO010000305.1:0-5088 GCA_964539515.1 uncultured Bifidobacterium sp. | reverse complement strand
GCGAAGCTCTGGCGCGAGTCGGCGAGCGCCACTATTCCGGTTGGCCCGCCCCCGGTGCAGCCACCTGCGCGGAGTGGCGCGCTGGCTGCCTTTGCCTTTAGCAGCCAGCGTGACACGGAGCGCCCGCCGGGGGTGTCTTTGGGGGCGGCGGGCCGCTAGCAGCCCTGGCCGACCGACGTAGCGGAGTGGCAGCCGGGACACACGCTGCGGGGACAAGGGGGCGCAGGGTGTGGCCCGGATGACACGCAGCGGCAGGAGGGAGCGCGAGGGCTGTGCGGCAGGCGCGGGTGGCCGACCTACTTCGCGCCGGCCTGAGGCGCGCTAGATTTCTTCACACCTTTTGGCGGGACACCGGCGGCAACGCGCCGGCGGGGTTTCTCCGGTCCGAATTTCCGAGGGAGAGGTGCGTCTAATCAAATGGGGGGAGGAAACGGTCATTGCAACCGGCACAAAAGCGGCTTTCAACGGACAGCACCCGGCCTCTATGTGCAGGCAGTGTCGAGGTTCGAGTTTGCCCGAAATCACGATTTGCATCGCCATGATCATCGCAAAAGCAGACGCCACGCAACGCCGATTCGGCCTGGGTGTGAATTCAGGACTCCGGCGGAGCTGGACTGGGGCGGCGGCAACAAGCTATGGCGGCGGGTGCCGGACGAGGGCAACCGGCAATGTTGCCAGCGACAACCGATCGGTCGCCCTGCGCCAGCAATCGTCACCGGTTGGCCAAATCCCTTTCCCTTTACCAATACGCGGCTCGCGCTCCCCCTCGGGCCCGCCGCCATTGGCGATAGGTAGCGCCCCGGGGAGCCAGCCAAACCACTGTCAAGGGACAGGACGGTTTCGCCCTCAATTAGGACCGCACCGACCGGCACGATCGCGCTCCGTTATCCGTGGAATAAATTCACAACCCGATGCAACGGGCCGGACGGCCTTTCCGCGTCCCGCCGGCTAAAGAATCAGAGATGCATTCCCGTGGTACCAGCATTAGGCCCAGAGGCGGGATGACCGGGAAGTCGGGATCCAAGCGGTGGTCTTGCATTGGTCTGGCCATTCTGGTCCTGCTGCCGACGCTGGGCCTGGGGGGGCGACAGTCGGAGGAGTATGAGGTAAAGGCTGCCTTCCTGTTGAACTTCGCCAAATTCGTGGAATGGCCTTCCAAAGCCTTCCCTGATTCCAAGAGCCCCTTCGTTATTGGGATCGTGGGGGTGGACCCATTCGGAGACGCGCTCCCGCAGTTGATCAAGCGACAGACGGTGCAACAGCGGCCGATCGTGATTCGCCGCTTCAAAGTGGCCGAGGACTTTAGTGGCTGCCACATTCTTTTCCTAAGTCGTTCCTTGGCGGCGCAAACCGACCACGTCCTGGAGCGGATGAAGGAGCTTCCGGTGCTCACCGTGAGCGAGCGGGAGGATTTTGTGCAACGAGGCGGCGTGATCGGGTTTGCCCACGCCGACAAAGCCGTGCGCTTTGACATCAACGTCCAGGCAGCGGCGGCGGTTGACCTCAAAGTCAGTTCCAAGTTGCTCGCCATCGCCCGTGTGGTCGTGAAATGATCATGAAGCCGATCCAATACCTCCGCAATCTGCCGATCGGGCGCAAGTTGACGCTGCTGCTGCTCGCGCCGTGCCTGGTGGTGTTGTTGTTGTCGGGCGCCGCCCTGCTCGGGTTTCAGATCAGGATGTTTCGCAAGGATTTTGCCCGCGATATCAGCTCGGTGGCGGACATTATTGGAACTACCTCGACTGCCGCGGTTGCGTTTAACGACCCCAAATCCGCCATTGAAATTCTCCACTCGCTCCAGGCCAAGGAGCACATCGTCAGCGCGATCCTGATCCTGCCCGACGGCACGGTCTTCGCCGGCTACGGCCACCACATGGACCCGCCGGTGATTGCCACGGCGGATCGCTTTGTTTTCCGGGAAGCGGATGCCTTGATGATCAAGCCGGTCATGCTGGAGGGGAAACAGGTCGCCACGCTTAACCTGGTGAGCGATTACCGGGCGGTTTATGCCGGTCTCCTAAAACTGGTGGGTTGGATGTTGTTGATTGTAGTGGTGGTCGGAGTCGGCGTGGCGGTCGTGCTCTCGAACTGGTTGCAGCGGTTTATTTCCGATCCCGTCCTGCGTCTCGCCCGGACGGCGCAGACCGTGGCGGACAACAACGATTATTCCGTCCGGGCAGCGGAGGAATCCAGCGCGGAGCTGGGCATCCTGACCCAGACCTTCAATCAGATGCTCGCCCGCATCCAGGAGCAGGACGACGCCATCACCCTGTCCCAGCACAAGGCTGAGGCCCTCATCAATTCCATCGAAGGCATCGTCTGGGAGTGCGAGCCGGATACCTTTCGCTTTACCTTTGTCAGCCGGCAAGTGGAGCGGCTGCTGGGTTATACCCCGGAAACCTGGCTGTCCACCCCGCAGTTCTGGCAGGCGAAATTGCATCCGGATGATGCCGCCAAAGCCATCCAGATCAGCCGCGACGCCGCGAGTGCGCGGAAAGCGTACAATAGTGAATATCGCATGCTGGCCGCCGATGGGCGGGTGGTCTGGATTCGCGAAAGCGGTTCGGTGCTGGTCGAGCAAGGCCGGGCCGTGGCCATGCGGGGAATTTACCTGGACGTCACCGCGCAAAAAACAGCGGCGGACGAACTGGACCGGCTCAATCGCCGGCTCCTCGAAACTTCGCGCCTCGCCGGCATGACGGAGGTGGCCACGGGCGTCCTGCACAATGTCGGCAATGTGCTGAACAGTGTCAGTGTCTCCGCCACCCTGGTGGGCGACCGACTGAAACAATCCAAACTCACCAAACTTTGCCGGGCCACCGACATGTTGCGGAAGCAAAACGGCCACCTCGCCGAATTTCTGACGACCGACCCGAAAGGCAAGCTGCTGCCGGATTATCTCGGCACGGTGTCGGATCAACTCGCCGGCGAACAGAGTGAAATGCTCAGTGAGGTTGCCTTGCTCAGCCAGAACATCGAGCACATCAAAGAGATCGTGGCGATGCAACAAAGTTACGCCAAGGTCTCCGGCGCATTCGAACACCTTGATCCGACTGAACTACTCGAGGATGCGCTCCGCATGAACTCCGCCGCATTCGATCGCCATCGTGTCAAGTTGGTCCGGGAATACGGTAACAACCTGCCCCGTGTGAACGTCGATCGTCACAAGGTACTGCAAATTCTCATCAACCTCATCCGTAACGCGAAATATGCCATGGATGCTGGCAATCCCACGGACAAAGTTTTCGTGGCCCGGGTCGATCTTCCCAACGAGGGCACGGTCGCCATTCGCCTGCGCGACAACGGCGTGGGTATCAGCCCCGAAAATCTGGTCAACATCTTTGGCCACGGGTTTACGACCAAGAAGGATGGCCACGGCTTCGGTCTGCACAGCGGCGCGAACGCCGCAAAGGAAATGGGTGGACGCCTTATCGCCCACAGCGACGGGCCCGGAAAAGGCGCGGAATTCACCTTGGAACTGCCAGTAGCCAAGAAAACGAAGGCGACTCGATCATGAACCTATTCAGCTCGTCCATGCCAATGCAACCTCCACACTACCGAATACTGGTCGTGGACGACAATCCTTCCATCCACTCGGACTTTCGCAAGATCTTGTGCCCGGGCAACGCGGGCGACACAACGCTGAGAACCATGGAGGCCGCGCTGTTCGACGAGGTTCAAGCCGCCGCCCCAACGGTTCATTTTCAGTTGGACTCGGCATATCAGGGGCAGGAGGGTTTGGCGATGGTCAAACAGGCGCTGGCCGAAGAACGACCCTACGCCCTCGCCTTTGTGGACGTTCGGATGCCACCCGGCTGGGACGGGGTGGAGACCATTGCGCATTTCTGGGAGGTCACACCTGAACTCCAGATTGTTGTTTGCACCGCTTACTCGGATTACTCATGGGAGGAACTGCGGGCCAAAGTCGGGCAACCCGACAATTTGGTGGTCCTGAAGAAGCCATTCGACAACGTGGAAGTACAGCAACTCGCCCACGCCCTGACCAAAAAATGGCTGCTGAATCTGCAAGCCGGTTACAAAATGGCTGAACTCGAAGCAATGGTGACTGGACGGACGGCAGAACTGATGTCTGTCAACGCCGCGTTGGCTGCAACCGAGGAACGGTTTGCCAAGGCCTTCCAGGCAAACCCGATTCCCAGTGGCATCCAATCCCTGCCGGACCGTCGTTTCGTGGATGTGAATGAACGTCTCGTCACACTGACGGGATGCAGCCGGGAGGAATTGCTGGGCCGCAATTCCGGCGAGTTGTTTATCTGGGAAAAGCCCGAATTAGTCGACCAGTGGTTCGACCGTCTGGCGCGAAACGAAGCGGTGCGGGAAGAGTCCGCCAAGGTTCTCCGCCAATCCGGGACACAGCGTGATGTTTTGGTTTCCTTGGTGCCAGTTTCCCTGGGTGGTCAACCGCACGCACTGCTCCTGGCACAGGACATTTCCGAACGATTGCTGCTGGAGCGGCAACTGCGTCAGGCCCAGAAGATGGAAGGCATCGGCCAGCTGGCGGCGGGCGTGGCGCACGACTTCAACAATATCCTGACCGTCATCCAGGGCCATGCCGGGATTGCGCAAAGCCAGCTGGGGCAGCACAGTCCCTGCGCGAAATCCACCGAGCAAATCCTCAAGGCCGCCAACCGCGCGGCCACGCTGATTCGTCAGCTGCTGATGTTCAGCCGCAAACAGGTGATGCAGTTCCGCAATATTGATATCAACCAGAATCTCGCCAATTGTTTTGCGATGATTGAACGGCTGATGGGCGAACACATTCAGATGGATTTCCAGCCGGGATCGGAACTCCCCGCGATCCGTGCCGACCCCACCATGATCGAGCAGGTCGTGATGAACCTGAGTGTCAATGCCCGCGACGCCATGCCCAATGGCGGCAAAGTCACGATCACAACGACCCTCGTTTCCGTCCACCGGGCCGCCACGCCCATGGATCCGGAAGCACGCCACGGTGAATTCGTCTGTCTGACATTCAGCGATACCGGTTGTGGAATGGACACCCAGATTCTTGGTCGCATCTTCGAGCCCTTCTTTACGACCAAAGCCATCGGCAAAGGCACCGGGCTG
>CAZIJO010000304.1:0-5147 GCA_964539515.1 uncultured Bifidobacterium sp. | reverse complement strand
GACATTCAGTCCCAGGCTGGCGAGGATTCCATTGCGTTTCGACATGACTCATAGTCCATGTCAAAACATAGGAAAGGTCTATGGACGATCCGCCAGGTTGAGCGGCGGCCCGTTCCAATCGGAGGAGAAGACGCACCGTCCGCCCGCTCGCTCGAACGCGAGGCGGAAGCCGCCGATGCCGCAGAATAGGTCGATGAAGCGTAGCGGCGTCTCGGCAGAGCGCCGCTGATTTTCTCCGGGAGCGTCGCAAGTTTCCGGCGGTCTGCCGACCGCCGCTACGCGGTATTCGGGCTCGTCTTCGCGCAGTGCCGGAGCGCCGGTCTCCGACCCGGCTCGTTTCAATTTACGTTCACCAACCCGCCGGGCCGGAGGCCGGCACTCCTGTGATTGGCCCCTTACGCGTCCACTCCCTTGCAGAGTTCGGCGGTGGTGAGGCCCTTCACCGTCCATGAATTCCTTTCGTTGCTTCCCGAGCAACGCAACTCCCCGGGCGGCATACTTTTGCCACGTTGGGGCTTTGAGTTTGGGACGCGCGGCAACGCGTCCCTACCGGAAATTGAATTCGTGTTCGTTCGTGTCTATTCGCGGTTCATTTCCGCTGAAGGCCCAGCGCCTTCATCCGGGAGGTGACGGTGGAGGGCGGCAGCCCGAGAACTTCCGCGGCGCCGCCCGGGCCGGAGATTTTGCCGCTCGCGGCCGCCAGGGCGCGTTCGAGATTCAGGCGTTCGATCGCTTCCAGATCGGCCGCGTTGAGAATGCGCGGGGCGGAACCATCCGCGGCTTCCACCGGTACCGAGGGCGCAACCGCGCCGACCGGGAGCGCGCGTTGCAAATCAATGCGTCCGCCGACCGCCAGGATGATGGCGCGTTCGATGACGTTTTGCAGTTCGCGCACATTGCCGGGCCAGTGGTAATCCTGCAAGCGCCGGATGTCGTCGGGATGCAGTGGCTCGATGCGCCGGCCCATGCGGCGGGCGAGGCGTTCGACGAAGGCTTTGGCCAGCAAGGCGATGTCCGTGCCCCGCTCGCGCAACGACGGCACCCGGACGGGAAACACGTTCAGGCGATAGAACAAATCCTCGCGAAACTTCCCTTCGGCCACCATCGCGCCCAGGTCACGATTCGTGGCGGCGACGACGCGCACGTCCACTTTGCGCGTGCGGGCGCTGCCGAGCGGTTCGAACTCGCCTTCCTGCAACACCCGCAGCAGTTTGGCCTGCAAATCGAGCGGCAGTTCGCCGACTTCATCGAGGAAGATCGTCCCGCCGTCGGCCAGGGCGAACCGGCCTTCGCGCTTGGTGGTCGCGCCGGTGAACGCGCCGCGTTCGTGGCCAAAGAACTCGCTTTCCATCAACGTGCCGGGGATGGCGGCGCAATTCACCCGCACGAGCGCCTGGTCTTGGCGACCGCTGGCATCGTGGATCGAGCGCGCGATGAGTTCTTTGCCGGTGCCGGTTTCGCCGGTGACGAGCACGGTGGCATCCGTGGCTGCGACGCGTTGCAGCGACTCGAACAACTCCCGCATCACCGCACTGCTGCCGAGCATATCGCCCATGCCGGTGTCGTCGCGGACGTTTTCGCGCAGATACTCGGCTTCGGCGCTGAGCAGTTCGATGCGGCGTTCGGCAGCCAGGCGGTCGTCAATGTTGCGCAGGATCACGGTGTGAAAGACCGCGCCGCGATTGGTGAAGCGGGAAATTGTGGCCTCCGCGGGGAAAGTGGTTTTGTCCCAGCGTTGCACGACGAAGCTTTGGGGAATCCAGAGTTGACGATGGCCCTCGGGCTGCGCGTCCAATTCCTTCACGAAGGCGTCGAGGCGGGTCGCACTTTCGGCAGGCAGAAACCCCCGCACGTCTTCGCCCAGCAAATCTTCGGCGGTGCAAACGAAGAGGCGCTCGGCGGCTGGATTCACCCGGGTGATGACCCCGGCGGCATCGAGCACCATCACGGCATCCATCGCGCTGTCGAGCAACGCGGTGAGTTCCTCCTCGCGGGCGCGAACCTCCTGTTCCTCACGCAGGCGGCGCATTTCGGCGGCGGCGCGGGCGGCAAATATCTCAAACAACGAAATCAGCCGCGGGTCGGCCGGGAGTGGCTTGTTATCGAGCACGGACAGGTGGCCCATGACTTCGCCCCGGGTGTCGAGCAGGGGCACGCCGATGTAGCTGACGGCATTTCTGGAGATGTCGTCCACGTCATGCGGATACAACTCCAACAGGCGATCCGGGATATGCACCAGTCGTTTGGCTTCGACCACCGGTTCGCAGGCCGTGCCCACGTAGGAATACTCGTAGTCGGCTATGAAATCGCCGCGCAGCCAGAATGCGAGGGCGCGCAAGCGTTTGGTTTCAGGCTTAATCTCGGTGACCCAGGCCCCGAAAGTGTCCATGACGGTGGCGAGGTTCTTTACCAGCGCGCGAAAGAACGCCGTGCCGGTTTCGGCAGCCGTGCCTTCGACTACGAGTCGCAAGGCCGCTTCCTCACCGGGCCGGGTTGAAACAGTCTTCATCGGTCCTTCCTCAAGTGCTTTGTCAGAGCATAGACCTTCAGACGTCGAAGCTACAAACTGTAAAATCTGAAACCAGAAATCTTCCGTAGTTCAAACCGCGCACCGGAAATTGTGCCGGTCGCCATGTTGTGCAGAGCTCATCGCCCGGATGGCGTTTTTTTTACATCCTGCGCAACTTGCCACGCGCGAAGCAGGCGCTGGTTTCCCATTGATCACGCCAGCCGCGGCATTTCGCTCGTGGCAGGACACGTGCTGGTTTGCCACGGTGGCCAAATCCTGGCCCCCGCTCCCCTTGAAGGTGACTCACGGCGCTGCTTTTTCCGGGACGCGGGAAATAGTTGTGATTATGAAGACTGGCTATCTGATCGACATGGACGGCGTCATTTACCGGGAGAACCACTTGATCCCGGGGGTGCCGGAGTTCATTCAGGCGTTGATTGCCACCGGGGCTCCGTTTCTCTTTCTCACCAATAACTCGGCCCCCACGCCCGAGGACCTGGCGGTGCGGCTGAAACACCTTGGCATCCACGGACTGTATGCGCGGCATTTTTACACTTCGGCGCTCAACACCGCTGATTTCCTCTGTGAAACCGATCCGGGTTGCACGGCGTTCGTCATCGGCGAAGGCGGCCTGCTGACGGCGTTGCATGAACGCAAAATCGCCAACGACGCCATCGAGCCCCGCTACGTGGTCGTGGGCGAAGGTTCCACCACCATGGATCGGCTGACCAAGGCCCATGAGTGCATTGAGCGCGGCGCGCGGTTGCTTGCCACCAACCCGGACAATTGGTGTCCGGTCTCCAGCAGCAAGACGCGCCCTGGCGCCGGGGCCACGGCCGCCTTTCTCGAGGCCAGCACGGGTCGCCGGGCCTACTATCTCGGCAAGCCCAATGGCTACATGTTTCACCGCGCCCGCCGCAAACTGGCGGATCTGGCGCTCGGCACCCCGGAGCAGGTGGTCATGATCGGCGACACGATGGAGACCGACATCCGCGGCGCCTTCGAAGCGGGGATGCAATCGTATCTCGTGTTGAGCGGCGCGACGCAATTTGAGGATGTCGGCGATCATGTTTATCAACCGACGCGCGTCTTGCGCAGTGTGGCCGAATTGACGGAAGAGGTTAAGACCGGAAAGCCCGCTGACCTGCGCGATGATCGGGCGGCGGCCAGCCATGGTTTCCGTTCCAGCAAAGCCGGGCTGCGGCACCAAACCGACATTCTGGCCCTGCACAAACCACGCCCGCGCCCGGCCATGACCAAGTAATCGCCGAACGGGAGTTGCGGCGCGGTGCCCGCTGCCGGGGCGCATCGCGCTCTGGCTGCTCAATGCCGGGACTGGCCGAAGCGCTTTGTAACCAGCGCCAGGAATTCGCGGGCGGCGCGACCGGGCGGACGTGGCTTCGGCCAGACCGCCACAATCTTGCGGTGCGGCCGCGGCATTGGCAGCGAGCGGTAAGCGGGGGCATCACCCCGCTCGGTCTGCGTTGCCATCGCCGGCACCAAAGCAATCCCCAAACCGGCGCGCACAAGGGACTGGATGGTTTCCAGTTGGGCACTCCGAAAACTGATATTGGGCCGCATGCCGGACCGGTCACAGAAGCGCAGGACTTGCTCCCCGAGACAGTGGCCTTCTTTCATCACGATGAGCCGCTCGGCCTCCAGGTCGGCCACCGCAACCGTGCGCTTGCGCGTCAGTGAATGTCCCGGTGGCAGCGCCAGCCGCAATTCCTCGGAGAACAATTCCTGCACCTCCAGCCGGTCGTCCTGAATCGGCTGGCTCGCCAGCGCCAGATCGATTTCGTAAGCGTGGGCCAGCTTGAGGAGGCGCGCCGTGGTGTCCTCCTGCACCACGATTTCCACCCCGGGAAACCGTTCGGTGAATTCGGCCAGCAGGTCGGGGAGCAGATACGGCGCGATGGTGGGCAGCACCCCGATGGTCAAAATGCCCCGCAGCAGGTGCCGGGCATCGGCCGCCTCCCGCCTGGCCGCGTCCGCCTCCTCGAGGATCCGGACCGCGCGGCGCAGAAACGTCTCGCCGTGCGGTGTCAGTTTCGCCTCGCGTTTCATGCGGTCAAACAGCCGCTCCCCCAATTCGTCCTCCAACTTTTGCATTTGCTGGCTCAACGAGGGCTGGGAAACGTGGCATTGCTCGGCGGCGCGAGAAAAGTTGCCCGCGCGCGCCACGGCGACCACGTAACGAAGCTGTTGCATTTCCATAGGCAATGCCTATCGTAACTACAGGAAAAAAGTATTTCAACCACCGCTCCCCAACTGGTTCACTGAAGCCGAACCGAAATACTCTTATGGCCAGGCAGCCTGAAGTCAGGATAAGCACCGGCGGCAATTCTGTCGCCCCCCGATAGCAACGAAACCAAACGAACCCAGGAAAAGCATATGTCATCCGAATCCAAATGCCCGTTCAACCACGGCGCCACCGCCCCGGCCACGACCAACGTCGATTGGTGGCCGAACCAATTGAAGGTCGAATTGCTGCACCAACATTCCGCCAAGTCGGATCCGATGGGCGCAGACTTCGACTATGCGAAGGAGTTTCGGCGCCTCGACTATGCGGCGTTGAAGAAGGATCTCGCCGCGTTGATGACCGACTCGCAGGACTGGTGGCCGGCGGACTTCGGCC
>CAZIJO010000303.1:0-5186 GCA_964539515.1 uncultured Bifidobacterium sp. | reverse complement strand
GGCATGCGACACCTCGTCCGCCCGGACGGCCCCTGACAGACCAGCCAGCTGGAGCAAGCCGCACAAAAGGACGATCCCGGTCCGGGTGGGTTTTAAAAAATGATTTTGCATAGGATTATTGGACTTTGGAAAACTTCTGAACGGCGGAACTTGAAGCAACAAAAGATTGATCGGTGAGCGTTTTGAGAAACGCCACCAGCGCCGCCTGATCCTCGGCGCTCAAACCCAGACCCGATTCGGGATGTTTGGCCAAGTTGGGGTCCAAGGTGGGCGAGCGTTCGAGTTTGCCGTTGTAGTGCGCAACCACCTCCTCGAGCGTGGCAAAACGACCATCGTGCATGTACGGCGCCGTCAGCGCTACATTCCGCAACGTGGGTACTTTGAACTTGGCACGGTCGGCTTCCGAGCGGGTAACCTCCATGCGGCCGAGATCGCCCGCGCGCACCGGCAGGCCGTTGTTCAAGAACTGATGATTGCTGAACAAATTGCCGCCGTGACAGTGGAAACAATCCGCCCCGCGCAAACCGCGAGCCGGATCGTGCTCCGTCACGAACAACTGCAAACCGCGCTGTTCCTGCGGCGTTAACGTTTCGAGCTTCCGTGCCGCCCGATCAAATTTTGATTCTTGCGAAACCAGGGTGAGGAGAAACTGCTCGAGCGCCCGGGCCATGCGTTCGGAAGAAATCCCGGCCGTACCGAAGGCCGCCTGGAATTGCCCGGGGTAGGTTTCATCGGCGCCCAGTTTGGTCACGACCCGTTCTAGAGTCTCGTTCATCTCGTGCGCATCCTGAATGGGCATCAGCACCTGTTCGCGCAGCGACTTTGCACGCCCGTCCCAGAAAAACTCCTTTCCCCACGCCAGATTCAGCAGGGGCATCGCGTTGCGCCGGCCAGTCTGACCACTTTCCCCGGGGCTTAGGGAACGTCCGTCCGTGAAAGCCTTCGCTCGCTCATGACAGGTGGCGCAGGATTGAGAGTTGTTTTTCGATAGCCGGGCATCGTGAAAGAGCCGCCGTCCGAGATCCACCCCTTCAACCGTCAACGGATTGTCGGCTGGCAGTTTCACTTTGGGCAACCTCTCCGAGATGGACAGGGAAAAGGGCGTGGTTCCTGGAGGCGGCGCCGAAGCCGAATCTTGCACCATGGCCTTTGATTGATAGAGATCGGCGTGCACTTTCTTCACGGCAAACGAGCGCGTGACCCGGTCCTTAAGCCGCAGCGCAAGCAGATCGCCGGCGCGCGAGTGAGTAGAGGTGGCTTCGTTCAGGACCTCGCCGGCTGCGAGAATGCCAGCAAGGTCCAAGGCAAGCCGGATGGTCGTGGGTTGAGCGCCGGAGAACTTGACCGGCAACTCCACCCACATCGGCTTTTCGGCGCCCGCCAGATGGTAGGAGAATCCGTCCCGTAAAGCAGAATCAATAGCGGGGGACGAACCAAAGGGTTTTGAGGATCCACCCGTGCCGCCGCCCTCGCCGGAGACCGTCGTCCAATGCCCTTCAATCGCCAGGAACACATAGCCCGAGCTCCAACCCCAGTGAAGGCCGCAGACGTCTGGATGAAACGGATGCTCCGGCGGCCAGATTTGCGGATCGCTGGCATCGGTCTTGGCATCCACGCCCACCCGGAACCGGATTGCCTTGAATTCCTGAGCGGGAAGGCCATCGGCCGTGGCTGACAGGCGTTGCTTTTGCGCGCTTAGAAAAACGTGCCATTGCTCCGATTCCAACCAACTGCCGTCCGCCCGTTGCAAAGCGAGTTGCGAGAGCAATCCGTCGAGGCGGCTGACGGAAATTCGGCTCGCCTTTCCATCCCCGTTCTCAACCGCCAGCGGCTGGTCCAGAACCAGTGCCTTGCCCTGCCATTCCGGTTCAATCTCCAATTGCAGCTTCTGACCGAATGCCGGGCAAATCAGAATGAAAAATAGAGAATGAAGAGCGAAAAGCCCTTTTGCTCCAAGCCGGCGGCTGAACTTCGCATCTTGCATTTTTGATACCTGATTCCTACGCCGTCGGGCACTGGACCGGATGAAATCGAAACCAAGTCCGGCCCACGTGCGTGGATCCATCAGTCCGTAACCGCCGACCGCTTTCCCGTGGGCATGGGACGTCCTCCCGTGACAAAAAACCGGGTCCGGCCACAAAGCTCACAGGATTGGTTCGCCCGCTCATAGCAAATTCAGATTCAGCCCACACAACACCGCATTCGGTTGACGCAAAATCACGCCCAGCATCGACCGCAACACGCAGCATAACAATCGGGGCGACCGAGCCTCAGCCAACAGGTATTAATGCGAATCATAACCAGGAAGAATTCCCAGCGGTAGTCCGCAAAACCACTGATGGGAAATCCGTAATGAACTAAGCCACCCACCGGGCCAGTGGGCCGATTTGGCTTGGGGCTTTCGGATTCGCCAAGCGCAAAGCTATGAAATGGTCGGCGGCGGAAGTTTCTACCTGGCTGATGGCGGTGTCAGAGGCAGGTCCAGCCACGCGAGCCCGACATCGCGGTTCATGTGGCTTTTCACCCCGGTCGGCATCTGTTTCGACCCGTTGCCATCGTAAAAAACAGCCAGCCGCTGGCCGACTGGTACCACCGATGGCAGGCCGATGATGTGGGGTGACCAACGGCAATTCCGCGCATCAAGCACCACGGCTTTCTGCTCCGCCGTCCAGCGGGTCAGGTCAGTGGTCCAGTAAACCCAAATGGCATCGGTGTACTCGAGGCCATCGCGCAAGCCTACATGGTTCGTGAACAGCCACCAGGTCCGACTCTTCGGCTCATGATAAAGCGTTGAGTTTTCCACCTGCTCCGTCGCCGGCACGATTGGCTCGAGGTCGATGCGCCAGTTGCCATCGAGGTTTCGGGTTCGCGCGATGCCCAGCGTGCGCCGAATGGGCTGATCGGTGGAGGCGCTGAAAAACATGAGCCAACCGCCACTGTGCGGCACGATGTGGCCCGGACTGGCCGTGGCGGAATAATAAGTGCCAGGCTGGGTGCGAAACGGTATTACCCCCGGCTGTTTGGTCCACGGTCCCATGGGTGTAGCCGCGCTGGCTTTCAGGGTGAGATATGGAAATGCCGGGATATAATCCGGTGCCGGTGTGGTGTGCGGCGTGCCCAGATAAAACATGTGCCAGCGCTCCCCTTCGTGAAACGTCACGCCGTAAGAGGCGGAAGCCGAGTCGTCGGCAGGTGGACGTCCGAGTGAAAGAACCGGGCCCTTTTTGGTCCAGTGGACCAGGTCTTTGCTGGTGGCCAGGCAGGCAAGCCAGGCATTCGTGCCAGCGCCATCGTAATGCATGAAGTAATTGCCCCCGTGTTCCCACACCCAGACGTCCCGGGCCCCGAGATAATCGCAAAGCCCGGGCCCATCGCCGTGACGCAAAACCGGACCTTGATCCTGTGCTTCGAGACGATACCTGGCCACTGGCCGTCCGTCGGGATAAGCAATCGTGTTGGTAGCCGGTTTGACGACCGCCGCCCCGGCGAACTGAGCGACAGCCCCCAAAGTGGATAGCATGGCAGCGAACACCGAAATGCGGCCGGAGAAAGGTTGACGAGCTGAACCCATAATCACTCGACGGGAATTTCCTCCTGGCGGTGAGTCTTGGCAAGCCGCGTCTCAGGTGATGCGGGAAAACTCGTGAGCCTGGAACCATTGTCGGCTGCGCTGGAACAACGCAATTGCAACGGCAATCGCCAGGTCTCAGGGAGGGCCGGTCTGTACCGGATTCACGATTCGCCCCAGAAAAAGGACGCTCCCCGTACGCTTGTCCCGGATGAGGAAGAGGAAGGGATGATCGGCGCGGAAAGGAGTCGGTGCGGAAACCGTCATCACCACACCGGTGGCGGCCGCGGCTTCAGTGCCCTGCTCGTTGACTTCCACGAACGCCTTGTGCACGACCGCCGAAATGCTTGGCCCGCCACTTTCAAACATGCCCGTGAAATCCGCGTCCCCGAACGCCGCCACCATCCCGAGGGCTTTCAATTTGTCATTGAGCAGAAATGCTGAGGTCGTTTTGAACTTCGGCAACCACACGGCCACCTTGGTGTTGCTGCCCAATCTGCCGAGCCACTCCTTCAGCTTGGCTGCGGTCAAGCAGTGCTCCAATTCGGCGAGCCCGTCCATTTTTCTCGGCAGCAACACAACCATCGAAATGCGATCGCCTTGGTAGGGCAGTTCCACCATTTGCACCTCCGCATCGGCGAGGAAACCGCATTCGAGCGTTTGATGCATCATTGGCGTACTGACCTTTTTGTTTGCACCCAGGTGAAAAGGCAGGGCGCGCGTCTGATCCGGTTTGAACGGGCTCGCCCAGTCGCCCTTGAAAAATATGGCATTTGCCAGGACCAAAACCGTTGTCGAACTGACGATACCCGGCTTGAACAGTTCATTGATTTTGTCTTTTGTTTGGATTTCAACCCATAGGTTGATCGTCTGGCGCGCGGCCTCCGTCTGGCTGTAGTCAATGGGTGTGATGCGCGTCTGGTAATTCGCTTCCATCTGATTCAAGAAATCCCGCTTCAAGGTCAAGCCCTTGGCCGGCCACAAGGAGTTGGCGACGAACAACTGCACCGCGTTGGTCTTCTGCGCTTCGTTCAAGTCCGCCTGCAGCCCGGCAAAGGCCGGATGCAATTTCTGCTGGGGAAGATTGAAGTGGAGCGCCCGGGCCATTTGCTTTTCCGTCGCCCCGCGCGCCCCGGCGTAAGTCATGGCCAGTGCGGTGGAGAGGCTATGCGGCGAGAGGAAGAGGTTGCCCGGCTCAATGCGAAGTTGCTGATACAGGTCGAGCGCGAACGCCGTATTGTCATCCACGAAGGCAGTTCGCCCAACTCGTTCTTTGTGTCGCTGTTCCAGCTCGGCAAGCTGTGGATCCTCCTCTGACGGAGCGGTTGAAATCCGGCCGCACCCGCTGAGCAGGAGCAGGCAACCAAGGGCGCAAACCAGTGACTTCATATACAGTTTGACGAAAAGCAGAAAGGATTGCTCCCGGTCAAAGCAGGGATTGGCTTCCTGACAAAAGTCTGGCCGTTTGAACCACGAATGGGCATCCAGCCGCGAGCGGCGTGAGCAGGTGGCCGCACCTATCACCCTACTCGGCCCGCCTCGCAATCCGCTAACGATAAGGACGAGGTCATGGAAAGCCCCTTGTTCCCTGCGGACCTGCTCACCGGCCATGAACGTG
>CAZIJO010000302.1:0-5228 GCA_964539515.1 uncultured Bifidobacterium sp. | reverse complement strand
GAGCCAGAATTGAACTGGCGACACAAGGATTTTCAGTCCTCTGCTCTACCAACTGAGCTATCCAGCCTACCAGTCGATGGGCACATTTAATCCGCTCACCGCTCTTATGGCAAGGTTGAATTCTTCCGGGCTGAAATCTTACCGAACTCCTTGGCGCCGGAATAAAACCGTTGGCCCGACTTTTTGCTCTTTGCATTTCAACCGCTTGGCATAGTCTGCCGGCGTTCAAAATGAGTTTGACCTTCTTCAACACCCTGACGCGCAGCGTCCAGGACTTTGTGCCACTCGATCCTGCCGGAAAAAAAGTCGGCATGTACTGTTGTGGCCCGACGGTCTATGACTTTGCCCACATCGGCAACTGGCGCACGTTTGTCTTTGCTGACCTTGTCCGTCGTTATCTGGAATTCAAAGGTTACGAGGTCAAACACGTCATGAACATCACTGACGTGGAGGACAAGATCATCAAGCGCGTCCGGGAAACCAGCACCCCGCTACGCGAGTTTACCGGCCAGTACGAAAAGGCGTTCCTTGACGACATGAAGGCGCTCGGCTGCCTTGAACCGCACGTCAAACCACGCGCCACGGAATACATCGCCGAAATCATTGCCCTCATCGAACGACTCATCACCCGCGGCATCGCCTACAAAGCCAGCGATGGCTCGGTCTATTTCAGCATCGAGAAATATCGCGGCTGCGGTTGCAATTACGGGCAACTCGTCCATCTCAATTTCGACGAAATGCGCGTCGGGGAACGAGTCGCTTCAGACGAGTATGAGAAGGAGGCCCTCGCGGACTTCGCCCTTTGGAAAGCCCGCGTGCCGGACGATGGCGAGGTATTCTGGCCCAGTCCGTGGGGGGAGGGCCGCCCCGGCTGGCACATCGAGTGTTCCGCCATGAGCATGCAGGTGTTGGGCGCGAGCTTTGATTTGCACCTGGGGGGCGAGGACCTGAAGTTCCCCCATCACGAGGACGAGATCGCCCAAAGCGAGGGCGCCACGGGCCAGCCGTTTGTGAAATACTGGCTGCACGGCGCGCACCTGCTGGTGGAAGGAAAGAAAATGAGCAAGTCGCTCGGCAACTTTTTTACCCTGCGGGATTTGCTGGCGAAGGGTTTCAGCGGCCGCGAAATCCGTTACCTCCTCCTCAGCGCGCATTATCGGGAGACGTTTAACTTCACGCTGGATGGATTGGCCGGGGCCAAGAGTGCGCTCGGGCGCATTGATGAATGTGTGAGCAAGCTTCGCGAGCGGGGCGCGCCGACCACTGCCGCGTCCCCGGCCGTGCCCGCCCCCACAGAGCCGCCCGCCGTCGTTGGGAGTGACTTGATTGCCCGTTTCACGGCGGCGCTCGACAACGATCTCAACATTTCCGCCGCCTGGGCGGCCGTTTTTGATTGGGTTCGCGAAACCAACAGGCGCCTGAGCGAGAACGCCCTCACCCCGACATCAGCCGCCGCTGCGCTGGCGACCTGGGAGAGCATCGATGCGGTCCTGGCCATCGGTACCGGTGGCGGCGCCGAGGCGCAAGCGCCCTCGGAAATCATAGCGTTGCTGGACGCCCGCCAGGCGGCACGCAAGGCCAGGGATTTTAAACGGAGCGATGAGATTCGCGCTGAACTTAAAGCCCGCGGCTGGGTGGTCGAGGATTCCCCCACGGGAGCGAAACTAAAGAAACTGTGAAGGGACTGTTCATCACTTTTGAAGGCACGGAAGGGAGTGGCAAGAGCACCCAGGTCCCTTTGCTGGTGGAACGGCTGCGGGAGTGGGGCCATGGCGTCCGTGTTCTTCGCGAGCCCGGTGGCACCCCCATCGGCGAGGAAATTCGCCACACGCTCAAGCACAGCCACGCCAACGCGGCCATGACGGCGGAAGCGGAGTTGCTGCTGATGAACGCCAGCCGCGCCCAACTCGTACGGGAAGTCATCCGCCCGGCGCTTGCGCGCGGGGAGATCATCCTCTCCGACCGCTTTTACGATTCGACCACGGCATATCAAGGTTACGGCCGGCAATTGGACCTGACCACCGTCCGCCATATCATTGACCTCGCCGTGGGCGACACGCGTCCCGACCTCACCTTTCTGCTAAAGGTTCCCCAGGCGGTCAGCGAGGATCGTTTGCGCTCACGGCAGGCCACGATGCCGTTCATCCGGGACCGCATTGAAGAGGCGGACCGGGCGTTTTTTGAACGGGTTGCGCACGGCTATGAAGAGATTGCTGCGGCCGAACCAATGCGCATCCAGGTGATCAACGCCACCGGCACCATTGCGGAGATCCAATCCGCCATCTGGCGCATCGTCGCCCCGCTGGTTGCCACGCGGGTCGGCTGAGTTCGGTTGAATATGGGGGTTGCCGAACGGTTCCCGCCGCGTACATTTTCAGTGGCAGCGGAAGGCCGAATATGATCGACGAAACCATCAAACAAATCGAAGCCCAGATTCAAACCGCGGACTCCCTCGCCCCGGATCGCCGGCGGGAGTTGATCGAGCTCCTTACAAAGCTTAAAGCCGAGACGGCTAATCTCGCCCAAACCCACGGAGAGCAGGCAAAGAGCATTGTCGGCTTCACCCAGGTCACGGCCCATGAAGCGATGCGGACGGAACAGGACCCCCGGCTTTTGAATCTCTCGGTCCAGGCTCTCCGCCGCTCGGTCGAAGAATTTGAAAAATCCCATCCGCGCCTGGCGCAGATCGTCAATAGCATCAGCACGACCTTGTCGAATAGCGGGATTTAACGGATCACGTCCGAGCGTGCGAAGGGGAAGGCAAACCCATCATCGCCGTCAGCAAGCAGTTATCCGGCTAACCCAACCGCGGCGGATCACGGAAACACATCCTTGTCGGTGCAAGGCTCCAAACTCGCCAGTTGGGCCATGATCTGGTCGGCGATTTCCTGATAAATCTCCTTGAGCCGGGCTTTGGAACAGGTTTTAGCTTCGGCCCGTTGCGCGGCAAAATTCATTGGCAAACCGTATTTTGCCATGATCTTCCGGGGTCGCGGAATGGTCATATTCTTGCCGTACGCTTCGAAGGTTCCGAATACCCGCACCGGGACCACGGGCGCATCGGACTTGATCACGGTCAATCCAATCCCCGACCGCGCCGGCAAGAGCTGGCCGTCCAGCGTCCGCGTGCCTTCGGGAAACAAAATAATCCCGCCGCCCGCCAGCAACCGATCCATGATGGCTTTCAAGCCTTTGGCCCCGCCACCGTCGCGATCCACCGGCACGGCATCCCATTGGCGGAGCACCCAGCCGATTCCGGGAAACCGAAACAACGACTCGCGGGCCAGATAGCTGATGCCGCGATTCAAACCCGTGCCGACCAGCGGCGGGTCCAGAATGCTCGCATGATTCGAGGCCAGGATGACCGGTCCGCTGGCCGGAACGCGCCCGGCGTTGAACCATTCCGCACGGAAATAAATCCGGTAAAACGCTCGGAAGAACAACCAGCCGCAGTAATAAACGAAATTCATGTCTTTGGGGTCGCCCGGCGCCATTTCAAAGCGAACGCCAAACTCGGTAACCGACATCCGGCTGCCTCACCATATCACCGTGCGGCTCCGGCCTGACCCGATCGCGCGGAGGCGTCGCGTCGTCGCTTCACTTCCGCCAAAATCAGTCCACTGGTTTCAGCGGGCGTTAATGTCGAGTTGTTGATCACCTTCGCGCCCAGAGCGATCATCAACGGCGCGGCGGCCCGTTGACTGTCGCGCTGATCGCGGGCGGCGAGGTTTTCGTTGATGCCTTCCGCAGCCCGGCGTTTCGTGCGCTCCTCGAGGTGCGCATCTAGATAAAACTTGTAATCCGTTTCGGGAAAAACATTCGTTCCAATATCGCGCCCTTCCATGACCAGGCTGCCAAACTGAATGCACTCACGTTGCTTTTTCTTCATCCATTCGCGCACTTTGGGGACGGCCGCAATGTGCGAGGTGGCGGCACTGACTTCCGAAGTGCGAATTTCATTTCCCGGATCGGTGCCGTCCACAAGCAAATGCACATGCCCGTCCACATTGGCCAGCGACGTCTTCCAGCGACGGCACGCCGCGGCAACTGCCTTGGCGTCCTCCGTGTTGATGTGCTCCCGGAGGCAATGCCACGCCAGGGTGCGATACATCGCGCCGGTGTCCACGTGGACAAAGCCCAGCGACTTGGCGACGAGCCTGGCGTTCGTGCTCTTGCCGCTCGCGCTCGGGCCATCGATGGCGATAACAATGGGATGCTCTTTCAAAGTTTTAAAGCTTTATTCAATCTTGCTCTTAATCTTGCACCTAACCGTGCGCTCCGGGGCGGACCCGAGAGGAAACGCAGGATCCTGGTCAGGCGTGGGTAGCCGACTCAATCGGCAAACAACTCCGCCATTTCCAGCTTCCGCCCCGTTCGGCCATCCCGAATCTCCGCCCCCAACCCATTGGGCGGCGGCGTCGCCAGCTTCTGGAAGAAATTGGGGAACGTCTTTTTCACGCACGACGGATTCTTGAGTTTTATGCCCGGCACTTTCAATCCCAGAATCGCAAAACACATCGCCATGCGATGGTCATTGTAGGTCTCAATCTCCGCGCCGTGGAGTTGTGACGGGTAAACTGTGAGTGTATCGCCTTCTTCAATGACTTTCGCGCCACATTTGGTCAATTCGGTTCGTAAAGCCACAACGCGTTCTGTTTCTTGTACCCTCAAACGGCCCAAGTCGGTAAACTTGCATGGTTGACGCGCGAATGGAGCAAGTGTTATCGCTGTCATGATGCTATCTCCCATATGACTAATTCGTGATGTTGTTCCCGGAAAATCTGGTGGTTCAGGCAAGAGAGCAGGAAACCATTGATCAATTTGCCAATCCGAACTTGGCCATCTAAGGACACCAACTGAGAAAAACCTTGGCTGAGTAATCTTGCCCCTCATGTACAAGCCAAAATCAAAACGGGAGATGCCACCTATTTTCTGTTCAGGAGAGTCCGTCGGAGTGGGAAACAACCAGCCTGCCGCCCAAAAATAGCTTCCACTGGAGGCGTCGGGCTCGATTTGGAAGGTTCCTCCTTTCATCGGGAAGGTTTCGATCAGCTTCAAAGTCATCGCAACATAGGGTGACTCCTCGGCATTTTCCCCCAAAATTTTAATATCCCATTGACCAACACCAGCGCACAAGAGCAATGCTGAAGCGAACTGAGAACTTTCTTCAATGCTAACATTGCATTTGGCTCCAGGCTTAGGCCCCGCACCATGAATCAATACTGGTA
>CAZIJO010000301.1:0-5230 GCA_964539515.1 uncultured Bifidobacterium sp. | reverse complement strand
ATTAACGTTAAAAGTACAATATAAATCTTACCTGTTTATTTCCGAAAGGCATTACTTCTAAACTGGAATTTCCCACCCACGACAGACACCCACTGATCAATGTCCTGTTGTCCGGACAGATAACAATTCTGCTCGGGCCCGAATAAAGACTACTTGCTTGGGAATCAAACGTCGCATCCAAGGAACCGTCGGCGTGAAGTCGGGCAATCCCCGGCTGGTTCGTGCCATTCACCGCGCTGAATCTTCCGCCGATCACCAATCGACCGTCAGGTTGAAGCCCAACGGCTCGAACTATATAGTCTGGACCAGCCAGGGAGTTCAAAAACGAAGCGTCCAACGAACCATCCGCATTCAATCGCGCGAGATAGGGCCGGAGGACTCCGTTAAAGGTTTCAAAGTAGCCGGAAACAATAATGCGACCATCCGTCTGGATCGTAATCGAGGTTATTGACGCCCCCGCGGGCCCGCTCAGACCGTCCAAGAAAGCAGCGTCCAGCGATCCATCGGCATTTAATCTCGCCAAGCCCGGTCGGCTGACGCCGCTCACCGAAGCAAAACTTCCGGCAATGATTATCTTGCCATCGGATTGCAACGCCAGTTTTGATACGCTGACGCCAGTTCCATCGCCAAGACGCGCCAAAAAGGAGTTGTCCACCGATCCATCAACCTCCAACCGCGCCAGATGACTTCGGGCGAGGCCATTGATATTGGTAAAACTTCCCCCCACCAGAATCTTTCCGTCCGGTTGTAAGATGATGTCATACGCGGACATGGATCCGCCCGCCAGGTCGCCCGGAAAAGATTCATCCGTACTGCCATCCGCATCCAAACGCGCCAGGCCGGTTCGCAAGGCTCCGTGAACCGATCGGAACAATCCTCCGACTAACACTTTGCCATCATTTTGGACCGCAGTGGTGAGTACTGCGTCATCCACCGAAGACCCCGGGTCAAATGATAATTCCAAATCCCCAGGTTCGGCATAGGCGTGCATTTGCACGGATATCAATGCAAGACTCGCGACTAGGCTCAACGCCACAATCATTACTGAGGATTGCGGCTGGATCTGGTGCTGCAGAATTTGAGTCAGTTTCATAACTGCTCTCCTTTCCTTGAGTTTCTTCGTGGCTGTGGATGCATTCGGCGGATAAAGGACGTCATTTTTCAATTTGGATGCGGCATCGTTCAGTGGTCGGTCAGGGCAACGCCGCTTGGTAGAACCGCTGGGGTTCGGCGACACTCCCGTTGGCCGGGAAAAGCACCGTTCCGTTCGGGCCAATCTGGTTCGTGGCCACGCAGTACCAGCCCGAGAGGTTGGTGCTCGTCAGCAATCGGCACGCTTGATTGGTCGGGCCGTAAACGAGGACGTTGATCCCACCATTCGGAGCCAGACCGATTTGCAAAACGGCGGTGAATTCGTAAGCACCGATATCGGAAAACGAACCAACTGGTCGCGGAATGCCGCGTTGATCGGTCGCTGGAGCGGCGGCGTTGTCGCCGGCGTCAATCGCCGGACTGCCTGGCAACAAGGCCATCGTCAAGGTCGGGCCTCCGTTGTTGGCGAGCGGACCAAGCTTCGGGTCAGTGTTGTTCAGACTCCCTGAGTTGGTAAACTCGCAACTGGCGTCGGAACTGAGGTTGTGTCCCGCGTCAGCAATTCTGCCCGTACAGTTGGAAGGAAAGTTGCCAGCCAGGAGAGTATTAACGAGCAGAGAATTGGTCGTCGCCAGCGCTCCAGCAACGGAACCGTCAGGTGCTGGTCCGCCGCCAGAGCCACCGTTCCCGTGCCGACCATGGCTGCCGCCAGGACCGCCGGCATTGAAGTTGGAAGCGATGGTAGTGTTCGTGAGTTGCGTTGAACCGGTGAAGTCGTAAAGCGCGGCCAAGCCGCTGCCACCATTTCCTCCAGAACCACCGTCAAAGTAAATGTACTCACCAGTCCCCATGTTGATCTGGTAGCCGCCATTTCCCCCCTGGCCTCCGGCACCCCCCTGCGTCTGATTCCCAGATAGAGTACAGTTGACCAAAGCAGAGCCGCTGCCCATAAACAAGGCTGCCCCCCAAGCGTCGCCGCCGTCGCCACCCGGCGTACCCCAGTATGGGGGGCCGAGATAGCCGGGATTGCCGCTGCTGCCATTCCCCCCAAGTCCACCGACAGCGGTGTTGCCAGCGAAAAGACTCCGGTCGATGAATATGGTTCCCAAGTTGAAGATCGCGCCTCCGCTAGCCCCGCCGCCCCCGCCGCCAGGGACATAACTTAGTCCCGCAGGCTGAGCGGACGATCCGGCGCCTCCATTCGCCGAATTCTTTACAAACGCGCAAGCGACCGCCTGCAGCACACCTTGGTTATAGATGGCGCCCCCCGCCGCGGCCGAACCGCTGCCCCCGTTGCCGGTGCCCGCGGGACCCACGGCACGGTTGCCGGAAAAGACGCAGTTGCTGACGGTCACGAGGCCGCCATCATTATAGAGGCCGCCGCCTTTGGAGCTTAGCCCGTTGGCAATGGACAAATTCACAGCGGCGAGCGTGACGTTGGTGGGGACGAAAAAGACGCGTACCGAGTTGCCCCCGCTGATGGTTACAGCGTGACCGGTGGCGTCGAGCACTGCGTCCGCCTCATTTGTGATCGTCACGGTCAGCGTGATGGTGCCGTCGCAGGCAAAGGTGACGACGCCACCACCGGTCATGGCGGCGCGGAGGCTTGCTTCGGTGCACTCAGTCACCACGCCCCCGCTCCAACCAGCCAATGGCAGCAGGAGCAGACATGCTAAGCTTCCGGTCACTGCGATGGTGTCGGACCGCAGGGTGATCCGATTTTCAAATCTTGTTTTCGCATTCATGACGACCTGCTTTCTTGAGTTTTGTGCTGGCTCAATTCGGTCGCCGATCACGGCAAGGTCACTTTGTAGAACCGCTGGGTTTGAGCGACGCTCCCGTTGTCCTGGAAAAGGACGACGCCGTTGGGGGCGATCTGGTTCGTAGCCAGGCACTGCCAGTCCAAGAGGTTGGTGCTCGTCAGCAGGCGACACCATTGATCGGCGTTGCCATGGACGAGAATGTTCATTCCCGCTGCAGGGGAACCGCTGATGGCCAAAACCGGCAACATCGAGCCGTATTCGAAAGCTCCGATGTCGGAGGCAAGGCCAGCCGGGCGGGGGAAGCCACGTTGATCGGTCTTCGGAGCGGCGGCGCCGTCCCCGGCGTCTATCGCCGGACTTCCCGGCAGTAAAGCCATCGTCAGCATCGGACCTCCATTGTTTGCGAGTGGGCCCAGTAAGGGATCGGTGTTGTTCAGACTGCCAACGCTGGTGAAGGCGCAACTGGCGTCCGAACTGAGATTGTGACCGCCATCGGTAATGGGGCCGGAGCAATTGCCCCCGGGAGCGTTGGTTGCCAGGAGGGTATTCACTAATCGACCTCCGGTCGTCTGGATGCCACCGATGGCGGTGCCATTCGTCCCGGGTGGTCCTGGTTGGCCTCCCTCCCCTTGACCTGCAGCGCCGCCGGCCCCTCCCAAGCCAATAGAACTCGAGTTAAACGCCAAGGTGCAATTGGTCATGAACATGTTGTTCGCGTTGTGGATCGCACCGAGGCCGGAGCCGCCCTTTCCGCCCGCCCCACCCGCGCCTCCGTAAAGGGAACTTCCGCCGGCACCGCCGGCACCGCCGAATCCACCGGCCGAGGAGTTTGAAGCGAGCGTACAATTGACAACCGCAATCGTCCCAAGGTTGAATATTGCGCTGCCGCTTCCAGAGCTGCCGTTACCACCATTACCACCGCTGAGTCCCACGTGCGGGATGGTTCCACCGGCTCCGCCAGTTCCGCCATTCCCGCCGATGGCCTCATTGCTAACAAACACGCAGCTTTGGAGCACCAAGTCGCCCAAGTTGTAGATGACACCACCGGATCCTTCACCACCCATGGCTCCTGAAATTCCGCTCGCAGAAGATTGAAAGGCGGCTGGACTGGCGGATCCACCTTTGGCGAAGTTTTGCCGGAACGTGCAACGATTCGCAACCAGGGTGCCGGCGTTAAAAACTGCGCCGCCGCCGCAACCGCCACCGGGAAATCCCGTGTAGCTCCCATTAGCCGGACCATCAACCCCTCGACTTCCATTACCAACAAAAGTGCAATCTTGGAGATTAACCAGTCCACCTTCGTTGTAGATGGCTCCGCCTTTGGTCACCGGATACGGTGCGCTAACCGGAATGCCCGTCACGACGTTGCCAAGGAAGCTGCTGTTGGTTGCGTTTACACTGCCGAACGAGTTGAAAATGGCTCCACCTTGCCAATGCCCGCCCATGGTAGTATTCGTCCGGAATTCAACTCCGAGCAGGTTCAGTAGGCCGCCATCGTTGAAAACGCCACCGCCCGGGGTGAGCATGCCATTCAAGGAGCTGGCCTTACCATTCGCGATCGTCAGATTGACCGCAGTGAACGTGACGTTGGTTTGAAGATAGAAGACTCGCACCGCATCGCCACCGCTAAGGGTCACATGGTGCCCCGTGCCATCCAGTACCGTGTCCGTCCCAATCGCAATCGTCCCGGCTAACGCAACAACACCGTCGCAGGCAAAGGTGACAACGCCACCACCGGCCATGGCGGCGCGGAGGTTTGCTTCGGTGCACTCAGTCACCACGCCCCCGCTCCAACCGGTCAACGGCAGCAGGAGCAGACATGCAAAGGCCCTTGCGGTGGCGCATTGTGTGGACTGCATCAAAGTCCTGGTTTCAGATTCGAACCTTTCTTTCATGGAAGACTCCTTTCCGCTACTTGGACGGAGCATCGCACCACGGGTGGTGCTGAAGTGAGGTAACACCATCCCCGGCGGCGCGGGACGTGAGAAAAATCTGGTCTTGGCCGCCATTCGCTTCACCCCTATGAATGTTGTTATTCATCGAGCGCAGTAACGGCGAACCCTTAAAAAACTACGACCGTAAAGGGGGTGATTCAATGGACCGGAAGCGATTGTCGAAATGCGAACCCTGTTCATCAGCAAACCAAATGGTAACCGATGCGCAGGTCGCCACCTTCCGAAACGCAACCCGTCCCCGTTTGCCCGCCGGCTTCAAACCACAACCTGATACGGCCGCCACCGGGTTGAAGGCATGCTGGGGGTGATTGGCGCTGGGGGAAGACCTCCGCGTCGGTGGCCGACAACCGCAGCCGGGATTCCCTTAAGGAGACGCTGAATAAAGCCTGGATTTCAAATTGGTGTTGGCACTGACAAAAA
>CAZIJO010000300.1:0-5298 GCA_964539515.1 uncultured Bifidobacterium sp. | reverse complement strand
TTAACGTTAAAAGTACAATATAAATCTTACCTGTTTATTTCCGAAAGGCATTAGGATTTGAGCCAGTAGTGAGAAAGGCGGAATGAGGCGGAAGGTCGCTTAACGCAGAGGCCGCGAAGGTTGGCGCGGAGGTCCGCAGAAAAAATATTTCCTCCGCGACCCTTTGCGAAATCCTGTGCGGCCTCTGCGTTGAATCACGCCCACCGCCTGTTTGGTCGCGCCTTCGCGCCCTCGCGTTGAATTCCGACGAAATCGTCACGGGTCAGGCGTGGCAAGATAGGTCGAGTGGCTGAATCGCCGGCGTCTGCATGATCTGGCAGCCGATCCACCCGTCTGGCTCACCGCAGGCCGCAAGCTCCCGCCAATTCTCGCATAGACATCCGGCCCCAGTCGGCGCAATGTTTCGCCATGGGTGTCGCTTCCTCATTGAAGCCTTGCCCAGGTCGGGCGGGACTTCATGGAGCGCTGCAACAGCGTAACGGCGGCGCATTTTCTTCGGATGCACTTCAACCAAGGATCGGACTATGAACTCACAAAACCTAACTCGTCGGCAGTTTGTCTGGTTAACCTCGTGTGCGATCGGCGGCGGTGGCCTGGGATGGCCCGCGGCGTTCGCGGCATCGGAAGCAAGCGCGGGCTGGAATCCGAGCAAGCCGTTTTTCTCGCCGGGCAAAAAGCTGAGGGTTCAGCCGGTGTTGATGTACAACCTGCCGACGCCGAAGGAAGCGGCGTCCTGGAAGTCCTGGGGCGGCGTGCAAACGGAACCAGCCGTGATCGAAGAATGTGGGCGCATCGACGCAGAGCTGAAACAACTGACCAAGCAGGCGGAGTTCGGCTTGGAGACCCTCCCGCTGGCCAAAGTCACCACCATCGAAGCGGCGCAGAAGCTGGCGGGAGCGGAGTGGGATGTGACGCTGGTCTATGCCTGCACCGGCGGCGGGGCGATGCTCCGCACCTGCCTCGAGTTGAAACCAGACACGCTGGTGTTCGTGCGCAAGAATTCCGGCCCCACCTACTATTGGTATGAGGCCCTGAGCACCAAGTATCTGCGGACCGATGCCCCCGGTAGCCCAAGCGATCAAAAGCCGGCCCCGCCGCGCACCCACGTTGACGATGTGGTCGTGGACGATTACGCCGAGGTGCTGTGGAAACTGCGGGCCTTGCACGCGGTTAAGAATTTCTCCGGCACACGCATCGTGGCCCTGGGCGGACCGTGGGGCAAGTACGCGCCCGATGCACCGCAGAAATGTCAGGAGCGGTTCGGCCTGAAGATCGTGGATGTCAGCTACGACGATTTCGGCCCGCGGGTGCAGCGCGCGCTGGCGGATGCCAAGGTAATGGCCGCGGCGGAGGAATGGACCGGTCGCTACATGGCCCTGCCGCACACCAGCCTGAAGACGGAGCGGAAGTTCGTGGTGAACGCCTTCGTGCTTTACCGTTTGTTCAAGGAATTGATGGAGGAGCACGACGCAACGGCATTCACCATCAAGTCCTGCATGGGCACCATTCTACCGATGGCGCAGACGACTGCCTGCCTGACGCTGTCGCTGCTTAACGACGAAGGGTTGATTGCGTTTTGCGAATCGGATTTCGTCATCATCCCGGCCGGACTCCTGTTGCGCCACGTCGTGAACCAGCCGGTGTTCCTGCACAACTCCACGTTTCCACACAAAGGCATGGTCACCTGCGCGCATTGCACGTCGCCCCGGCGGCTCGACGGTCGTACCTACGAGCCGGTGCAGCTCGTGACGCATTACGAATCGGACTACGGCGCCGCGACCAAGGTGGACATGCCGCTCGGGCAGGAGGTGACTTTTGTTGATCCGGAATACAGCACGACCCGCTGGCTCGGCTTCAAGGGCACGGTGAAGGGCAATCCGTTTTACGATATCTGCCGCTCGCAGCAGGACGTCGAGGTGCAAGGCGCGTGGCGGAAATTGCTGTCCGAGGCGCGGGATTCACATTGGGTCATGGCCTACGGCGACTGGCTCAAGGAACTCGGTTACGCGTCGCGCAAGATCGGAATCCAGTGGGTGAGCCTGGCGGAGGCGGCCTGAGATGAAAGTGTTTTGGCTCCGCTCACGGCAGCCAGATTGTTGGCCGCGAGCTGGGCGCCGTCGCGCATCGGCACACTTTCACATCGGGATCAAAACGAGCACACGCTTGGTCTCTTGCGCCAGTAGGCCGCCGGCAAGGAAGAGCGACAGGAGAAGCTACGACAGAGGGGAGCATCGGGATTGCGCTTTCATGGCGGTATTGAATCAGGATTTCCGGTGGCAAGTCCAGTCAGGCTTGTTTGATGCAACCGGCTCATACCAGCCCGGCGATACTCCTTGATCGAAATGCTCAACCCGGATTACATAACTCCATGTGGACACGGGCCGATGGGAAAAGCCAGCATGCACGTTCCTGCGCATTGACTGCGACCGAATATCGATGTTGGCGGATGTGAGCGCAGAACCATTTTTGAGACAGATTGCGCCAACTAAAGAGTTGCCGTTTGAAATTGTATGACCAAATCGCCTGAGCCAACCGCCGTCGGCGCTGTCCGTTCCGCTGTCCCGGTTCACGTCGCGAGTCGGCGGTGGCTCGACTCTGCCTCCGGCAGCGAGCCAAAATGAAGGCTGCACTTTCATTGAGTTTGGCGGCCACAGTCGCTGTGGGATGTGCGATTGCCGGTAGCTCAACCCCACATTCGTCCACGCCAAAGATGTTCACCAAGTCGTTCGGATGTTTTGACCCGGGAGGCAAGACGGCAAAGACCACGGCCAAAATTTCGAGGACGAGAGATTACTCGGAATACGACGAGCAGGAGGTTTATCAGGATGCGAGATTTGATACCGGCGGATACACGCTGAAGATTCCGAATGGCAAATTCCATGTCGAGTTAAAGTTCTGCGAGATTCAGCATGCTGCGATTGGGCAGCGCGTTTTCGAGGTAAAAGTGCAAGGACGGACATTGGCGCCCCGTCTCGACATTTTTGCGGAGGTTGGCAAGAACAGAGCATACCGATTGCGTTCACCTGACGTGATCGTAACAAACGGGTTATTGAAAATTGAATTTGTGCGAGTCGTTGGTTCGCCGTGTATTGCCGCAATGTCAATTGGCGGAGACATTGATGGTGCAACGAACTTGGTCCAGAGAGTATTTTACCAACACATTAACTGCGGTGGAGGGGGATTCCGTGGCTACTACTCTGACTACGGCATGTAGTTGGAGTTAATTTAGGAGCCGGGTGCCTAACGGACAAAGCTAGCGTTGGCTGACTGAGCGGAGCAAAGGAGCGCCGAAGCTATCTGTGGTTGAACGAGCCCGGGGGAACTCACCTGCGTCAAACAGCAGCGCCTGACGGAAGGAACTGGGCTACGCTTCGCCCAAGGTTGGAATCCAGTGGGTGAGTTTGGCGGAGGCGGCTTGAGATGAAAGTGCTTTAGCTCCGCTTACGGCAGCCACACCAACTGATGGGCCGGCAACTCAAATGCCCGTTTGCCGAACTGAACCCGGACGCTGTCGTCGCGGAAGCTGTAAACCCAAGCCTCCTTCGCATACAGAACCAACTGCACCCCGGAAGGCGACTGGAAGTCCACCCGCAGCGGCGACAGAATCCGGGCCCGGATGGCGTCCGCCAGTGTTTGTGGAATGGTCGGCAGCCCACGTCGCTTGGGCGCCAGCAGCCATTCGCCGGTGTCGCGAAAGTCCTGCTCGGAAAAGGTGCGGACATTCAGGACCAGCAATTCTCCCCGGCCCACGGCTTTGCGCGTGAGGAACGGCACTTTGCGGTCGGGCAGGGCAGCCATCATCAAAACTTCACCCGCCTCGGCCTCCATTGCCGCATCCAATTCCAGGGGCGCGTCCAGGAGCGTGGGTTTACCCGCAATATCCACCGCCCCGGCCGCCGCCGGCTCGCAGGTTGGGCCGACCGAAACGCCGGCCAATCTCGCCGCGGCGGGACCGAGCGTCCGCAACAGCGCTGGCGTTACCACGAGCGTTGCGCCTCGCTTGAGATGACGCTGCATCCGGTCGAGAAGTTGCCCATCGCCCGCGGCCTGGACGGGCAGGAACGCCACCCTCGCCTCTTTCGGATATTGCGCGACCGGCAGAATCGGCAGCCCGATCATGCCGAGGTAGTCAGCCAGGTACATGTTCTCCGCGCTTTCCGCACCCGGTGGTTTGTAGAAAGCGATGCCGCGGGGCGTTTTGCCACGCAGACGGCCGGCCAGCTTCTGCAACTCCGGCAGCCGTTCCGCCAGCATCGGATCGCCCGGATGCGGGGCCAGCAGGTCGCCCAGGTGAAACAGTGTCAGCTCACGCGCTCCTGCCAGAACGCTCCCGTACGCCTGGTCCACGAAATTCTGCGCGCTGCATTCGATGTGATCAAACCAGGCGCCGCGCACTTTTTTTCCAGCCACCGACGCGAGCCAGCGAAAGTTCATGTAACCCTCGGTGGGTTGCAGGTAACCCCAGCGCGGGGTGTTGGGATCGCGCACTTCCGTCCCCACCCACACCTGCTCGAACCGCTCGGGCATTCGGGCCGGATCGTAGCCGAACAGGTGGAAGCGGTCATACCACTGCGGAAACTTGATGATGAGCTGCGTCCGCGGGTTTGCCGCGCGCGTCGGCTTGACGATCATCGGGTCAATGAGCGAGACCAGCAGGTCCCGGCGGTAATCGCCCCAGGGGCGTCCGCCCCGGGCCCGCTCGGCTTCCGGCGAGACGTCGCCCGTGCAGAAAAAGTCGTCCACGATGATCTGGTCGAAGATCGGGGCGTTCTGGCTGAAGAACTCCGCGACGTCGCCCTGCGTCTTCGGGCTTTCCCAATTCAGCCAGGCGAGACCGCCGGTTTGCCGCACGCCGAACTTCTCGCCGGGCACCGTGGCGATACCGCCGCTGCACTGGATTCCTTGGGCGGCAAAAAAGTCGCGCAGCTCGCGCAACTGCGCTGGCGGAACATATTCGTCGCCGCGCCGGCCTTCGAGGAACAGGCGCGAGACTTTGAGGGGTTGAACCGCACGCAGGACGCGTTCTTTTCCGTCCGGCGTCGCCAGGATTTGCTGAACCTCGCCTGCTGTGCAATAGACGCTCACCTGCAGGTCACTGGCAGCGCCGCGAGATGAACAGGTCAGGAGATAAAGCAAAAGCAAAGCAGCCAAACGGAGCTGCCCCCTCACCCCAACCCTCTCCCCCTCGGAGGGGGAGAGGGAGCAGCAAGGTGAGCCCATCGAATGCTCCGACCCTGCCCGATTCGCCAACCGACTCACGAACAGATTCCCTCTCCCCTTCCGAAGGGGAGAGGGCCA
>CAZIJO010000299.1:0-5366 GCA_964539515.1 uncultured Bifidobacterium sp. | reverse complement strand
GGCGCCGCCCCTGTCGTCGTCCCACTCACCGTCGCGTCATACGCATTGCCGCTGATGTCAGGTTCGGGCGAGGCCGATCCGGCGAGTTCCCAGAGTCCATCGCCGCCACTGGCCGCTACCCCCGTGCAAAACCACGTTTTGAGCTGGTCCGTACTGAGCGCTACCCCGGACCACACCCCAGCCCGCGCATACAGCCCCGGCGCGGGATTGACGAGCGCCCCGTTCCAGCGTCCGCCGATGGTCAATTTGTGCGTGCCGGTCGGTGAGGGGCCAACAAACATGCCGACATCCTCTGTCGCAAGGGTGTCCGTCCCAGGCGTAAATCGAACAAATTTGACCGACCCCCCGGCCCCCGATCCGGTCATGATCGCCGCCAACCCATACCAGGTGCTGGCCGTGGGTCGCGTAGTCGCCGTGCCTGTAGCCGAATCGGTTTCGTAATTGAACAGGCTCAGGTTGCCCGTGGCTTCAATACGAAAGTCCCACCCGTTATTGAGCGCGGTGACCGCTCTGGCAACCATGACCTGCATGGTCCCAATCGAGTCGGCATTGAACATCAGCGCGACGGTGAATGGCGACGACATGGCAGTATTGGCCGCCGTTCCCGCATCGAGGTAATCACCAGAGGCCAGATCCCGCGTGGCATAGGCCGGGGAAGACAACAGCACCGTCACGATTAGGAGCGCCCACAGATGTACGAGCATTAGTTTCCTATCCTGGCTGCGCCTTGCAGCCTGAGAGCGCCGCCAATGACGGCGGACCGCGATGCCGTGAGATACTCCCACGCCCCTACATCCATAGCTGCCCCAGACGGCGGCGCGGTAAACAGACCCGTAAACCAGCCTGGAGCCGTGCTGCGGTCAAGGGTGATCGTGCCGCCGCCATATTTCGTCCAGGTGGTAATGGCGTCGCCTGCGTCAATCAGCACGGAGCCCGCTTGTGGCACATAGTTGGCGTCGAGCGATGGGTCGCCAGAGACGGCATGGGTTTGACTGGGAGGGCTCGTGCAGGTCCGGAAATTGTTGTAATCGACGGTGAGCGTGCCGGTGTAGTCCGCCCACGTGTAGCCGCAGACCCCGGTGCCTGTGAGGGTATTGTCTTTCCAGGTGGGGTTTTCAGGGAGTGCTCCTGCTCCCCCCATTCCGCGCACCATGTTCATCATGAGCTTGGAGCCGGACAACGTGTTGTAGGCCATCAGGCAGTCCTTGCACCCTGACATGAGCAGGTCGCCTTCGTTGGTGAGGCCGCTGCCGATGATGAGATTGTTGTAGGCCGCGCAGTTGTAGCACTCGATGCCGGTCGCGCTGTCGAAGATGAAGGCCCCGCCGGTGGTCGCGCCGAGGGTGAGGCACCACGCGAAATCGACATTGCATGTCACATAATTGCCGTAGATCTGGACGTTCCGCGCCCCGAACTTAGACACCAAAAATGAGCCGAACCCATCCGCGCCCAGCACTTGGTTGTAGCGAGCAATCAGCCCCTCCCCAATCCCCAACTCAATCCCATTATTCGAGATATTGTTTTCGACCAACGCCCCGTCTCCATCGCATTTGATACCGTGGGAGCGAGCCGTACTGGCGTCATGCGTGGTATTTTTCACCCAGGCATGATGGTAGAGGGTCGTTTCTGTTCCGCCCAGGGTTGGCACGCTCCCAGCAAAGCACCGGACCCCATCACCGTCCGTAGAATTATGGGAGCCGCATGGCGTATTCCCGGCGTCGATCTTCGTGCGGATGCCGTCGATGGTGACGTAGTTGGCCGCGATGGAAATGTTCGCCGCGCACCCGCTGGTGCTGCTCAAAATAGCTTGGTGTTGGTTTTGGGCCTGGAGCGTGATTCGGCTGCCGCTCGTCCCACTCGTATTGAATGCCACTTCACCCTCTACATAGGTGCCATTCCCGACAATGCAGGTATCACCAGCCACCGCCGTAGACGCGCATTTGCCGAATGTCAGCCACGCCCCACCCGCGCTGTCCGTCGTCCCGGCGTTGCTGTTGTTCCCGTCCGTGCGGATGTAATAGGTCGTGGCCCAGGCAGGCCCCAGGCTGCTCTGGAGGCACAGCATGAAAATGATGAGGCGACGCAGCACTTACATCGCCTCCCGAATCACGAGTTCCACCCCGATCAATCGTGCCGTGGCCGCCAACGTATCGCTCGCATGGCCAGAGTCACGCTGAATCTTGAGATGCATGAGTTCACCCGCCGCGCAGCCGGTCGCTGTCACCCCAGTAATCGCCGCGTCGTTCGTTTGGTTCGTCGTCCCCTTCGCCGCATCGGTAACGGTACTCGCCGTATTGAACGCCGGGTCGTCGGTTTCGGCATCGGCCACACAGATGGTCGAGAGTTGCCAGACGACGTTGCCGGTCGTCGCGGTCGTCATCCATTTGATGTTCGCATCAACCGTCCCAGTCCAGGTCGATGGCAGTTTGTAGGTAAGCTGGGCCGAGAGATTGCCCCCGTCCGCAAAATCCAAGACGCCCATCTGCGTATTGGTGCCGGTTTTACAGGCTGAGACGGCTGGGTTACTGGTCGGGAGGTCCCAGATATTCCCCGCCGTCGCGTTATTACAGCCAGCGGCGGGGAGCCAGATCCGGCGCGGGATGGTGAGGACGTTGCCGGCACTCTCCGCGTTATAGGTCTTATTGGTTAGGGTCACGGTATCGGCCGCATAATCCGTCAGTTCCGTCTGCACATAGGCCGTGGTGGCGATTGAGGTGTCGTTGTCGTTGGCCGCTGGTGTCGTCGCATCGCCGGCGCCGATATTGCCCCCGGCAAAGATGGCCGCTCCGGTACCGGACTCATCACTCAGCACCCCGCGCAATTCGGCCGACGTCGTCGCCGCAAAGGCGCTCAACTTATCCGCGGTGATGGCGTAGGTCACGAGGGATCCTGCATTCTCCCGACTCTTGAGCCGAGAGTCCGAGGAATCGAACCCGACATTATGCTCGCCGGCATTGGTGCCAGCCGAGACGACGGTGCCCTCGAGGAGGGTGATCACACCGGCCCCCGAAGTACCCGCGACAAACCCGCCCGGGCACGTCATCTGATCGGCATCGCTCAGGGTGCAGCCGCTCGCCTGGACGGTTGAGCCTCCTGTGCCATCGGCTCGCAGCACCGCATTGTCTGTCGCTCCGGTCGATCCACCGATCCCCGCGCTTCCACCGTCGCCTTGCAGGACCCAGGTATTGGATGACTCGCAGGCATAGATCCGACGGCCGCTTGTGGCATCGGTGTCCATGTAGATGTCCCCGACCGAGCACGTACCTGGAAGGCTCGTACTGCTGGGCAACCGGAGGATCTTACTCGCGAGATTGACCGTCGAGGACAGGGCCAAGGTCGGATTGCCTGAGACGCCATCCCCGTTCGTGACGGTGATCTCGTTGGAGGTCCCGGTGATCGTGCGCGCCGCCGAGGTATTGGCGGCCGTTTTCGCAACCAGGCCGTTTGAGCCAGGTTCTTCTTGGTAGTCGGTGCAGGACTCCACGGCTCCCGACGCATTGACCCCCAGGGGAGCTTGCCCCGCTGAACAATTCGCCCCATTGGCGGCCAGCGCCGTAGCCGTCGATGCGTTTCCCGTGACGGCTCCGGTGAGATTCCCCGAGAAGGTGCCCGTGGTCGTTCCTGGCAAGGTGGGGTTGGTCGGGATAGAGATCGTCGGATTGCCTGCGCAGTTCCCATTGGCGACTGAGATTTGATTAGCCGTCCCGGTGATGGTGCGCGAATCAATGACGCCGGTCGTCGTGGTGACGCCCATGCAGCCATTCGCCAGCACTGACAGAGCCTGCTCGTTCGAGAGTGTGCCGTTGGGCGTCTGGGTGATGTAGGTCGCATCCGTCGGCGCACCAGTGCCACTGATCGTGACGGAGACGTTCCCGCCGCCATCATCGGTCACGGTCCCATTGCTGAACGAGATCGAACTGACCCCGCTCACGTTGGGGATATTGTCGTTCTCCTTGACGGTGAGGGACGCCCCACCACCAGCCTGCCCGTCGATATTCTGAGTCCAGGCCGGGTCTGCTAGCAGCAGGAGGCTCAGGGCCAGCACTGCGCGTCGTACCATGGTGACTCCGTTCGTCATCGATCGTTAGCCCGTCCGCCTCTTATCCGTCAGCCTCGCCTTGATCGTCACCCACCAGGGGGCGTTCTCATCCCAGGCTTGTTGATACCCACCCCACAACACCAGGCGTCCCCCATCGCGCCTCTTTCGTATGCTGTTGCTCGATCATCTTCCCTGCGTGGAAGATATCGAGTGCCTCACCGGCACGTTCAACGCGCAAGCTGCCACGATTCGCGCAGCCGGTCAGCCCAACCAGCAGGCACAGACTCATCAGGCACAGGGTTTTGATTCGCATAGATCCTCCTTGTTAAATCGTCATCGCCCCACCCCCATCAGCATCAGCCCGCCAGTCGAACTCGCCGCTATCCAGCCGCCTTCGTTAATCTGCTGCGCCCCTGCCTTGGCCGATGTGCGTATCGTGCGTCGAGAAGGCTTTTCAGCCACGCCTCACCTCTGTTCCACGTTTGTTGATACCCGCCCCACAAGACAAATCCATCAGCAAGAGAGAGGGTCGTTTCCAGCATATCCCGCCATATCCAGTCCTCCAGATCTTTTGACGCATCATGCTTGCGCCACCAGATGTACGGATAGACTGGCCGATTAGGCGCTCCATACTGGTCCAAAAGCCGCCTAGCATCTGTCAGGTACCCACGAAAGAGACCGGGTGAACGCGCTTTAGTAAACGCCAACCCATCATCCGCTTCGGTGTACCAGAAATAGAGGGTGGGACAGAGGGCATCCACTACTGCTAACATTTCGGCATAGTCATCGCTCATGCGTTGCCAGGCCTGATAGTCTGGCGAACTGGGCGAGAACGCAGGATAGGTGCTGTGATGCTTAATTCCGTAAGCATAAAACGCAAACTTTAAATCAGGTCTTCTGGATTTCAGTTCTCGATACATCGTGGCAAAATTTGATGCTGTCGCAAGACGTTGGGCCTGTGTCGCCTCAAACCAATCCTCGTGATCAATCAACACCCAGCCGTGAATAGGGCGCAGGCCAGCAGCCGCTGCGTCGTACCAGGACGACGGCGGTAGTTTCGTACCATCCGTCCATCCTGGAAAACTACGCCGTGTCACCGCTGGCGCATGCTCCACCTTATAGGTGCGCTCAATCTCGGCAACTGGGGGGAGCCCCAAGTGCAGTAAATCGAAAAAATAGTGACGTTCTCTACGCATATTAGTAGCGAATACTGACAAACCCAGGAGATCCATTTCCCCCGGCAAACGTCGGCGCACCACCGCCCCCGCCAGCCCCGTATCCAGTCGCCGCGCTGCCAGCCGCGTTGCTGCCACCTGCTCCGCCGAGA
>CAZIJO010000298.1:0-5417 GCA_964539515.1 uncultured Bifidobacterium sp. | reverse complement strand
AAAGTGTTGATGGGTTTGCCGAGCTGGCCGGCCACCACGATGGTGCGACAATAGGCCTCGATGATTTCCATGCGCCAGTACGCTTCCTCAATGTTGTTGTGGCTCCAGGTCACCACGCCATGATTGGCCATGAGGATGGTGTTGTATTGGTCGGTCAGGTCAGCCACGAGCTTGCCCATTTCCGGGGAGCCCGGCGTGCGATAGGGGGCCACGCCGACGGCGCAAAAAACCTCATATTCGGGCAACATGCACGTCGGCGGGGCAACGCCCGCGACCGCAAAGGCCGTGGCGTACGGCGGATGGCAATGACAGGTGGCAATGGCCTTGGGTTGCCGTTTCATCATTTGCAAGTGCATCAGGATTTCACTGGTGCGCTTTTTCGTGCCGCAAAGCTGGTTGCCTTCAAAGTCCACGAGACACATGTCCGCCGGCGTGAGCGAACCCTTGCTCACCAGGGTCGGGGTGCAAATTGCAATATCCTCGCCCACCCGGATGGCCATGTTGCCGCCGTTGCCGTCCACATAAGCACGTTTCCAGAGGCGATGACCCATCTCGCAAATCTGTTCCTTCAGGCTCTGCGCGTAAGGGGATTGAAAAAAAGCTTCCAGCTCGGCCTTGGGACTCCTGGAAGTGAGCGGCTTGGTTGGCGCGGTCGCGGCCTTGCCGGTCGGCGAGGGGCTGGGGGCGCCAGGGGCCGCCTTCATTTCCCGATCCTGAAGGTACTCCCGCGCCGACGGTGTCAAAATCGCATCCGCCGGCAGTTGGCTGAGGCTCTGCCCGTTGCGGACCAGCTGCTCCACGTCTTTGAGACTGATGACATTTTTCATGATTCAAAATTGCAGTCGGTCAACCCGGCCACGGGTTGAAAAACATTTCGTCCACCAGCGCGGCATTGATGGCGTCCACCGGCGTCGGCCCGGCAAACGGCTGCGCGGCTTCGCGGCCTTCCTCGTAACCAATGACGTCGCCCACCCCGCCGCCGATGGCGTCATAAAGGACCAGGCTGGGATCGCTGCCCAGGCCGCGGGGCGCGGCGAGGCCGGCGGCGAACTGTTCGCGGCCAAACGGGCTCACCACGAGGAAACGCCCGCCCTGAAGCGCCGGCACCGACTGGCTGAGCGTTACCCGTCCGATCACGGTGCCGAGTTTCATACGCGTTGCCCGGGTTCGTGTTCATCCACCACCCCAATGACCAGCCAGCGCACGGGGCTGTGCTCGTCGCCTACCGCCTTGCGCGCGGCTGCGCCATCCGAGGAAATCACCACTTGCTGATGCAGGCCGGCGCCGTGCGAATCGATCGCCACCTGCGGCGCGCCTTCGTTTTTTCCATCCGCGCCAATCGGCTGACAAATCACCAGTCGCCAGCCCTCGAGGCTCGGGTGTTTCCGGGTCGCCACCAGGTTGCCTTCGACACGTGCGAGCAGCATGACCTAATAAATCCGGAGGTTGTCCACCATCACGCAGCGGCGGACGCGCGTGAACGTGCGCGGGTTGGTGATGCCTTCGCCCGTCGGCGTGGCAATCGAGAAACTCAGATAGCCTTCGCCGCCCAGGCCCAGGCCGGCTGGGGAGGGGCCGTTTTTCACGAACAACGTGGTGTCGAGCGTTCGCGCCATGGCCGTGATGTTTTCCACGTCGTGCGAATGAATGATGGCGGTATGGCGGTATTCGTGCTCCGATTGCTTGGCCAGCGCGATGCCTTCCTCGACACTCTTCACGCGAACGATCGGCAGCATCGGCATCATCTGTTCCTCCTGCACGAAGGGATGCTGCGCGTCGGTCTCGGCGAAGAGCAGCTGCGTGGCGGGCGGAATATTCATCCCGGCGGCCTGCGCCAGCACGCTGGTGTCTTTGCCGATATACTCCTTGTTCACGCTGGCGTGGGCGCAACCACCGCCCTGGCCTTCCTTGAAGGTGAACGCGGCTTTCGTGAGATTCTCGAGCTGGGTGCGGTTCAATTTCACGGCCCCGTTCTCGGCCAGGCGCGTCATTAACTTGTCCGCCACGCTGTCCAGCACGAACACCTGCTTCTCGCCAATACAAAGCAGATTATTGTCGAACGCCGCGCCCGAAATGATCGCCTTGGCGGCCCGCGTCGGGCAGCAGGTGTCATCCACGAGCACAGGTGGATTGCCCGGGCCCGCGCAGATGGCGCGCTTGCCGGTTTGCATCGCGGCCTTCACAACCATCGGTCCGCCCGTGACGAGCAGCAGGCGGGTGTTTTCGTGCTTGCACAGGGCGTTGAAGGACTCGAGCGATGGCTTTTCAATGATGCACGCGATGTTTTCGATGCCGGTCTCCCGATAAATCGCTTCGTTGTAAATACGCACCGCCACCGCCGCACACCGGGCCGCGCTCGGGTGGGCGTTGAACACGACGGCATTACCCGCCGCGATGATGTTCACGATATTTCCACTCAACGTGGGAATCGAGTGCGTGCTGGGCGTGATTGCGCCGACCACCCCGAACGGGGTGTATTCCTCCAGCGTGATGCCGTGATCACCGCTCCGCGCATCGGGGTGCAACCAATCCACCCCCGGCACGAGCTTGATCAAACCGAGTTTCGCGATCTTGTGATCGAGGCGGCCGATCTTGGTTTCATCCAACTCGATTTTTCCCCATGCCTCGGCGTTTTTCTCCGCCAGCGACTTGACGATCTCTTCGATCTTGCGGCGCGCCGCCACACCTTTTTGTTGCAACTGCAAGAACGCTTCCTGCGCTGCGGCACAAGCTTCATCTGCCGTGGCGAACACGCCGAACTTGCCCCGCAACGCCGGCGCCGAGGTGGCACTTTTCCTGGCGCTGCAACCGCACGCATCGCTCTTCGGCGCGGCCGGTGCGGGCGCGGGTTGGGCCGTGGTTGTGGTTGTGGCGGGATTTCCGCCGAGCCGCCCAAGCACTTCGGCCACCACGTCCCGGATTAAGGTTTCGTTCACTGCGCTCATACGGTTGATTCAGGTTAAGCCTTCCCGCTGAAGATTTGTTTTCCGAGCACATCCACGCTGTCCACGATGCCGATGATGACCGCGTCCACCGGGGCGTCCTTCATGCCGGGCGCCAAGCGGGCGCTGCTGCCCTGGCAGAACAGCACCATCTCGCCGAGGCCCGCGCCAAGCGCGTCCACGGCCACGATCGTGTTTGCGCCGGGGCGGAACTTCGTGGGATCCTTTTCGTCCACGAGCTGCGGGCGGAGCAGGAGCATCTTGCGCCCGCTCATGGACGGGTCCTTCTTGGTCGCGACCACCGAACCTTCGACTTTGGCGAGGAACATATCTGTGGGGCGTGCCGCGTGAAACGGGAACATCCATCGGACGGGCGTACCCGCCACGAATCACGTTTCGCGGTTCACGGTTTATTTCTTCTTCGGCAACACCGCTTCCACGTCGCTGTGCGGACGGGCGATGACATGCACACTGACCACTTCGCCTTTGATGGCCTTGATGGCCTGGGCGCCGGCGTCGGTGGCGGCCTTGACGGCGGCGACGTCGCCGACGACCACCGCGGTGACGAGGGCGTTGCCGACCTGCGTCATCGGGCCAACGAGTTCCACGTTCGCGGCCTTGAGCATCGCGTCCGTTCCCTCGACGAGGGCGACCAGTCCGCGCGTTTCGATCAATCCAATTGCTTGAGCCATATACTTAGTTCCTGGTTGATGGTTGAGAGTTGAGAGAAAGTAATCAGCCGTCGTTAATTCCTTTGCGTTTCCAGCAGGCGTTTGGTCTCGCGGGCGACGACGAGTTCCTCGTTCGTCGGAATCACCATGAGCTTGACCCGCGAATCCGGGGCGCTGATGACCGCCTCCGTGGCCTGGGTGGTGGAATTCTTTCCGGTATCGAGCACGATGCCAAGGGGGGCGAGGTTCGCACAAATGGCGGCGCGCAATTCCACCCGGTTCTCGCCGATGCCGGCGGTGAACACGATCGCGTCCGCACCGCCAAGTTCAAAAAAGTAACTGCCAATCCAATGCCGCGCGCTGGCCACGAATACTTCAAGCGCCAGGCGGGCCTTCGCATGGCCCTGGTTGGCCGCCGTGGCAATGTCGCGGATGTCATTCGACAGACCACTCAGGCCTTGCAGCCCGGATTCCTTCGTCAGTTGACGCTGCGCTTCCTCGATGGTGATGCCCAGGGTCCGCAGAGCGTAAGGGATCGCTTCGGCGTCCAGATCGCCGACACGGTTGTTGTGGGGCAGACCGGATTGCGGACTCATGCCCAGGCTGTTCCCGATGGCGATGCCGTTGCGAATGCCCGTGATGCTCGAACTGCCGCCGAGGTGACAGGAGATCACGCGCAGCGCGGGCTCGTTCACCGGAGCTTGGCCGCCATCCACATAGAGCTTGCGAACGCGTTCGGCGACATCGCCGCGCCCGAGCAATTCCGCCGAGCGTTCGGCGATGAATTTGTGGCTGGCGCCGTGAAAACCCCAGCGGCGGATGCCGATGTCGTGCCACGCCTGGGGCACGGCATAGCGCATCATGGCTTCGGGCGCATACTGGTAGAAGGCGGTTTCGAACAATCCGACCAGGGGCACCCCGGGCATGCGTTTCCCAAACAAGCGGATGCCGGTGAGATAGGGCGGATTGTGCGCTGGCGCGAGGCCGTTGTACGCCTCCATCGCGCCGAGCACGCGTTCGTCGATGCGCACACAGCCAGTGACGTTCTTGGCGATTACGGTCTTGAAACCGACCGCGGCCAGTTCGCTCTCGCTGGCGAGCGCGCCGGCGTCCTTCAGTTGCGCGAGACAATCTTCGATCGCCTTCGGGTAGTCGGCCACGCGCTCGAAGCCGCCCTTGTGCAAAAGGCGCTCGGCGTTGTTCGCGAAGTCGAACAACCGCCACTTGAGCGAGGTGCTGCCGATGTTGGCGACGAGAATCTTCACAATGCGGAGTGCAGATTGCGGAGTGCGGAATGAACCCGGCGCGCGGCTAATTCCGCACTCCGAATTCCGCGTTCCGCACTTATTGCAGCCACTTGCCCAAGATGCCCAAATCGTCGTGCGGCCGCGGGATGACCTGGACAGCGACGACCGAGCCGACTTGTGCGGCGGCGGCGGCCCCGGCGTCGGTCGCGGCTTTGACGGCGGCGACGTCGCCCCGGAAAAACCCGGTGACATAACCACTGCCGATCTTTTCCCAGCCGGTCATGGTGACGTTCGCGGCTTTGAGCGCGGCATCGCACGCTTCCATGAGCGCGCACAGACCTTTGCATTCAATCATTCCAACTGCTTGTTGAGCCATAAATCAGTCCTTAGTTGATGGTTGAGAGTAGGGGGTTACTTCGCTGCGGCGTTGGCCACGAAGGCTTTCAACAAGTCTTCATGCGGCCGCGCAATGATGTGCGAACTGACCAGTTCGCCGACTTTGGCCGCTGCTTTCGAGCCGGCGTCCACGGCGGCCTTTACGCTGCCGACATCGCCCT
>CAZIJO010000297.1:0-5421 GCA_964539515.1 uncultured Bifidobacterium sp. | reverse complement strand
GAACACGCTCGCGGTGATTGATTTCGTGCTTTCGCACACGTTGCGGTTGTTCCATCCGTTCCTCCCGTTCATTACGGAGGAACTGTGGCACGGGATGGGTTATGCCACCGACATGCCGGAGAATCAAGGTGGCAAGACCATCATGAATGCGCCGTGGCCCAAGCCGTTCGAAACCGAATTCCGCGACGCCTACAGCCTCGATGATTGCTATCTCGAATTTGCCACCCAGAAGTACGAAGTGGTAACGCAAGGCCGGAACCTGCGGCGGGTGGGAAATATCCAAGCCGGCAAGAAGGTGAAATTCATCCTCAAGCCGAGTCGCACGGTGCTGCCGCACGATGCGGAGGTCATCCGACTCCTGCTCAATGCCGAAGCCATCGAGCTTGACGAGAACTTCACCCCAAAAAAAGGCACCCCCACGGCGCACACGCCGATGGGCGAATTGTTCCTGCCGCTGGAAGGACTCATCGATGTCGAGGCGGAAAGGACCCGGCTAACCAAGAAAATGGAGGAGTACCAGTCGGAACTCACGAAAGTGGCGCAGAAGCTGGCCAATCCAAACTTCACGCAAAAGGTCCCGCCGCCGGTGTTGCAGGAGCATCAGCAGCGCCTGGCGGATTGGCAGGCGAAACTGGACCATGTCCTTGAGGCGTTGAAGGGCTTAGAGAGTTAATCAGTTTGCATCCGTACTCGCCTGCTTCACGCTGGCGATTCGGAACGGCTCGCAACCCGTCGGCTCAGAGCCAACCAGTGCCGGGCAAACAACTCCTTGCTTCCTGGGATCATCGTGCTAGACCTTGGGCAAGGGTCAACATGCAGCGAATTCTGGTAATGGTGCTGTTGGGTCTTGCGCCGCTTGCGGCACTGGCCGACGGCAAGATGTTTCGCGCGCCGACCGCCTTGGCGGCGAATGTCACCATGCCCGATCAGCGCGCGCTGATTCACTACTCCAATGGCACGGAACGGCTGGTTATCGAAACGCGGTTTACCGGTGTCGGGACCAATTTCGCCTGGGTTGTGCCGTTGCCCAGTCAGCCGGTGGTGGAGGCAGCCAGCACGGGTTTGTTTCCTACGTTGCAATACCTTTTCCAGCCCTCGATCACGCATCAGGTGCCTGGCTATTACGGGTGGATTTTCGGCGCAATCAGCCTGCTGTTGGTTCTGCGACAGATGGTCCGGTCCAACAGCAATGCAATCTCTGTTCTGCTGTTAGCTTTCGTGCTGTTCATGCTAGCTGCGCTGCTGCTGCCTGCGCTTTCCAAGGCGAAGGCCAAAGGCGGTGGAACAACAGAGGCGGTCAGCCCGCCCGTATCTATTTTGGACCGCCAGCTTGTGGGCGTGTTTGAAACCACAACCATCGCTTCGCGCGATCCAAAGGCATTGCAGACGTGGCTGCACGAAAACGGATTTGTGGTGACCACCAACAGCGATCCGGTGATTGAAAGTTACGTTAGAGAGGGTTGGGTTTTCGTGGCAGCCAAAGTCCGTCGCGACCAGGCCGCGAGTCAGACCAGCACCCCGCATCCGCTTTCATTCACCTTCAAAACGGAAAAACCGGTTTACCCGATGCGGCTCACGGGCGTGGATAACGGTCCGCTGCGGGTCGAACTCTACGTGTTTGCCGACCAGCGCGCACTAGCACCCCATTTCAAAGTTGAGCGATGCGCCAGACCGGATTATCCAGCGCTCAGCCGTCATTACGTATATCGGCCGCCAGAAGCTACGCTCATTAGTCACCCGCTGCTGCGCCGATGGGTAGACGGTTCCCCAGTGGTGACCAAATTAACCGCCACGCTTTCGCCAGAGCAAATGCGCCAGGATGTGTGGTTGGAATGGCGCGGCTTCCGCGAAAAGAAAAACCACCGCTTCAGTCGGGCGGGAGCCGCCACCACCGCTCTGAATTGGGGAGCCGGCGTCCTGGCTCCAGGTCTGATTTTGAGTTATATCGTTGCACTGGGAATCCGGCCGGGTAATCCGCAGTTCAAAAAGCCCATCCGGTTGGCAACGGCTGTCAGTCTCGCCACAGTTGGTTTGATCTACGTGATGCTGCCGAAGATCGAGGTGCGACTTGTTCGCCACCCGGGGGCTGCAACCCTTAATAATCAGTATGATGCTTTGTCCTTGGTACAAGGTGCACCACTGGAGGAAGCCCGACGAGTTTTGGCGAATCCCACCAACAGTCTTGCCAAGAAAGCTTGGGAGCGTTACGTGCAGGGTGATCTCTGGCCCAATCATTACTTGGGCGGCCAGATTCGCGAAGAGGATTCGCCGGGGAACTTCATCCTACGCGAGCAGGATGGACTAATGGAATATGTGACTTTTGATGCAGAGGGTGGGGAACGCGTCTTGCAGACTTGGCGACCCCGGCCGCCAAAATGAGCAGCGTCAGCTCAAGAGAATCATTCTGCAGGCTCAAGTACCGGTGTTGGCGTTGACAGACTCATCGCCGTCAGGTCCTGCAATTTGAAATGCTGGTTGTCCGCCGTATTGATCTCGCATCCGCCGGCGCGAAATAGAATCGTCACCGCGCCGACCTCGCGAGTGTAAATCACCGCCACATTCCGCTGAGCGAGGCGCTTCCTGAGCCGTTCACTCGCGCGGGCGGTGGCGGGCAATTCCGAATCGGCGATGATGATGAGGCGCGGCTGGATCGCATCGAGCAGCGCTTCACAAAGCGGCTCGGTCTGCGCGGGAATCCCCGCAACCACAATATCGGCGCTGACATCATGCGCGCGGTCGAGCAGCAGGTTTTGGCCGGCTCGACCAAGGTCGGCAAGCAGCAGAATTTTCACCCCATGGAACTCAGCCAGGCGTACGAGTGCGCCGTCGTCGCCCTGCGAGAATTCATCGCCGCTGGCCGGGTGAAGAATGTGCCACGGGCCGGCGGTGTCACCGCGCTCAAGCGTGTGGAACTGATACGGCTCTCGTTGGAAGGTGGCCAAGGTGCGGCGATATACCGGCGAACGGAAACGGCCGGAGCTGGCGAAGATGTTGCGACAACGAAACGCAGCGGCGAGTGGCTCTGCCCCACCCATATGCTGGACATCGCCGTGGGTGAGCAGGAGGCGGGGGAGTTGATTCACCCCCTTCGCGCGGAGAAACGGCTGGAGGACAAACGCCACGGAATTAGAGTCGCCGCAATCCATCAGCCAGTCAGTGCCCCTGCCCGCGGCATCGAGATATTCGGCATGGCCACCGTTTAGCGGCAGGACGGTGAAACTGATGTCAGCGCGCGTAACCAACCACCGCCCGCCAAAGAACGCGGCCACGAGCAACAAGGCGGCAGCGGCTTGCCAGCGCCTTTCGCGTCGCCAGAGCCAGCCGCTCATGGTGCCGAGCAGCAGGCCGTAATAGAGGAGGAGACTCAATGCCGAGGGCGAAGCCACATAGAAATACGCACCCGGCATTCCGGTCGCCCACCGGCTCAATTGCACCATACCGAGCATCCAGAACCATCCGCAATGGTTGAACCACTCGGTCGCCCACGGCAGCCAGCCACCGGTGAGGAGGCTCCCAAGATTGCACATCAAGGTGAGGCTGCTCATGGGTACAATGACGAGATTGGCCAGCAAGGTGACGGGGCTGAACAAATGAAAATAATAAGCCGTGAGCGGCAGAGCGCCCAGCCAAGCCGCCAGTGAAGTCACCAGCCCGGTGGTGAGCCCACGCAGCATGGCACGCCAGCCTCGCTGCCATTTTGTCATCACCTCCGGGGCCAACATGGGATCGGCGGCCAGCAGACCATCCCGCAGTTTCTCCAAGGGCGGCAGGAACAACGCGATGCTCAACACCACGAAAAAAGAAAGCTGGAAGCTCGCCTGAAACAGTTGTTGGGGATCCCAGAGCAGGATAATGAACGCGGCGACCGCCAGGGAGTTGATCAGGTCGGTGGGGCGGCGCAACGACCAACCGCCGATGATTAGCGTCATCATCAGTGTGGAACGTATGGCCGAGGATTGCCATCCGGTAGCCGCGGTGTAGAACCAGATTAACGGAATTACCACCAGCCCGCACGCCACGCGCGGCACCTGCAAGACCCGCAGCAGGGTCACGAGAATGCCGGCAATCAGCGCGATGTGCAGCCCGGATATGGCAACAATGTGCATTGTTATTCTCCTTTTTGCATAATCAGCTGATAACCCCGGTTTAAACTTCACTAAAAAAGTGGACTTGACCCACTGGCTCCCACCTGTTTGTTTTCACATTCAATGTCCAAAGATACAGAACCTCAAGCAGAAGGACCCAAGCAACAAGCACTTCGGTTAACAAAAGCAACGAAGGAGACCCTGCTAAAAGACTTGAAAGAGGAATTGGCAAAAGACCCTAAATTCCTCTGGGAGCTTTGGAAAAAAATGATGTTTAAGCTGCTCACCGTTGGCGGCTTGGTAGGTGTTGTAATTCTCGTAGCTGTCAAACAAAGCTACAACATGATTAGGGGAGAAATGACCGAAGCCGAAACCGGCTTAACCAATCGCATTCATACTAGCAGTATTCAAATAAGCAACTTGATTCTGGCCACTTTCGAGTCGTCTAACATAACCATGATTGTGCGAAGCGTCGCCGCAGAAAGGGCAGTCCACATTCTTGAGACTCAGGTGGCGCCAGAAGTTTCCAAGCTCACGAATGAGATTGCCGCTATCACACATAGAATTGAAGGGCAACAAGGAAAACTAGAAGAACTTAACCAGAGTCTATTGAAGGCACATGAAACCGAATCGCATCTTACTTTAATCATGGACAGAGCAAATACTGCATTGAAGCGACTAAATGAAGACTCAGAATTCAGTACTACTGTAATTCTTGCGGACCATGACGACCGAAACGCCTTTAACCAGCTAAATAAATGGATGGCCGACCCAGAGTTCCCATGGCAAGAGAAGGCTGCGAGAATTGTTGCAACAATCAAAGCTGATAGTTTCAACACAATTACCAAGGCATACCAGAAAATACCATGGGACTCATATGCTCCAAATAAAGACCAAGGAACATGGCAAGAAGACAAGATATATGGAACATGGAACATTATGCGCTCGGGATTGGCCACGGATTACCTTCTATTCGTCTGGGGTCACACCAACCTAACTAAAGAGCAAAAACTGCTATTCCTTCGCAATGCGTATTCAAACGATAGCCGCAACAGTCTACATGCAGCAAACAAAGCAGCGGAGCTTGTCGCCAAGGAACTAAACGCAGTGTACAATCCGCCGTTAGAATTTCAAAAAGTCGAGGTCCGTTGGCTTGAATTCAAAGCGACCAACCGTCTGTTTGGAATCTCACAATTAGATACTGCCAATACTGTTTACGAGTTGTTCTTGCAGTCTGACACCAATCGAGTCCAAGTCGTTCGAGATTGGAAAACAACAAAACTCCTACTTTTTAAAACGCAGTTTGTTCCATTGAACAGTAAAATTGAGGGAAAGT
>CAZIJO010000296.1:0-5457 GCA_964539515.1 uncultured Bifidobacterium sp. | reverse complement strand
AAGCGCCACCACGATGCCCAGCAAATACATCCCAAGCATCGTGGCGCCTTGCAGTAGCTTCGGGATGCCGAAGACGGCGTGGGCGGGGATGCAGGCCGCGATCAGCAGGGCATACACCGGCAGCCGGGCGGAGCAGCTCATCAGGGGCGCAACCAGGATCGTCACCAGCCGGTCCTTGGGCGTCTCGATGGTGCGCGTGGCCATGATGCCGGGAATGGCACAGGCAAACGAACTCAGCATGGGGATGAAACTTTTGCCGTGCAACCCGACCTTGCTCATGAGGCGGTCCATCAAAAATGCCGCCCGTGCCATGTAGCCCGTGTCTTCGAGCAGGCCGATGAAAAAGAACAGAATCAGGATCTGCGGCAGGAAAACCACCACCGCCCCCACGCCGGCGATGACGCCATTCACCAGCAGACTGTTCAAGTCGCCTGGGGGAATCAGCTGACCGACCTGCGCGCCGAGCCAGTCCACAACCGCCTGCAGCGTGTCCATCGGGATTTTCGCGAACACGAAGATGCTGAGGAACATTGTCGCCATGATGGCGATGAAGATGATCGTGCCCCAGACCTTGTGGGTCAGCCAGCGATCCAGTTTGTCGCTCCAGGTTTCGCCCGGCGGCGCGAGTTCCGTCGTCACGGCCTGTTGAATTTCCGCCACCCGCGCGTAGCGCCATTCGATGGGGGCGCCGCGCCAGTCCACGTTCTGGGCATCAAGCCGCTTGCGGGCGGCGGTGACGGCGTCCTGAATTTTCTGTGGATAATGCGTGGAGCTCGAGGCCAGCGCCTTTTCATTGCTCAGCAGCAACAGCGCCTCGGCCGTCGCTTGCAGCCGGCGTTCCTGATACGTTTCCGCCAGCAGATCCGCGAGGCCCGTGGCTTCAATGCGGAACAAGCCGGGTAGCTGGCAAAACAGGCGCGGCTTGAGGTCGGGCGCGCTGCGAACCGCCTCCGTGATCTTCGTCCGCAACGCCGGGACTCCTTCGCCGGTGCTGGCGACCACCGGCAACACCGGCACGCCCAGCAGCTCGGAAAGTTTCGCCGCGTCCAGGGAATGGCCATTCGCCTCCGCCACGTCCACCATGTTCAAGGCGATCAAGGTGGGATGGCCGAGTTCAATGACCTGCGTGGCGTAATAGAGATTACGTTGCAGGTTTGAAGCGTCCACGACGACCACGATCAAGCTGGGCGCCGGCAGTTCCGGCAGGCGATTGAGCAGGACGTCGCGTGAGACCTGTTCGTCAATGGAATTGGGGCTGAGGCTGTACGTACCCGGCAGATCAAGCACGCGAATGTCGCCGTCGGTCGCCCCGCCGATCAGTTTGCCTTCCTTGCGCTCGACGGTGACCCCGGCGTAATTGCCGACCTTGGCGCGCAGGCCCGTCAGCGCGTTGAACAACGTGGTCTTGCCGCAATTGGGATTGCCGGTCAGGGCGACATAGGCCGTCACGACTTTGAGGGCTGCTTCGGCCATGTCAACTGGCGGTGCGAACGAATATTTGTTCCGCCTCGTGCTTGCGCAAGGTGAGATTGTAGCCGCGCACTTTAATTTCCACCGGGTCCCCCATTGGGGCAAAACGCACCAGTTCGACTTTGGTGCCGACGAGCAGGCCCATTTCCATGAGGCGTGGCCGGCTGGCGGGGGGCAGGTTGATTTCCGCGACGGTCGCCGTTGTACCCAGGGCAACCGAAGTCAGCGGTTGGAGGGCGGTGGCCATGGCGGCTAAGCGATTTTGCTCAAGGGTTCGACGAGGATCGCTTGCGCCAGCTCCGGACTGAGCGCGACGCGGGCGTTGCAAACCTGGCAGATCAAACTCGGGTGACGGCTGACTAGGCGGATGCGCTGCTCCTCGCCCAAACCCATTTCCCGGAGCCGATTCATTACGTCGGGCTGCACGCTCAGTTGCTTGATGCAGACCGTCGTACCCGCTTCGACGGTCGAGAGGGGGCAGGTAGCCGCCGTCTCGCAACAGGCGTCGCGAGCGGCCTCGGCGGGCGTTGGGTTCGCCTTTTTCAACGCGGAGAACCTAGGCGGCGGACGCTGCGCTGGCAAGGTGATTTGCGGTGACCGAACCCGCTTGGCCTATAAATGCAAGGCACCACAAGACGCCGCACCCCATTCCAAAGGATTCCACGGATCTGGCGGGTCTGGCAGTTTCAGTTCCCGTTCCGATGCGGCGTTCAACCGCCCGGCCCCGAAGTTTCGGCTTCTCACCTGCCGGAACGGTCGGCACTCTCTCGCCACCATGTATCGGGGAAAAAAAGTGGTCGTCGTCATGCCAGCCTATAACGCCGCCAAAACCTTGCGCCAAACCTACGACGAGGTGCAGGAACAGGAGTTGGTCGATTTGATCATCCTGGTGGACGATCGCAGCCGGGACGAAACCGTGACGGTCGCCCGCGGGCTCAAAGGGGTTCAGGTTCATGTGCACGAGCAGAACACCGGGTATGGTGGGAACCAAAAGACCTGCTACCGTCTGGCGCTCGCAGCGGGCGCCGAGATTGTGGTGATGCTGCACCCGGATTATCAGTATACCCCCAAGCTCCTGCCGGCGATAGTCTCGATGGTCGGCAATGGCCTGCATCCGTGTGTGCTGGGCAGCCGTATTCTGGGTGGATATGCCCTTCGCGGCGGAATGCCACTGTGGAAATACGTGGCCAATCGCGGGCTGACATTTGTCGAAAATCTGCTGCTCGGGGCCAAGCTTTCGGAGTATCACACTGGTTACCGGGCGTTCTCGCGGGAAATTCTCGAGCGCCTTCGGCTTGCAGATAATTCTGACGACTTCGTGTTCGACAACCAAATGTTGGCCCAAATCCTCTGGCACGGGTTTACCATCGGCGAGGTGAGTTGTCCGACGAAGTACTTCGCCGAGGCTTCCTCGATCAATTTCCGGCGCAGTGTGAAATACGGCTTCGGTTGTCTGGCGACGGGCCTGACTTACCGCTTCGCCAAGTTTGGCTGGCTCAAATCAAAATTGTTCACCGCCGCACCTTGACCCCCCTCAAGGGGCGAGGGCTTGAAAGCAGTGCCTTGGCGGGAATGAAAAAACCGGGCGGCGGCCCGGTGATAGGGAGGGAGAAACAGGGTGAACCAAGGCTCGCCGACAACCGCGATTACTTCGCGCGATTGGTCGCGAGCGTCAGCCGGGATTTCTTGCGATTAGCGGCGGCGCGGGTGATGACACCGGACTTGACGGCTTTATCCAAGGCGGACAACGCCCCGGGCAGGGCCTTGACGGCGTCGGCTTTCTTGCCAGCGGCGACCGAGTCGCGCAGCCCCTTCTCCAGTTTACGGATGCGGGACGCAACGGCGCGGTTTTGCAAACGCTTGCGGTCATTGCCGCGCATGCGGCGTTCGGCGGACTTCGTATTCGGCATAATTCGGTTTTAGTTCAAACTAAGGGCGCTGACGGTAGCCAAATCGCCTCGAATGTCAACGGCGAAGCTGGCCATTTTGGCGTAGATCGGGCACGGGCCGCCGCTACGCGGCCACGATGTTCACCATTTTCTTCGGGACGACGATGACTTTCTTGATCGTCTTGCCATCGATGAAGGTTTTGACCTTCTCGGACGACTTGGCAAGGGCTTCGAGCGTGGCGTTGTCGGCATCGGCGGCCACTTTGATGACATCGCGCATTTTGCCGTTCACGGACACCGGGATTTCAATTTCGCTTTCGATCAGCAGCGCCGGGTCGAATTTGGGCCAGGGGGCGTAAGCCAAGGCCGAAGGCTGGAGGCTGAAGGTTGAATGGAGTTTCGCCCACAGCTCTTCGGCGAGGTGCGGCGCAAACGGGGCGAGCAATTGGAGAAAGGTTTTCAGCACGGCCACGGGTTTGGTTTCCCACGTCATCGCTTCATTCACGAAAACCATCATGGCTGAGATCGCGGTGTTGAAGCGCATCCCGTCGAGGTCTTCGGTGACCTTCTTGATGCAGGCATGCAGCGTCTTGAGATGCGCGGGGGAAGCAGTTTCCGTCTTGATTCGCGAATCGAGTTTGATCAAATCCAACAACGATCCACGCGGCGATGTCCCGGCGGTTGTCTCCGCCTGCTCGAAATCCGTTTCGCTTTGCTCGTCCACAAACAGCCGCCAGACGCGGCCGAGGAAGCGATACACGCCTTCGACGCCCGTGGTGTTCCACGGTTTGGTGTCCTGCAACGGGCCCATGAACATTTCGTAGAGGCGGAACGCGTCCGCGCCGAACTCCACGAGGATGTCGTCCGGGTTGACCACATTGCCGCGGGACTTGGACATCTTCTGGCCGTCTTCACCAAGGATCAGCCCCTGGTTAACGAGTTTGAAGAACGGCTCGGGTGTGGAGACGTAGCCGAGATCGAACAGCACCTTGTGCCAGAAACGCGCGTATAGCAGGTGGAGCACGGCGTGCTCGGTTCCCCCAACATACAGGTCAACGCCCTTCGGTTCGTAGCCGCCGACGTGCGGAGGCGGATTCGTGACGCCGGATTTGTCCGCCTCGTTACCTCGGCGGCAACCCATCCAATAAGTCTCCGCGTCCTTGCCCACGAATGAGCTGCCGTTCTTCGCATCGAGGTAACGGAGGTAATACCAGCATGAGCCGGCCCATTGCGGCATGGTGTTGGTTTCGCGCGTCGAGCCGTCGGACTGCGTCACCCAATCCTTGGCGCGAGCGAGGGGCGGCTGGCCATCGGCGGTGGGCTTGTAATCCTCCAGCGTGGGCGGCAGCACGGGCAACGCGCTTTCGGGCAAAGCCTCGTGATACAAATTTCCGGTGGCGTCCTTTTTCCACATGATGGGAAACGGCTCGCCCCAATAGCGCTGCCGGCTGAACAGCCAGTCGCGGAGTTTGTAGTTGATCGTCTTTTTGCCGAGACCTCTTTCTTCGAGCCACGCGGTGATCTTCTTTTTGGCCTCGGCGGTGGACAGGGCGGTGATGGAAATCTCCGGGCCGGTGGAATTCACCGAAATCCCATCGCCAACAAACCCTTGCCAATCGATTTTTGGATCGGGCGGTTGCACGACCTGGACAATGGGAAGGCCAAATTTGGTGGCAAACTCAAAGTCGCGCGTGTCATGGGCCGGCACCGCCATGATGGCCCCCGTGCCGTAGCTGGCGAGGACGTAATCGGCAATCCAGATGGGAATCTTTTCACCGTTGACCGGGTTGATGGCGTAAGCGCCGGTGAACACGCCGGTCTTTTCCTTCGCGAGTTCGGTGCGTTCAAGGTCGCTTTTTCGCGCGGTGTGTTCCCGATAATCCTCCACCGCCTGCCACTGTTCTTCGGTTGTGACTTCATCCACCAACCGGTGCTCCGGGGCAAGCACCATGTAGGTCGCGCCGAACAAGGTATCCGGCCGCGTCGTGAAGACGCGGATGAGCGGTCCATCCTCGTCGTAGCGGCGGCTCGGGAGAGCGCCGCAATTCTCCGCTTCCACGGATGCGGCGCTCTGCCGAGACGCCGCTACGCGGAAATC
>CAZIJO010000295.1:0-5460 GCA_964539515.1 uncultured Bifidobacterium sp. | reverse complement strand
ATCCAAACCACCGGCACGCCCGGGACCCCCGGCGCCACCACCACCATCAGCGGCAAGCAATTGCCCCCGCCCGATCCGAAGTTCGGCGGCGTGATCAAACAGTCCGCCAAGGATTCCAAACCGTGGTGGCCACCGCGCGTGGTGCCGCCCAAAGGCGCGCCCAACGTGCTCCTCATCATGACCGATGACCAGGGCTATGGCGTGTCCGGCACGTTCGGCGGCGTGATCCCGACGCCGGCGATGGATCGCATCGCCAAGGCCGGGTTGCGCTACACGCAATTCCATTCCACGGCGCTCTGCTCCCCCACCCGCGCGGCGTTGATCACCGGCCGCAACCACCATTCCTCCGGCTTTGGCGTCATTGGCGAAATGTCCACCGGCTATCCCGGTTACGACTCCGTCATCGGCAAGGATTGCGCCACGATCGGCCGGATTCTCTCCGACAACGGTTATGCCACCTCGTGGTTCGGCAAAAACCATAACACTCCCACCTACCAATACGGACCGTCGGGGCCGTTCGACCAATGGCCGTCAGGGATGGGCTTCCAATATTTCTACGGCTTCATGGGCGGCGAGACCGACCAGTGGACGCCTTATCTGTTCCGGGATCACACCCAGATTTACCCGTGGATTGGCAAAAAGGATTACAACCTCATCACCGACATGGCCGACGAGGCGATCCGATACATGAACAGCCTGAACGCCGCGGCGCCCGATCAGCCGTTCTTTCTCTATTACGTGCCCGGCGGCACGCATTCACCGCACCAGCCGAAGGCGGAGTGGCGCGAGAAGTTCAAAGGCAAGTTCGACATGGGCTGGGAAAAACTGCGCGAGGAAATCTTCGCCAACCAGAAGCGCCTCGGTGTGATTCCCCCCAACACGCAACTCACCCCGTGGCCGGATTCGCTGCCGAAGTGGGATTCGCTCGGTCCGATTCAGAAGCGGCTCTACGCCCGCGAGGCCGAAAACTTTGCCGGTTACGCCGCCTACACGGATCATGAAATCGGCCGCGTCATTCAGGCCGTTCAAGACATGGGCAAACTCGACAACACGCTCATTATTTACATCAGCGGCGACAACGGCACGAGCGCCGAAGGCACGGTGGAAGGCACCTTCAACCAGATGACCGCCTACAACGGCATTCTGACGCTGCCCGAGGTCGTGCAGATGTTGCATTATGAAAACTGGGGTTCGGAGAAAACTTACCCGCACATGTCCGTGGCGTGGTCGTGGGCCTTCGACACGCCGTTCAAGTGGACCAAGCAGGTCGCGTCGCATTTCGGCGGCACGCGCCAGGGCATGGTGATTTCGTGGCCCGGCCACATCAAGGACGTGGGCGGCATCCGCTCGCAGTTCCATCACATCATTGACATCGTGCCGACGATCCTCGAAGCGGCGGGCATCACCGCGCCCGACGCCGTGGACGGCATCAAGCAGAAGCCGATCGAAGGCGTGAGCATGGCCTACACGTTTGATTCGGCGAACGCGAAAGCCCCCTCCAAGCGCACCACGCAGTATTTTGAAATGTTCTGCAATCGCGGCATCTATCGCGACGGCTGGTACGCTTGCACCACGCCCCCCGAACCGTCCTGGCTCCTCGGCGCCAAACCGCTGCCCCCCATCAGCGAATACAAGTGGGAGCTTTACAACCTTACCGAGGACTTCTCCCAGGCGAATGACCTCGCCGCAAAGAATCCCGCGAAGCTGAAGGAACTGCAGGCGTTGTTCATGAGCGAGGCGGCCAAGTACGAAGTCCTGCCGCTGGACAACTCGATTCTTCCGCGCATCGTGACTCCGCGACCGAGCGCCACGGCGGGCAAGAGCGTCCTCACCTACTCGGGTGCGAACGTCGGCATTCCGATCGGCAACGCGCCCGAAATTCTGAACAAGGATTACACCATCACCGCCGAAATCACGGTGCCCGAAGGCGGGGCGGAGGGAATGATTGTGACCTTTGGCGGGCGCTTTGGCGGCTACGCGATGTTCCTGCAGAATGGTAAACCGGTCTTCGTTTACAACCTGCTCGACCTGGAGCGGGTCCGCTGGGAAGGCGGCGTTGGCGCCATCGTCGGGGAGGATTGGTTCGGCAAGCCCCTCAAGCCGGGTAAACACACCCTCGTGTTCGACTTCAAATACGACGGCCCCGGCCCCGGCAAGGGCGGCACCGGCACGTTCAGTGTGGATGGCAAGGAACTGGACAAGAAAACCATGAAGCATTCGATTCCCTTCCTGATGGCCATTGATGAGACCTTGGACATCGGCAGCGACACCCGCACCGGGGTGGACGACAGCTACGAGTTGCCGTTCAAGTTCACCGGCACGATTGACAAGCTCACATACAAACTCGGCCCGTCGCAACTATTGCCCGCCGACGAGCAGGCCAAGGCCGCTGCGAAAGCCAACGCCAACAACTGATCCACGATTCGCTTGTGAACCCCGCGGGCCGACTCGCCGGGAGCGGCCCGCGAATTCACGGTCGAATTGAGAAGCAGACAACAACGCAGTGATGCAACTAAACGGCTAAAGCATAATGAAATCATACCAACAACTCGGCGCACTGAGCCTTTTACTGGTAGTGGCCTCCGGACTATCCACGAGAGCGGAAGTGCAAACCACCGGCACGCCGGGCTCGCCCAGCGCCACCACCACCATCAGCAGCAAACAACTGCCCGCGCCTGATCCCAAATTCGGCGGCGTGATCAAGGAAACCGCCCAGCAGTCCAAAGCCTGGTGGGCCCCGCGCATCGTGCCGCCCAAGGGCGCACCGAACATCCTGCTCATCATGACGGACGACGCCGGTTACGGCGTGTCGAGCACGTTTGGCGGCGTCATCCCGACTCCGGCCATGGATCGGATTGCCAAGAATGGTCTGCGTTACACGCAGATGCATTCCACCGCGCTGTGTTCACCCACGCGGGCCGCGTTGATCACCGGTCGCAACCATCACTCCGTCGGATTTGGGGTCGTCTCCGAAATCGCCACCGGCTTCCCCGGCTACAACAGCGTTATCACCAAGGACAAGGCGACCATTGGCCGCATCCTCAAGGATAACGGCTATCGCACGGCCTGGTTCGGCAAGGAGCACAATACGCCTTCCTTCCAGTGCAGCCAGAATGGGCCGTTCGATCAGTGGCCGATCGGCATGGGGTTTGAGTACTTCTACGGCTTCATGGGCGGCGACACCAGCCAGTGGCAGCCCAACCTCTTTCGCAACACGACGCAAATCTATCCCTTCGAGGGCAAGGCTCCAGGCACCTGGAATCTGACCACGGCGATGGCCGAAGACGCGATCGATTACCTGAATCGCATCAACGCGCTGAATCCCGAACAGCCGTTCTTCATCCACTACACGCCCGGCGGCACGCATGCGCCGCATCATCCGACCAAGGAATGGGTGGACAAGATCAGCGCGCTGCATTTGTTCGACGACGGTTGGAACAAACTGCGCGAGACAATTTTCGCCAATCAGAAAAGGCTCGGCGTCATCCCCCCCGATACCAAGTTGACGCCGTGGCCCAAGGACCTGCTCAAGGAATGGGATCAACTCAACGCCGACGAGAAGAAGATGTTCGTCCGGCAGGCGGACGTCTTCGGCGCTTATGTGGCCTACACCGACCACGAAATCGGCCGCGTCATCCAAGCGGTGCAGGATATGGGCAAGCTTGACAACACCCTGATCATCTACATCTGCGGCGACAACGGCACCAGCTCCGAGGGCACGGTGGTGGGCACGCCCAACGAGATCGCGATGTTCAACGGCGCCGTGGTGCCCGTCGAAGCGCAGCTTAAGAATTTTTACGATGTTTGGGGCACTGAAAGAACCTACAACCACATGGCCGTCGGCTGGGCCTGGGCGTTTGACACGCCGTTCCCGTGGACCAAACAGATCGCCTCGCATCTGGGCGGCATTCGCCAAGGCATGGCCATCTCGTGGCCCGGTCACATCAAGGATGTCGGCGGCCTCCGCCACCAGTTCCACCATGTCATTGACGTTGTGCCGACGATTCTCGAAGCCGCTGGCATAACCGCGCCCGAGGAAGTGGACGGGATCAAACAAAAACCCATCGAAGGCGTCAGCATGGTTTACACGTTTGATGCGAAGAACGCGAAGGTCCCCTCGCATCACCGGACGCAATACTTCGAAATGTTCGGCAACCGGGCGATTTACCATGATGGCTGGTTCGCCTGCACGAAAGTGATGCGGCCCCCGTGGGTTCAGTCGGTGCCCAAGGAGAGCGTGATGGAATATCCTTGGGAACTCTACGACCTGAACCACGACTACTCGCAATCCACCGACTTGGCGGGCAAGGAACCTCAGAAGCTAAAGGAGTTGGAGGCCTTGTTCATGAAAGAAGCGAAGAAGTATCAGGTGCTGCCGATTGATGACTCGTATATCGCCCGGCTTTTGACCCCGCGACCGAGCCTCACGGCCGGACGCAGCGAGTTTACGTGGACCCGGCCGTTGATCGGCGTTCCGCTGGGCGACGCCCCGTCGGTCCTGAACGCGTCCTTCACGATCAAAGCCGAGGTGGAAGTTCCGGAATCCGGCGTCGAAGGAATGCTGATCACCGAGGGCGGACGGTTCGGCGGCTTCGGCTTCTACGTCCTGAAGAACAAGCCGGTGTTTTGCTGGAATCTGGTGGATCTTCAGCGGGTGCGCTGGGAAAGTTCCGTGGCGCTGACCCCCGGCAAGCATACCCTGGAATTTGATTTCAAATACAAGGGACTGGGCATGGGGACGTTGATGTTTGGCAGCCCCTCCGGCGTCGGTCAGGGCGGCACGGGTATTCTCAAGGTGGACGGCCAGGCGGTGGCGCAGCAAGACATGGAGCGTTCGATCCCGTTCATGCTCAACCTCGACGAGGGACTCGACATCGGCTCGGACACCCTGACCAGCGTCAACGATGCCGACTACCAGCCGCCCTTTGCGTTCACGGGCAAGTTCAACAAGATCACGCTGAACCTTGACCGGCCGAAGCTCTCGCCCGAAGACATTGAGAAGCTGAAGGCAGCCGAAGCGAAGGCGATGGCCGGCAAAGAGTAACCTTACTTTGCTCGCGAACGAAGGTTGGCGCTTTGTCGACGGCTGTCCGCGAGGCAATAAACAAACACGAAATCGTATGAAACCAAAAACACGAATACTCCACCAATGGGCCGCCACGCTGCTCGCCGCGTTCATCGCGGTCGGAGCGCAGGCGGCGGACAAGAAACCCAACATCCTGTTCATCGTGTCCGATGACACCGGTTACGGTGATCTCGGACCGTACGGTGGCGGCGTAGGCCGTGGCATGCCCACGCCGAACATTGACAAGATGGCGGCGAACGGTATGACGTTCTTCTCATTCTATGCGCAGCCGAGTTGCACCCCGGGCCGCGCGGCGATGCAGACGGGACGCATTCCGAATCGCAGCGGCATGACGACCGTGGCTTTCCAAGGACAAGGCGGCGGATTGCCCAAGG
>CAZIJO010000294.1:0-5507 GCA_964539515.1 uncultured Bifidobacterium sp. | reverse complement strand
CTGCCGATGGTTTCTCCCTCTCCCTCTCGGAAAGGGAGAGGGCCGGGGTGAGGGTTCGCGTTGAATCTCGCCCCAATAGTTTACGCCAAAACTCGAGCTGTTCGCCCGCCCGGGTTTCGCTGCGCGAACCATCGGCGTTCAAACCCGTCGCGACGACGCACGATTTGCCGAGCCGATGATCGAAGACCACGAGGCTGTGGTAGAAACCCACGTGGCAATCGGGCAGTTCGAGATCGTTGACCGCCCGGCGCGGGAGTTTCGGTTCGGTGAAATTTTTCAGGTCGTAGCCCCAGTAGCCGAAACAGCCACCCAAAGGGAACGGCAGGTCAATCTCGTCGAGCAATTCGTAGCGCGTCATCAAGGCCTCGAGCAGATGCCAGGGATTGCCGAATTGGGTCTGGGGTCTGGGGTCTGGAGTCTGGGGTTGGAGGGTTTCGCACTGCGAACCAAACGAGCGGAAGGTGAGAAACGGGCTGGCCGCCACGAACGAATATCGCGCCTGCGCCGAATCAAACCCGGCGCTGCGGAGCAACACGAGGCCCGGCTGCCCGGCGAGTTGTTCGACGAGCGATTCGGGCGTGTGCGCGGTGGCGATTTCATGGATGAGCGGTCGCACGGGCGGAATTCAATCCGGCACGCCGGGTGGCGGCAAGACGCAAAATGCCTCTGACCTGGGGCCCGGAAACCCGGCGCTTAACGTCCCGCCCCGAGGCGCTTCATTTGCGCGTCGTTCCAAAGCAGCCACGTCATCTCATCGATGAACATCTGGCGATTGGGATAACCGCGAACCAACGTGATGCCTTCCTGAACGTCGCGGGCGCCGCGATTCAGGACCGCGCCGGGCGCCCGCTGGCTGATCTCGCGAACCAGCCAGACAAACTTTTCCACCTTGGAAAAATCAGGGCGATCCAAAATGTATTTGAACGGGAATTCGTCGGCGTTGATTTCATATCGCGTTTCCCCGCCGGCCAGCACCAGCTCCAGGACCAGGTGCGGCCGGGATTCGCCGTGACTCCGGTGAACCCCGCTCCGATCGGCCGGGAGATCGAAGCCGGGCGCGAACGGCATCGTGGAGCGTTCGTGGCGGTGGGCGTGGCTGATCTCATCGCGCGGCAATGCTCCGGCCGCAACCAACGCCAGTTCCCGCCACGCTACCGGGGCGGGCTGCCCGCGCAGATCGTATATCTCCAGCGCCGCATCCGTGAGCGCCAGCCGGTGCAGCGCTTTGCTTTGCGGCAGCAATTGCAATTCGGCCTCCGGCACGATTTCGGCCGCCACGCCCTCGGCCAGCAGGGCGCGGTGAAATGCCCGGGCGGTGTCCGCGCTGAGCCGGCGCTGGAGAATGCCCTGCGCGTTGGCGGCGAGCCGGATCGCGTCGGCATCGGTTAAATGGCTGAAGGAACGGAACGCCCGCCGGATCTGGTCCGCCGAGGGGCGGGCGGCATCTTTCTGCAGGACGGCATAGGGCGCGGGGGCCGTCATGGGCAGGCGCGGTTCATGAAAACGCCATCGGCACGGTTTCGGGTGGGCCCACCCGTTGCAGATAATCGCGAATGACCGCCACCGCTTCGTCAACATCGTCGGTGAGGGTCAGCAGTTTCAAATCGTCCTTCCCGATGAAATGATTCCGCTCGCGCAAATCCGTTTTCATCCACCGCAGCAAGCCTGCCCAGTGGCGTTTGCCGAACAGGATCAGCGGGAATCTGGGGATCCGCTCCGTCTGCACGAGCGTCAGGACCTCAAACAGTTCATCAAGCGTGCCGAAGCCGCCCGGCAGGAAGACGAACGCCACACTGTATTTCACAAAGCAAACCTTGCGGGAAAAGAAATAGTGAAAATTGACCGGGAGGTTGGCGTAGGCGTTGCCCTCCTGTTCCTGCGGCAGTTCGATGTTCAAGCCGACCGATCGTCCCCGGCCTTGCGCCGCGCCTTTGTTGGCCGCCGCCATGATGCCCGGTCCGCCACCGGTGATTACGGGCAGATGATGTTTCGCCAGTTGTTTGCCGAGGCGGACGGCCGCCCGATAGTACGGGTCGCGGGGGGAGGTGCGCGCCGAACCGAAAACCGTGACTGCGGGGCCCAGATGGGAGAGGGCTTCGAAAGACTCAACGAATTCCCCCATAATGCGCAGAATGCGCCATGGATCTTCCCTCGTAAACGCCGGTCCGTGGTTGTTCATGCGCGAAGGTTAGCCACGAAGCGTCGCCAAAACAAGCTCCCGGCGGCGGTGAAAACGGCCCCGCGCGGGCCGGCGTCTCCCCCTTCAGGGCTTTTTGCGAAACACAATGATATGTTGCTGCGGCAGGACGCCAATGGTTTCGACCCACTCGAGGGGATGCACCCCCATCTCTTTGCGCACTTGGGCCTCGGTCATTTTATGGACGAGTTTGATCGGCACTTTGGGGTCCTCCCCGCGAAACTCAACAAATACGATCCGCCCGCCCGGCTTCAACGCGCGGCACATCGCCGCGACCATCTCGAACGGATGATCGAACTCGTGATAGACGTCCACCATCAAAATCAAATCCACGGCCGCCCGCGGCAATTTCGGGTCGGTAATGGTGCCGAGCACGGGTTTGACGTTGAAGATTTTTTCGGCCGCCAGTTTGTTGGTCAGGAGATCCAGCATCTCCGGCTGGATATCCACGGCATAGACAACGCCCCTCTCCCCATCGGATGGGGGGAGGGTGGCCGAAGGCCGGGTGAGGGGAAGGGCCACAACCTTTGCCATGCGCCGGGTGTAGTAACCGGTTCCCGCGCCGATGTCCGCCACCGCATCGCCCGGTTTGAGTTTCAAGGCGGGGATCAGCAAGTCGGAACGTTCCTCCTGTTCGCGCTCCGGCCGTTCCAGCCAGTCGGCGGCTTGATGCCCCATGACATGCGCAATCTCGCGGCCCAGGTAGAATTTGCCGATGCCATTCGGGTCATGCTCCGCGCGCAGCTCGTAGCGTGGCGCGGTCGGGAGTGAATTTGTCGGGTCGGCGACGACCCGGGCAGCGAGCGCGACGGTGACCAAAGCAGCGACAATCAACGGTATTTTTGTTCTCATGGGCTGCCGTTCTCTAGTGCGGCGATCGAGGTTTGGCAAGCTCCGGTTTCCTTCCGCTGGCATTTGTCGGCGTTTCGCCCATCCTGAGCCTCCGAATGCGGACTGACGACACACATTTCAAAGGCTGGGCAAAACCAGGCCCCGTTCCGCCCGGGCTCGCCGCGGGGGTTAAGGTGGAATCGCACGAAACGCTGGATGCCATCAGCGGCCATTTCCGATTGTTCCAATTACGCGACGGTCACCGCTTTTCGACCGACGACATTCTTACGGCCTGGTATGGCACGACTTGGTGTCCCACGGCGCGCACCGCGCTCGATCTCGGCAGCGGGATTGGCACGGTGGGGATGATTTGTGCCTGGCGGTTGCCCGGGGCGCGCTTTGTTACCGTTGAAGTGCAGAGTGAAAGCGTGGCCCTTGCCCGGAAGTCGGCGCGTTACAATGGGCTCACCGACCGATACGAAATTCGCGAGGGCGATTTCCGCATTGAAACTCAAGATGATGGGGCCGACCGGCCGGTCGGCCCGGACGCGCGGCAGCGCGTCCCTACCATCCTTGGGGCTGACGAGAGGTTTGACCTGATCACCGCCAGCCCGCCGTATTTTCCGCCGGAGGCCGGCGTAAAGAGCGAGCACCCGCAAAAACTCGCCTGCCGCTTCGAGCTGCGCGGCAATGTTGCGGATTATTGCTCCACGGCTTCCCGGCATCTCGCCCCTGGCGGATTCTTCGCTTGTGTGTTTCCGCATGAACCCGCCCAACTGATCCGAATGGAAATGGGCGCACGGCAGGCGGGCCTGGTCATCATTCGCAAGCGGCCCGTGGTTTTTCGTGCGGGCGATCCGCCGCTCGTCGCGCTGTTTGGCTTGATGCGCGCGGAGGATCTGCCGGCGTGGTTTCGCGGTCAGACCTGGGTGGAACCTGAACTTATCATTCGCACGCGCACCGGCGAAATTCACCCGGAGTATTCCGCCGTGAAACTTGCCATTGGCTTTCCGCCGTAATCGAAGCGCCAGTGCGTGACCTGGCTCGTCCAGAATCGTTTTGCGCCGGTCGGCACCAATCCTTAAGCTCGCGGCATGTTCAATTTCAAGAATGGAATCGGGTGCGGCTTTTTGCTTTCTGTCCTCGCGCTTACGCCAACCCCGATGAGAGCGGCATTGCCCCCGGTGGCTTTGCGCGATGCCTTCCCGGCTTTGACTTTGGATCGGCCGCTGTGGCTGGCGGAAGCGCCCGATGGTTCGGGCCGGATGTTTATCGTGGAGCAAAAGGGGCGCGTCGTCATCGTGCGCAAGGGCGGTGATGGCGCGGATGCCCGGGAGTTTTTGAACATCGTGGATCGCAAGCCGCTGGTCGAAAATGAAGAGGGTTTGCTGGGACTGGCATTTCATCCCGGTTTCAAGACGAACGGGCTTTTCTACATTTACTACAGCCAGCAGGATCCCCGACGCAGTTTGATCAGCGAATTCAAGGTGGCGGCGGCCGACCCGGACAAAGCCGACCTCGCGTCCGAACGAATCCTGTTGGAAGTGCCGCGGCCCTATTGGAACCACGGTGGTGGGCAGGTGAGTTTTGGCCCCGATGGTTTTCTTTATATCGCATTCGGTGACGGCGGGGCCGGTAACGACCCGCACAACAATGGCCAGAACACCGCGCTTTTGCTGGGCAAGATTCTGCGGATTGACGTCAATACGCGCTCGATGTCGGGTCGGGGTGAGAATCGAAAGGAGCTGGCGTACGGCATTCCGTCCGACAATCCGTTTGTCGGCGAGCCGGGGAAGTACGGGGTGCGCAAGGAAATCTGGGCGTACGGCCTGCGCAACGTTTGGCGTTTCAGTTGGGATCGTGAGACCGGGGAACTGTGGGCCGGCGACGTGGGGCAGGACGATTGGGAGGAAATTGATCTGATCGTCAAGGGCGGCAACTACGGCTGGTGCGTGCGGGAAGGTGAACATGCCTTCAAGCCCGGCCCGGAGGGCGCCCGTTTCGTTGAGCCAGTTATCGAGTATCCCCATCGGCCCGATCAGATGGCGAAGGCGCGATTCCCGGAGCACACCCCCGGCCTGAGCGTCACGGGCGGCTACGTTTATCGCGGCAAAAAATTTCCAGCCCTCCATGGGGTCTATGTTTACGCCGACTTCGCCGTGGGCACGATCTGGGGCCTGCGCTACCGCGACGGGAAGGTTGCCGAGCAAGGCACGCTGCTGGCGCAGCCCAAGAATGTCGCGAGCTTTGCCGAAGGCTTCGACGGGGAACTCTACGCGCTGATGATGGACGGCAAGATCTACCAGATCACGGTGCCGTGAGCGGAGCGCCGGTCGCCGACCCGGCACGCGACATTCGACTGTCGGAGACGACGTGGGGGAAAACCACGATCGGACGTCGGGCATCGCGGTCATGAACTGCGTGGGTTGGTAGGGCGCGTCACTCCGTGCGCGCCGTTCGGAGGGTCGGTTGCCAGGTG
>CAZIJO010000293.1:0-5508 GCA_964539515.1 uncultured Bifidobacterium sp. | reverse complement strand
CCGCCGCGAGCAGCGCTTCGTCCGAGTGAATGATGTGCGCGATGTTGATCACCCAGCCGGGCATGAACCGCGTGAAGAAAGTCGGATACCACAGGACAAGACCCGACGAGCCAATGATGGCGACACCCCAGAACACGGCGAAGTAATCGAACTTCTCCCAATACGTCCAGCGGTCGAATTGCGGCTTCTCGCCCTTGCCAAAGAACCATCGGTTATGGGCGACAAAATCGTTCCAATCCTTCCACGTCGGCAGCATCGAGTCGGGCCCGAACAAGACATTGAAGAATCGTTTGAAGTGCCATTTACCGTCCGCGGGGTCGCGCAAGGATTTGCGTCCCTTCCAGGCCTTGCCGACGAGGGACACCAGGTGGAGGCCAAAGTAAAGGAAGGTAACCAGCGCGCCGAAGTGGTGCAGGGCGCGGGCGGTGGCGGTGCCCCCGATGTAACTGAACATCACCTTCGCCCAATCGGTGTAATAGAATTTTAACGGCATGCCGGTGATCACGAGCAGCAGGAAGCTGGTGACCACCAGGAAATGCAGGAAGCGCTCGAACGGCACAAAGCGGGTGAACCACTCGTCATCCTCCTGGGTCTTGATCTTCGCCTCGCGGAAGGTCTTCGTATCGTGCAAATACAGCCAGACCGCCCGGAACAACCAGACGACCGTGTGCAGGCCAAAGAAGGAAAAGACGCTGACCAGCAGGCCGGTCATGCCCAGAAACACCAGATTGAGCAACGGGTAGTTCTTTCGGTCCAGCGGGTTGGCGTGAGGTTTGTATTCCGTGAAGCCGGCGGTGGCCGTGGGATGGCATTGCTGGCAAGTCGCCAGGATGTTGGTGGGGGACAGGCGCGAGGCGGGATTGGAAGGCGGCAGGACATCATGATGCCCATGGCAGTCGTAGCACGCGGCCACTTCGGAGGCGACCGTGGTCTTGCCGAGAGCCATGGCCTTGCCATGATAGGTGTCCCGATAATGTTCCAAGCGATCTTCATGGCATTTGCCGCACCGGGCATCGCTCGCCATTTTGAAGTGGCCGTTCAGCGGGGTCTCGACCTCGTGGGCGGTGTGGCAATCCGTGCATACCGGCCCGCGCTTATCGCCCTTGGCAAGCAACTGGCCATGGACACTTTGTTCGTAGATCTTTTCGATGCCGACATGACATTTGCCACAAGTCTGGGCGACCTTCGCATGGTTGATGGGTGAATCCCGGTCCACGCGGCGTTTGATATCGTGCACCCCGTGGCAGTCATTGCACGATGGTGCGACAATGAGACCCATTTTGAGCAGCGCGCGCCCGTGAATGCTGTCCAAGTACTGCGCGGCCGCATCAGGGTTCTTCATCTGATATTCCTTGGCCAGGCCAGCGTTGCTGTGGCACTTGGCGCAGGTCTGCGGGAGATTCAGTTTGAAGACGGGCGAGTCGGCCTGTTTGACCGACGCCATTTCATGCGTGCCATGGCAATCCCAGCAATTAGCGGCCCCGGACGCACCCAGCGCGTGGCTCAACCCGTGAATGCTGGTGGCGTACTCCTTCGTTTCGGCTTCATGACATCCCGCACACGTGGGCGGCGGCAGCTTGCTCTCGTGAACGAGGTCCTTGATGCCTTCGTGACAATCAACGCAATCGAGCTTCGCGTGGATGGACTTGGCGAAGGCGTTCGTGGGAAAGACGAGGGCAACGACCTTGTCCCCAACCGTGCGGGTGGTGGCGGGGTCGAGATGGCAGTCGAGGCAGTCGGCGTTGGTAAACTTTTCGGCGGCCGGCAGTCCCCCGGCTCCCAGCCAGCAAAACAGCGCCCAGAAGAATGGTAATTTTCTCCAGATACCCGGCAACCCCTGTGCCGCGGCCCGATGGTAAATCAAGTCGCGTCGATCAGAGGCCGCCCGTGTGACAATCGTTACACGCGCCATCGACTTCGTCTCCCGGATGTTTGAATTTCTGACCCGCCGGCGTTAACAGATTGAGTTCCTCACCGCTCCCTTGGGCGAGGATCGTGTGGCACGTGTTGCAATCGCTGGCCTTGATGCTGCGTTGGCCATCGGCGGTCATGTGCTTGCCGTCGTGACAGCGGAAACAGCCGGCCCAGTCCTTGTGCCCAATGTTATTGGGATACTTGTCCCACGAAGCATTCATCTCCGGGAAGAAGTTATTGGTGTAAATTTGTTGCACCGCGGCAATCACCGGTTTGATTTTCGGCTCATTCGGATACTGGCCGGCAAGATGCGTGGCAATGCTCTGCAAGGCCTGGGTTTCGTTCGTGTATTTCCGCGTAAGGGTGTAGATGGCATTGGTTTTGATCCACTTCAGGCTGCGGTCAATGTTGCCCAGATACATCGCCAGGTTCACCGCGTCGTTCGGCGACTGATAAACGTGCGCCGGGCGGTTGTGGCAGTCCATGCAATCCACCGTGCGCACCTGGCTCTCGACGATGGCGTTGGTGAAGGCTTTGGTGCGGTATTCCGTGACGACGCCCTGGTCATCCACCACGCGGACCCAGGGAATATTCTGGCGCGCAGGGTCGGTGGCCACATATTGCACTTTGTTGCCGACATTCATGTGCCAGTGGATCCCGCCCACCGGCCCATGCGTGGCATCGCCGCCGCCAACTTTCATGGTCATGCGCACCGAGAAGGGCGTGTTGGTTTCATCGCCGAGAAAATAGTTGTACGTCTTGTCCAGGTTGCCGACGAAGTTTTTTGGCCAGTGGCATTGCTCGCACGTTTCTTGGGATGGGCGCAAGTTCTTGATCGGCGTGGGCACCGGCCGCGGATACTTGTTAAAGGCCACCGCGTAGAGCTGGTAGGTGCCGGAAATCTTGGCCTTCACGAACCATTCCGCCCCCGGCCCGATGTGGCACTGCACGCACGCCACCCGGGCGTGCGCCCCATGCTGATAAGTGACCAGCTCGGGTTGCATCACCGTGTGGCAGGTCTGGCCGCAGAATTGGGTGGATTCCGTAAAGTGATACGTTTGGTAGCTGCCGACCGCCGAGAGGAGCAGAAACAGGAGGCTGCCCACAATGAACATCCCCATGATCTTCCGGTCGCGTGGCCGCGAGAGATCCACCACCATCTTTGGCAACAAGCCGACCGAAGCGCCCAGTTTCTTCCGTTCCCGCAACGCGCCCACCACCGTCAGGAAAAGCCCAAAGAACAGGAAACCAGGCGCGATAACGTACGTAAGGATGCCAACGTACGGGTTGGAGAAGTGCGCCATCGTATCCAGGACAAACAGCAGGAAGAACGAAAACAGGCTGCCGATGACGACAACCAGGCCGCTCAAGCTCAGCCAGTTTCGGAGGAGCGAGGGCCGGGGCGACGGAGACGATGGCGCTGGATTTTCAGTACTCATTAAATGTTCGCGATTTCAACCTGATTGCGGCCGGCTGCCCGGCTGCCGGCGGTGCTTAAAAGGGCCGGACTCCCGCGGCTGGAGCGTCCGGCCCCTCCCGAATTCTTCCGTGGCAAACCGCTGGCGGTCGGCCTTACTTCTTAAAGGTCCGCATGTAGGCGACCACGGCCTTCATGTCGGCGTCCGACACCCCTTCGGTCGGTTTCATCAGGGTCTTGCCTTCCTTGTCCTTCAGGCCCTCTTTGATGGCTTTGAAAGCAGCTTCGTCCGTGACGGCGGCTTGAACTTTGGGGTCCGTGTAATCCTTGGCGCCAAGCTTCTTTCCCATTTTCGTGTCACCCTTGCCATCGGCGCCGTGGCACTTGGTGCATTCCTTGTCGTAGATGACTTTGGCGTCGGCTGCCAGCAGCGTCCCTGTGGCAACGACCGCCGCGACGATGGTGAGGGAGATGAACTTTTTCATAATGGTAGCGGAATGTTTAGTGTTGACCGTTGGCCCGGCTGGCCGGGCCTTCCCAGCCAGTCGGGCAGAACTCGAAACCGAACCCGTCAACCCATTTGAGCGCCCGGCCGCTCCAAAAATTCAACCTATTTCTTGAACGCCCGCATGTAGGCAACCAGCGCCTTGATGTCATCGGCCGACAGGTCCTCCGATGGTTTCATCAGCACTTTGCCATCCTTGTCCTTGAGGCCTTCCTTGATGGCTTTGGTCGCGGCTTCATCCTTCATCTCGGCCTGGACCTTGGCATCGGTGTAATCCTTGATGCCGAGCTTCTGGCCCATCTTGGTCTGGCCTTTGCCGTCCGCCCCGTGGCATTTGGCACAACCTTTGTCATAGTTCGCCTTGGCGTCAGCGGCTGCGGCGGACAAAGCGGAAGCAGCGAAGAACGCAAGGCCCAGGGTGAGTAGTTTCTTCATAAGTTTTGCTAGTTAATTAACACCAATCGAACCGGGACGGCAACCGCGATATTTTCCTTTGCGGTGCAGCGCCCATTACTGCGCCCCAATGTTTATCAGCCCCTCCCGATCTGCATTCCCAATCTTGGCAAAGGCCAGCCATTTATTGCCGCTTCGGAAACGGCCGGCGATCAGGCCGCCGATGACTCGCCACCAATTTCATCCGCCATTTCGCAGAGCGTCGCATAATACACCGCCGGGGAAATGCCGAGCGCATTGGCGCCAAAAACCTCCGCATCTTCCGGCGCCGCGAACGCTCCATAGTTGACGAGCACAAGTTGGTAGAGCACGAGCCACGGCACGCGCGCAAGGTCGGTCATAAACAACGGATGCACGTACATCGTGAAGCCGTCTTCGGGCCGGCAACCGTTGGCCGCCGGATGAGCGCACTCACCGGGCTGCAACCCGGCGGCATCAAAAACGATTTTGCACGGATACCGCACACAGGCACGGTCATCGAGCAGGCGCAGCAATTCCTGCCAACCGATGTGCGGACCATACTTCGCATTGATCTCCGCACCCTTGGCCGCCACGTGGGAGTTCAGGGATTGACGGGCATCAGCGGCAGTAAGCTGCGAGGCCATGCGGCAGTGCGTTTACGGTTGGCGGGGGGCCAGCGCGACGCCGGCGCTCGCGGCGATGGCGCCGGCCTCATTCGCCCGGGTCAGCCGGCCCTGAAGGATGGGCACCGCCATGCGGAGAAAGACCGTGTAGCAGAGGAGGCCAAACGCCCAGATGCCGAAGCAGACGAGCGTTTCATTCAACGACGGACGGTATTCGACCACCGCCCCCAGCGGCGTCGGGATAAAACCGGGAATGACCAGCCCCATGCCTTTTTCGATCCAGATGCCTACGATCGCGAGGACGCACGTCAGGTTGAGCCACTTCAAAGTGCGGCTGACCGGCAGCAGCAGCAACACCATTGCGATCAGGTTGAGGGCGATGGCAGACCAGATCCAGGGCACGAGCGCATGATGGCCGTGCAAGCCGACAAAAAGGTACCGGGCGGAAATGCCGTGAAGATTGCCGGAGTAGAATTCCTTGAAAACTTCGCATACCAGGAGAAAGACGTTGATCAACATGGACACCTGCACGATGCCCCGCAGCGTCATCAGCGCGCGGTCGGTGATCATGAGCCGCTCGGCCATGCGCGCGTGGACGATCTTGTTCATCGCGGGGGTCTTCATCAGCTTGCGCA
>CAZIJO010000292.1:0-5543 GCA_964539515.1 uncultured Bifidobacterium sp. | reverse complement strand
TTTACCTCTACATTGTTCAGACGATTGACCGCAGCGAGGCCGCCATCGGCGGTTCATTGAAGCCCTTTGCCGAGGAAACGATAGCCAAATCTCCTGTGTCTCTCCCAACCGCTGCGTTTGGTGTGGCTGCTACCCACACACCGGGCGTGGCCATACCAAACTCAACCCCATTGTTTCAGCCATGAAATATCTCGCGCTCATTCCACTCGTGCTGGTCGCCTCGTGCGCCTCGCGCCCACAGATGGTCCTTCGCCCTACGCCGCCACCGGCCGTCGAACCCATCGAGGCCGTTCGCTACGGCGAGGTCGTACGCGCCTACCATATCGGCCGCTTCGTTGACCCAAATCACCCGGAGACGATGCACGAACAGCATCCCGTCTATCGCATCGAAGTTTCTGCCCGCTGGAATCTGCATCCTGCCGCGCTCAATACGGCCAATCTGTTGAATCCACCGCCGGATTCCGCATTCGCTCCACCGCTCACCAACGATGTCGTTGTCGCCGAGATGAACCGCCAGCGGGAGGCCACTGCGCGTGTGATGCTCGAAGCGGCAAAGCTCGCGCAGTCATACGGGGAGTTACAGTCGATGCTCGGCGAGATGAAGAACGTGGCACGCAATAATGCCCTTTTGAATGTCCGTCTCGCGACCAACGAACAGCGTGTCGTCGAGTTCGGCAAGGAACTTCAAAAGCTTTCTGCCGCCCCTTCTCACCCGACGAACGAAGTGCCTGCGTTCACGCCTGAAAAGGCCGATGCAATGAAACCATGAAGTCACTTTGCTGGAACGGGGCAATTGCATTGTCTCGTCCTGGCGAACACGGCAGATGCCGCGCAAACCAAAACCAAAAAACGAATCGTTATGAGCAAACCGAAATCCTCAGCGCCACCGAGCGCCGGCGGCAATGCCGCCCCGTCAGACACGCCCACCTTTCGGAGCAATCCGGAAGTGGATGCCAAGATTGATGCCTACATCAAAGAGAACCCCAAGTATTGGGCCTACGTTCAAGCGATGCCCCGCGAGCGACTCGAACGTACCGTCGTTCTCAACGAGGTTCGCGAACTCGACCGTCAGCAGCGTATTCGTGAAGGCGTCCTGAAACAGATCAACCGCAACCCGGAGTTGAAGCGAGCCTATGACTTGTTGGTGAAAGACCTGCCCGATGACCAGAAGGAAACGGTCATGGCGCAAATTGGCCGCACCGCCAGGCGCGCGGTCGCCCGTGTTCAGGGCCAGCAGCAACAAAAGCAGGAAGGCGTCGGTGTTTGAAGCCTGCCTTTTAGATACCCTTGGATCGTACACGGAAGCTTGCCGCGATAGCAGGCTTCCGTGTTTTTCTATTAACTCTCGCGCATGAATGCTTGTTCAGGAACATACTTCCGCCAAGGCCACCGCGTAAAAACCAAGATTAATATTTTTGCCGGATCGTCACGCGCACCCGGTCGTAATCACGGCGGTCTGCGGTTGTGACCGGCATCGGATTGCTTTGGGCAATCTTCGGGACTGTCCAGCGCCAGTGCTCCGCACGGCCGTCGGCAAAGGACAAATTAGCGCCTTGACCATGCCGGTGCGAGGGCATGTCCCACCATTGATTGGTGTTGCCATAATTCGCCGTCGGCATTCCAAAATGAGTGTCCAGCATGGTATCCTCGTTCTCGTCAATGAAGACCAAACATTGGGAAGGGTTTGGTCCATTGACCTCGGAAACTCTCTTGAAGTTCGGAATATGCGTTGCCAGCCAGACGGTGGGATCGCCATTGACCGACTGGCTCAAGTTATAACTTCGGTTGCGCAATTGTGAAAGCCGAGTGCCGCTCAAGCTGACCACCGTCGAAACGTCGGCGGGACAATGATACAAGGCCGTCGAACGATTATAGCCGAAGAGCAGACCGGATTCGATGACCGTCGTGTTCGTCTCCAAAATGCCTGTGCCCTGACACCAGGAAGACCCCGGCGCCCTGCCAGCGATGTTGTTGTTAGGCACCATCAGATCGTTAAAATCGCCGGCATAAAGCTGCCAGCAAATCGAAAGTTGCCGGAGGTTGTTTAGGCAGGCGATGGACTGAGTCTGACTTTTCGACTTGGACAGTGTGGGCAAAAGGATCGCCGCCAAGATCGCGATGATGGCGATTACCACCAGCAATTCCACCAAGGTGAATCCGTACTTCTTCTGATGGTTCATGGTTCCCTGATGTCTGATTGAAACGCATGCTGGAACTGCTGCAAGCTGCCACAGTCCTCGCGCCAAAGTCTCCGAAACTTCAACAACACTAGCCCGGTTTTTCCGATCATTCAATCATGCGAAATCCAATCAAAAACTGGATCATCAAAAAAAAGTCTGCGCCGTTGATACACATTCACCTTGAATCTCGCATTAGCAGATGATACGAAAAATCTGAAGGAATTAAAATAAGGACCAAAGCGGAGATTCACCCCACTTCAAGGCATTTGCCGTCCTAAAGGAGCGAGGTCTTGCCTCATGAAAACCCATATAGTCTTTTCGTTAAAGCTCACGACATTCATCACCCTGGCGGGTTCGCTTTTCAGCTTGCCCGCGCTCGCCGCGCCCAACATTTATACCAACGCCTCCTCCGGCAAATGGGAAGTTCCGACAAATTGGTCGCTTGGTGCGCCGAGCGCCACCGATTCCAGTTACATCACCAATTCCTCCCTGACCACCCCGATAACGGTCACGATAGATGCGACCACTTCGTTGAGTTTCCCAAACACCATGAGCGTTGCAGATCTCACCATCAGAGCGCCGGCTAATTCCTACACAAACACGCTGTCCCTGAACGACGCTGGAACCAGCACCCCTTTGCATGTGATTTCCAACCTCATGGTCCGCCCGGGCGGCGCGCTGACCCTCCTCAACTCCGCTCTCAAAGTGGACAATGGAACAACACCTACCACCACCGATTTGGGCAGCCGAGTGGAGTTTGATGGCCACGTGCTGGCGGTCAACTCAACAATCGACACGTCGCATTCGATGTATACCACGGTCGGCGGCTCCATTCTTGGCGGCGGAGGAACGGGCAATTTGAGCATGTCCAATTGCATCTTTACGCCACACCACTTTTACCTCGGCTATCTTTTCAACGGCACGGCCACGTTTGTGAACTGTTCCAACGTATTCGGTTACGGGCTCACGATGGGCGGGGACGCGGCTTCCGTTGCAACCATGTCCATCAATGGCGGGACCTGGATCGCCACCAATACGTATTCCGGCCCAGATAGCCCTGTGATCAACCTGGGTGTAAACGGAACCGGCAACCTGACTATCACCAATGCCGACGTCCAACTCGGCGCCACCGCCATCGGCGTCTCTGGAACAGGTTCCTTTACCGTGCGGTCCAACTCGGTAATAACCCTCGGAAAAACCTTCCTGGCTCTCGACGACCCGGATTCAAGCGGGACTTTTTCCATTGAGGGAGCACAAGTCTCAATGCCTGAACTCCACGTTGTGCAAGGAGCGGGCATGGTAAACGTGGCCAATGGCAGGCTTACTGTGCCGGTTGTTTCAATTGGTGAAAGCAATACCGCAGCCGGTTCGCTCAACGTCAGCGGTGGCACCACATTGATTTCAACGTCGCTGACGGTCCGCAGTAATTCACAGGGGAGTTTCGGCGTCTCCGCTTTCGGTGGCGCTCTCTACGTCACCAACGCCACCCACACCGCCACCACCATCTTGAACGGCGGTTCGCTGTTCCTGTTTGCAGGTGTCTTCGACACCGACAATCTCATCCTCGCCAACGGCGGCGGCGTCACCGCCCTGAAAGATTTTTTCGTTGGCACGAAAGCGGGTGCAACCAACACCCTCACTGTTTCAAGTGGCAGCACGCTGTACTTCACCAACGCCACCCTCGGCCTCGGCAACAACGGCACAACTACCGGCGCAGGCACTGGCATCGCCGACATCGCCGATGCCACGATGGAGGTCACCACACTCAAGTTAGGCAGCACCGCCGGAGGCCTTGGTCTCCTGACATTGCATAGTAACTCCGTGCTCAACGTCGCATCCAATCTGACCGTGGTTAGCGGTTCGCTCATGGCCACAAGTTCGATCACCTTGATGGGGGGCTCCTGCACCGCTTCGAACGGACTGACGCAGATCGGTTCATCCGGCAACGGCGTGCTTACAATTTACAGCGGCAATCACACCTTTCGACGAATCCTGCTCGGCTCGACCAACGGTCTGGGGTCGGGAGGTTTTCATTTCCTTGGGGGCCGCCTCAAGCTGCTCGGCAGCGGCACCGGTCCAGGACAAGGACTCGATTCCAATTGGATCCTCTGGGAAGGCGGCGATCTGGATGGCAGCGGCACCAGCCTTACCATCGCCAATGGCAATGACTCGCACGTATCAATTCCGGCATATGCCTTCAATGTCCGGGGGCAGTTGAACTCGATGTATGTCGGTTACAGCGCCGGCCATACTGGAACCTTTACGCAGGCGGCCAACAGCAGCGTCGTGGTGATCACTGATAAGATGATTCTGGGGAATGGGGATTGCGTCACTGGCGCGCGGGGCAATGTCAATATGATCGGCGGCACGCTCTATGTGACGAATGCGACACATACGGCCACTCTGGACGTGCGCAACGGCACGTTCATCCTCGGCGCCGGCGCGAAATTGGTGGTCGATAATTTGATTGTTAATAGCGCCTGCGGCCAGTTTATCAAGGAACCCGGCGGCATCCTCATCACGAACCATGTACCTCAACTCAGTCCCGATTTGGACTCTGACGGCGATGGCCAGAGCAATGCCGCCGAAGGCCTCGCCGGAACCGACCCGCTGAATCCCCTCTCCAATTTTCAAACGAAGGGCGTGGTGAAAACCAACGGCAACAGCATCCGCGTGGAGTGGACGACCGTAGGCGGCCACAGCTATGTCGTACAGACCAATGGCAATCTTGGCAGCAACACCTTTCACGATTTGAGCCTGCCGATTGTTGTCCCCGGCACGGAGGAGGGTACCACGAACTATGTCCACATCAACGGCGCGACGAACAGCGCAACATTCTATCGCGTGAGATTAGGGCCGTGAAAATTCGCGGAACATTTTTGAAAAACGCGATCTGAACGTTTTATGAATGAAAAGCATCCCCGCGAAGAGGCGATCTTCGAGGGTGCGCTACAACTGCCGACGGAGCAGCGGGAGGCTTATCTCCAAGCCGCGTGTGGCGGCGACGTGACGCTGCGCGAGCGGATTCGCGACCTGATTCGCTTCCACGAAAAGAGTGACGGTCCTCTCGAAACACCCGCCGTCGCTTCATCACCAAATGCGCCCATCGTCCCCAGCTTGCCAGCGGGTGAAAAGCCGGGCGACAAAATCGGAAATTACAAAATCCTCCAGCTCATTGGCGAGGGCGGCTGCGGCTCCGTTTTCATGGCCGAGCAGGAGCAACCCGTCTGCCGCCGCGTCGCGCTTAAGGTCATCAAACTGGGCATGGACACCAAGAACGTCATCGCCCGCTTCGAGGTCGAGCGGCAGGCGCTGGCGCTGATGGATCACCCGAACATTGCGAAAGTTTTTGACGCGGGCGCG
>CAZIJO010000291.1:0-5556 GCA_964539515.1 uncultured Bifidobacterium sp. | reverse complement strand
CGCTCATCAAGATGGATGAAAGCGTGAAGGCGAAGGTGGAGAAGCTTTTCAATCCGTAGCGGCCAACGTGAGTGGGCTGCAAACTCGTCCCGCCGAGAATCCCAACGGGATTCCGTCCCAAAGCCCAAGGTTGCGAGGAACGAGCTACCTTGGGTCAACGTCCAATGAACATCCCCAACCGCAACGCGGTTGCGTCCGTTCATTCCGCCTATCGCGTGCGACATGGCCACAACCGCGTTGCGGTTGTTCCCGATTTGCCACGTTCACCCAAGGTAGGCGCAGGCGCGCCAACCTTGGGCTTTGGGGCACAGCCCCGTTGGGGCTGGAGAAATCATGGCCGTTTGGGTAATAGGTGACGGCAGCAAAAACAATCGAATCGAATGAACAAGCAAGCGAAGCCCCGTCTCTCTCCGTTACCAGAGGAGTTGCATTACTTACAGCCATTCAGGAAAAAATTTGCGGCGTGTGCGCCGGAGGAACTCAATGAGGACTCGGGTGAAGCCCCGTTGTTCGCACTGTTGACCAAACGCATCAAGGGGAGTTCAGAAGCGAAGGCTCAAACCATATTGGAAACAGATTTGGCGGCACTTGAGAAATGGTTGGGCGAGCCAGCAAACAAAAACGACTGTCTGCAATTCGTGCGCGGCTTCTTGATGGTTTCGCCATCAGAACTTGCCAAACGCATCATCGAAGAATCGGCGAAGGCCGCAGAACCTCCGCCTGAAGCCATAATGGATTTGCCAAAAGACGCGAAGGTGCGGCGCGTGAAAAGCCGAACCGAAGTGGCGATGATAATCCGCTGGAAAGGAACGCTCACCGCAATTGACTCGATAACAGAAGAGGCTGCCGCCAATTTTGCAGAGGTCGAAAACCGGAGCGATGGCGTGTCGAAACTGGCAATTCTACCTGTCCGCTTCGGCGACGTTGTGGGCACAAAGTTTGTCCGAACTGGCGACTCATGGCGCGGTCCATTCAAAGACGTGCGTTACTTGCTTACCGCGCCCGGCGGTCATGTTTACATCTCGACGGCAGTCGTCAGCAAGAAGCTCGACGAGTCCAAGTGGGATGAAACTCACCTTGAGGCTTTCTTCCACACGCTCCGCGTGGTTCGCGAACGTCAAACCGACTGACGGCCGCGCCGTCTGAGAATCCCAGCGGGATTCCGTCCCAAAGCCCAGGGTTGCGAGGCACGAGCTACCCTGGGTCACCGTCCGCAAATCATTTCCAACCGCAACGCGGTTGCGACCATTCCCTTCCCTCCATCGCGCGCGACATTCGCCACAACCGCGTTGCGGTTGACTCCGTTTCTGATCCGTCACCCAAGGTAGCTCGCCCCTCGCAACCTTGGTTTGGAGGCCACAATTCCGCTGGGATTGTCACTTCTGCGGCAGAGCGGGAACGAGCCCGTGCCGGGTCATCACGGCTTTGAGTTTTTCCACGTCCGGCGGGCCGCCGACGTTGATGATGGCGGCCATTTCGCGAAAGAACTCCGGCCCGATGAGCGCGGGCGTCACGACGGCAAGAGCTTTGGCGTCTGATGGCTTCAGATTGTCGAAGCCATGGACCGCGCCGCGCGGAATGAAACAAGTGTCACCCGCAGCGATGTCCACCGGCTGGCCGTTGACAGTGAACGTCACCACGCCTTCCAGACCGTAAATGGTTTCGTCGTAGTGTTCGTGCGAATGCGGCACGGGCACTTTCGCGCCCGCCGGAACGGTGAACTCAAACATGGCCAACTGGCCGTTGGAGTCTTTGCTTTCCAGCCGGAAGCGGATCGCAATCTGGCCCACACGGATGATTTCCTTTGCTCCGGCCATGATCGTTACTGTGGCGGCGGCAGGATCTCCAGACCATATTTCTTCCCGATCCCGATCACGCGGGGAATGTCCTGCTGTTCCGTTGGCCCCAGCGCGCCAATCTCCGCGAAGAAATTCTCGAAGCCGGCGGGGGTCAGCACGACGGAAAGTCTTCCGCCGCCCGGACTCACACAACGATAGGTGTGGGGAATTCCCCGTGGCGCGAACAACGTATCGCCCGTCTTTGCCGCGACGGTCTGGCCCGCGACCATGAATTCATATTCGCCGGCGAGGATTTGAAATGTCTCGTCCTCGCGATGGTGAATGTGCGGTGGCGGACCTGAGTCCGGCGCATCGATTGATTCGACCACGGCGATGGTCCCGTTGGTGTCGCGACCAAACACGCGAAGCAACATTGGGGTGCCAAGGACATTCACGGACTGACCACCGCTTTTCGGAGTGTGAACTGGATTCATGCGGACCGGAGTTTCAGCCGGGATCGGGCGCGCGAGCAACACTTTTTCCAGGAGTTGCCGGACCCGCGCCCTGGTCCGAGTGGGCGCGCCGTCACCGGGTTGGTCGCAAAGCGTGAGCGCGGCGAAGGTTCTCCATGAACACGCGTCCATGAGCTGGCGATCATCACGGCCACAATCCCGGCGTGGCCAGCTCCACGACATGGTGATCGGGGTCGCGGAAATAGAGGCTGGTTGCGCCGCTCGGCCAGCGGACACGGCTTTCGACCGCGATACCAAACCGCTCCAGCTTGCGTTCCCAACCGATTAGGTCGCTCGCATTGATACCGAAGCAAACGTGCAACGGGCCAGAGCCATCGTGGGCCGGGATGACGCCGCCGTCATTCAGCCGGGTGGGCTGCTGCGAACCGCCGCGCAGAAAGAACAGCAAGACTTGCCCCGCGGCGATGCGGAGCGCGCAGAATCGTTCATCATGGCGCAACGTCGGGCACGCAAACAGGTCGGTGTAGAACCGGCAGGCGCGCTCGAGGTCATCCACGTAGAGCGCGGTTTCGGCGATGTGCGTTGGTTTGGGCATGGCAGTATTGGCGGGCTCGTTGCCGCGGGCGATTGCGTCAAAACTCTCGCAGCAACCGGCCGCCGCCGGCAAGCGGATCGTTGAAGCCATTTTCCCGCAGCGCGTACCAGAAAAGCACCGCGTTGACACCGAGGATCGGAATCCCCACCACCGGCTCCAGTTTCTCAGTCACGTCGAGCAGACTCATGTTGGTGCCGCACTGGACGACGGCGTCGAGCTGGTTTTCGCCCGTGGCGAGCCATTCGAGAATGGCTTTCTCCTTGGCCCAGTCGGGAAGGTGGGCAATGTGCAGCGCGTCGGCGCAGGAGAAACCGACACTCGCCACGACTTCGAAGCCGAGTTCCTCAAACATCCGCGTCGCATGCTCGTTGCCCTTTTTGTCGAAGGGCGTCAGCAGCCCGACGCGCCGCGCGCCAAACTTCCGCAACGCCGCGGGCATGGCGGCGTGCGACGAAGCCCAGCCGAGGCCGGAGTAGGCTTCGATGTGCGCCATCGGCGCTGTGATGGCGTCCAGCCCGCCCACGACATGTTCGAGGCTCATGCCCATGATCATGTATTGCGGCGCGGCCAGCTGGGCGGTGTCCACCGCCGCCTTCAGACCGCCGAGGAATTGCTTCTGGTAGTTGAGCAAGTCCTCCTCCGTCGCCAGCTTCGGTTTCGGAGTGACGACACTGGCGGTGTGCAAGCCGACGCCCCGCAAGCCACGCGGCCCCTGGTTTGCGAAGATGATGCTCCATAGTTCGTGTTCCATGCTGGTGTTCGTCGCCGGGATGACCAGCCCGAACTTTCCGCGGAAACTGCGCACGTCGGGATACCCTCGCGACGAGTCCATGCCGCCGAAGTTTTCGGCCGGCCGGCCATTGTATACGACGCCGGGCGCGGCCAGCGCGGGCATCGGCGGCGCGTTGACATCGGGCATTGGGAAGGTTCGCCGGGACAAACTACCGGTGACGGTTCGATGGTGTGTGCACCCATTAGTCGGCGATGGGCCAAATAAGTTGCCTGCGCGATTCGGCGACAGAGAGTGCGATGCCGGCGGGGCGAGCAGGTTCGCCTCGGTGAGGAAGTTTGCAGCGGTTTTCATTTCGTTCATGGTTAGGTTCATTGTTTTCAAGATCGCTGGATCCTACCCGCCCCGGCCGCGCACCCGAAATACCATGTTCCTTGAGTCGTAATACCCACCAGGTACGCTTGGCTACGGCCTTTGATGACGCAGTCGCAAGGCGTTGGCGATGACCGACACGGAACTCAGGCTCATGGCCGCGCCGGCAATGACGGGACTGAGCAGCGCGCCGAAGATCGGGTAAAGCACCCCGGCGGCGATCGGGATGCCCAGCGCGTTGTAAGCGAACGCGAAGAAGAGGTTCTGCCGGATGTTGCGCATCATGGCGCGACCGAGCTTGATGGCGCGCACGAGGCCGCGAAGATCGCCTTTCACGAGGGTCACGCCGGCGCTCTCCTTGGCGATGTCCGTGCCGGTGCCCATCGCGATGCCGACGTCGGCGGCGGCGAGCGCCGGGGCATCGTTGATGCCGTCGCCGGCCATGCCCACGACCCGGCCGGCGGCTTTGAGCGTTATCACCCTTTCATGCTTGTCGCGCGGCGTGACGCCGGCCTGAAATTCAGCAATGCCCAACCGCCGTGCGACGCTCCCGGCGGTGCGCGGGTTGTCGCCGGTGAGCATCAGAACGTTCACCCCGAGGGCGCGCAACTCGGCCAGCGCTTCCGGCGTCGTGGGCTTCACCGGATCGGCCACCACCAGGAACCCCGCGGCTCGGCCGTCGCGGGCAACGAAGATCACCGTCGCGCCTTCGGCCTGTCGCGTCCCGGCGATGGCTTCGAGCGCGTCGAGACCGGTCACACCCCGGTCCCGGAGAAATTCCGCCTTGCCCACGAGCACGCGCCGGCCCTGCACGGTGCCAGCGACGCCCCCGGCGGTGGTGGAGTGAAAATCCTTCGCCGTCTCCAACGAAAGCCCCTGCTCCCGCGCCGCGACCACGACGGCGTGGGCCAGGGGATGTTCGCTGCTTTGTTCGAGCGAGGCCGCGAGGCGGAGCAATTCGCCGGCGACGAGGCCGCTCACGGGCTGCACCTCCACCAGCTTCGGCTTGCCCTCGGTCAGAGTGCCGGTTTTATCCACGGCGAGCGTGTCGAGCTGCGCGAGCTTCTCGATGGCTTCGGCGTTGCGGATAAGCACGCCCAACTGCGCGCCGCGTCCGATACCGACCATTACGCTCATCGGCGTGGCCAAGCCGAGCGCGCATGGGCAGGCAATGATGAGCACGGCGACGGCGTTGGTGAGGGCATAAGCAAGCCGTGGTTCCGGCCCCCAGAGCATCCAAGCGCCGAAGGTCAACCCCGCGACCGCCAGCACGGCCGGCACGAACCACGCCGCCACCTTGTCGGCCAGCGCCTGAATCGGCGCACGGCTGCGCTGCGCCTGCGCCACGAGATGCACGATCTGCGCGAGCATCGTTTCGCTGCCGACGCGCTCGGCTTTCATCACGAGGCCGCCGGTGGTGTTGACCGTTCCGCCGGAAACCTTCGCGCCGGGCGTTTTCTCCACCAGCAACGGCTCGCCCGTCAACATCGATTCATCCACCGCACTGCGGCCTTCGACCACTTCGCCGTCCACTGGAATCTTTTCGCCGGGCCGCACGCGCAACAGATCGCCGGGATGGACGACTTCGAGCGGCACGTCCTCATCGCC
>CAZIJO010000290.1:0-5592 GCA_964539515.1 uncultured Bifidobacterium sp. | reverse complement strand
TCAACGGGGGAAGCCCGAAAATCTGGTAGAGCGTTCGGTGCATGCTGACGATGGTGGTGTGGCGGTGCGAGACATAACCGCGTTTGGCCCACGGGCTGATGACCATCAGGACGCTGCGCTGTGCGTCCACGTGATCCGGTTCGCCGCCGGAGTCATCCTGCGTCACAAAGATCGCCATGTTTTTCCAGTACGGCGTATGGCTCAGGAACTCGACAATCCGGCCCAGCGCCAGATCATTGTCGGCCATCCAGGAGGCGAGATAGGGGTAGCCCTTGTCGGGGCGGACGCCGCTGCCATGATCGTTGCAGATGGCAATGTTGATGAATTGCGGAAAGGGTTGTTTGCCATTCAAGAACAGCTTTTCGACATCCTTCATGAACCAGTGCGCCCGGTACTGGTCCGGAATGTTCATGTTAAAAATCGGGAACTCGCGGCAGGTATTGTCGTAGAGAACCTTGGACATCGGGATGTTCACCACTTCACGCGCGCCGGTGGGGTGCGTGTCCTCCGCCTCGTCCACACCGGGAAACTCGAAGCCCTCCCCGTAGTTGCGAAAGGTGATGCCGTTCCGTGCCAGATGTTCCCACATAGCGCCGGCTTCCGGATAATCCTCCGGAATGAGCGATCCGTTCGAGCCCATCGAGTAGCGGCGGCCGGGCGCCGTGCTGTCCTTCTTGAATGACCAGCCGACCGAGTAGGTCATTTGCATCAGGTTGTTCGGTTGCACGCCCACCAGCCAGCGATGGCCCACCCCCGAGGCCTCCGGCTCCATGTAAAAATTGTCACTGACGGTGAACTGGCGCGCCAGGGCGTTGTGGTTGGCCATCACCGCCACGCCTTCGAGTTTGGGTTGCCCTTTGCCTTCGATGGTTTGATTCAGCCCCCAGCGCAGCAGGCTCGGGTCGTGTTTGGCGCCCGGAATGCGATCAAAGATCGTATCGTAGGTGTGGTTTTCCTTGGTGATGAACACGACGTATTTGATTTCCTTCGAGAGTTTGCCGGGTGCCGTCGGAATGACGGGGGAGGACATTTTCTCCCGGTCAGCAGTCCGATCAACCATGCCGTTGTACGCCAATACATCGGCGGTCATGGTTTTGAGTTCGGCATCGGTCGGCACCGCAAGAACGCTGACGACCCCGCGCATGCCGAGAAAGTCGCTCTTGGGAATCTCCTTGCCCGCGTTCGGTCCATTGCCAAACCCACGAAAGCAGATGCAAACGAGCTGCTTGCCATCCGGCGAAAGGGCGACACGATACGGATACCACGCCGTCGGGATGTGTCCGATCACTTCCAGGGTCTTCGTATCCAGAACCGCGATGGCATTGATGCCCAACTCGGCGACATAAAGCCGCTGGCCGTCCGGAGAAACCGCCATGCCCGAGGGACTGACGCCGCGCACCTTGGCGACCAGGGGCGAAGGGATGATGCGTTGCTTGGCCACGATCTCATTCTTGGCCAGATCAATGCGCTCGATCATGTCGTTGTTCCCGTTGGAAACAAAAAGGGCGTTCTCCCGCACGGCCAGGAAGTTGGGCGCGCTGCCTCCCACCGTCTTGCCGTTGTCCGAAGGAGCGCCGACCAGCAAACCGGTCTTCAAGCGGGTGACGACCTTCGGCGCCGCCGGTGAGGAAACATCAACACCCCAAACCGAGAAGGATTCGGGCACATTCGGTTCGCCCAGTCCGGGAATCTTTCGCCCCTCGAACTCCACGCCATCCCGCGCCTCCTGGCTGGGGTAGCCGAACGGCGGAAAAGTCAGACCCCGCTTGTCGAAGCGCGGGTCATTGGGCAGGGGAATGGGGCTGTATTCGAAAAGGCCGATGTTCGCGGTGTAAACCTTGTCGCCCACCACGGCCAGGGCGTAGGGATAGCGCCCCACCGGCACCGAGCCGACCACCTTGCGCTGTTGCGCGTCAATCACCACGAATCGGAAATTGGTCACATCGGAGCAATAAAGGTATTTGCCATCGGCACTCAGCTTCACATCCGTGACGTAACTGTCCTCATAGGTGCGTCCGCCAATTTCGGTGTTCAACGATATCTCGACCATGTTTGTCGGCGAGTTCACATCGAAGACATACACGGCACCCGTTTCACCGCTGCTCCAATACAGCCAGCGGCCGTCGGGCGAGAAATCCGCGCCCCCGCCGTTTGATGCCCGCTCCTTTTTTCCTTTCCGCGGCACCAGCGGCGGTTTGACTTCCGTCACCATTGGCTTCGCCTGCGTCCAACCCGTGATAATCTGCCCGAGGCCGTCACTCGCCACGAACAAAGTCCGGCCGTCGCGACTCATCGCCAAACCATACGGTTCGCCGCCCACCGGAATGTGGCGGCCGATGGGCTTTAGGTATCGGCCCGAGGAAAGAATGGTCAACCCGCTCGGATCGTGCTTCGCGTACGTGTCGGTGGATGGCGCATGGAGATAGGGATGAGCCGGGCGACAAGCCGCAATCGCGATTACGATCAGGGCCAAGGTGGCAGAATTGAGGAGCAGCTTCACGGTGGGGAGTTGGTTGTAGAATTTTTGATTCGATAAAGATTGGCCACGGTACGGATGATGAGGCTGTCGCGGGCGATTGCCGGCGTGGCCATGCACATCTCGCCGAGGTGGTTCCGGCCCACCAGCTGGTAGGTCGGCCCCGCCTGGAACACAAACGTGTCGCCCTCCTCGCTCAGGCAAAAGACCTTGCCGTCGTACGCCCAGGGCGAGGCGGTGAAGCCGGATGTGCCCTCGAGGTTGATGCGTTGCTTTTCATAGATCTCCCGGCCCGTGCGGGCGTCGCGACTGCTGAGGAATCCGAAATCGAACAGCACATAGAAATGATCGCCATACACCAGCGGCGACGGGTTGTAGGGCGCGGCCGTCTTTTCGCACCAGGCGATGAATTCATTGCTGGTTTCCCCGTCTTTGAGACTGATGTCGCCGGAGGCGCCCCGCCGGAAGGCAAACACCGGCCGGTTTTTTTAGCCGACAAAAACCGAGCAGACAAACAGCAAGCCGAATCTTGCCAGCGGGGTCGGGATGACGATCGACGACATGCCGCCCAATTCCCAGAGCAGTTTGCCGTCGAGGTCGTAAGCCCGCACGCGCTTGCGCCCGGGCACGACAAGTTCGGTGCGTTTTTCATTTTCCCAGACGAACGGCGTGGCCCAGTTGCTTTTCTCATCCCGTTCGACCCGCCAGATTTGTTCACCGGTTTTTTTGTTCAAGGCCACCAGGAAGGACTTCTCTTCGTTGTCATTGACGACGAAAACGCGTTCCCCGTGCAGCACCGGCGAAGCCGCGGTACCCCAGCCGGCGCGGGTTTTGAAGGAGCCAAATTTCTGCGACCAAAGTTCCTTGCCCGCCAGGTCCAGACAGTACAGGCCGACGTTGCCAAAGTAGGCGTAAACGCGTTCGCCGTCGGTCGCTGGTGTTTCGGACGCGTAGGTGTTCTTCAAGTGAACCGGCGTCCCGGGCGAACCCGCATGCACTTGTTTTTCCCACACCCTGTTGCCGGTGGCCCAATCGAAGGCATAAACCATCCAGTGCTGGGTATTTGTCGAAGGGGTGAGTCGTTCGCCGCCAAAGTAGAGTCCCTTCCTGGGCGGCTCGACCTCGCCGTCTCGAACGACGGACGTGACAAAAATCCTGTCCCCCCAGACAACCGGCGATGACCAGCCGAAGCCGGGAACCGGGGTTTTCCAGGCAACATTCTGGCTGCTGCTCCAAGTCGTGGGCAAATTCAGGTTGGTGGCCACGCCGGCCGCCTGTTCCCCGCGGAATTGCGGCCAATTTGACTGAGCAGCGGCGCTCAGCCCCGCGCACGCGAGGGCCAAGCAGAGCATCCAGCGCGGGCGAGGGTGCGGGATTGGCGCTGCCAGATTCATAAACTGCAAAATGATTGCGCCGCCCGGAACCGACAAACAAGTCTTTTAACCGCCCGGCGGCATACAGCCGCGCAGAGACCCGGCGGGCGCTGGGTCAATCTATGGCCCCGTAGGTTCAGCAATCTTTCTCTTGTTAGGCGAGCCCAGCAGCAAATCGGCGAACATCAGCCAACGATCAATCATTCAGTTCCCCGGGTTCGGTTTGGTTGTGCCTGCCCGAGCCTGAAGGTGACGGTACGGAAAGGAGACCGTTCGAGGTATGGGCTACTCGCGGACCTGCGCGCACCCATGCGAGTCATGGCACGGAAACTACGCCCGGAATATCCAGGAGCGATTTCTCCAGTGATGAATCAGGGCCAAGCGGCGCGAGCCGACCTGCAACCATGACCAGGACCGGAAGCGGTTTTTGGATATCCCCGGCGAGGCTTGCGTCAAAACTGGTTGACTGTCGTGTGCAGGCGCTTGTTTTGGTAGCAGTCGCGGGGGGGCGGCTTCGGAACAAGGCATTCGGGCCTCCCGGCGAAATGGATTGCGGTGCGGTTGCTGATGGGCACGCTATGGGTCGTGAACAGTCAGTGTATTTATCCTCGGTGCCTCCGAGGAAGCTAAACTGAAAACGTATGAGTTATCGAAACCAAGAACCACTTTCTGACCACTTTCCGGCTACCACTGGAGGCGCTCGCTTCTCAATGACTGGCGATGCAGAGCGGCTTGGAAATGCATCCACAGAAAACTGGCAGAAGACAATCGGCCAGCATTACATCTGGGGATCTGCCGACGTGGAGGGGTGCGACACGCTCACCATGATAATCACCATCCACGAGAAAGACCGATACAACTTCAACCGCGGAGCGCACGACATTGCGACGGGTTTGCCAGACAATGCAAATCGGCGGTTCGCGGTTTTGGGATGGGCAAAGTCACTTATCACGAACGGAAAGGTTGTGAAGAAGGTGACTTGGAAAAAGGGCGAGATCGGCCCGATGACAAAAATTGAAGACCCGCCTCGCCGATAACCGAAACGCACGCCATGAAACTCCTCTTTTCGTATGCCGTGCTTGCGTTCTTGTTCGTCGGGTGTGGCCAGTCATCGAACCAACCGCAACCAACCGCTGCAAAGGAAACCGTGAGAACTGATGCAGCACCAATCGAGAAGCGGCTGCCGAAGCTCGGAAAGCTTCAATCGGTTTGGTGGACTTCGACCCAAGTCACCACAGACTCGGCTCTGAGTCCGCCGGGAAACCCCGCCGACAAAGTTGTTGGCTTTGCCCAACTGGAGAATGGAAAAGCTGGCGAGCTTTCTCAGCAGTTCCAATGGCAACGAGTGCCGCCCGACTGGAAGCCGGCACTGACCGTAACAAACTTGAATCTCGATTCGGCGGAGTGGAGTCAAAGTGCGGCGTTCACCAAAGACTGCAAGCCCCAACAAGTCCCAGGCCAACTGTTTTTCGAGCGTCAGAAGGGTATCGTTTACTTCGACTTGGAGGTCGAGTGATGCGCCAAAGCGAACCCTGACCGGCTGTCCCGCACAAGCGGTGAGAAGGCATTTAGCTCGCCTCAGGCCGGCTCGATGGAAGGTCGGCCACCCGCGCCTGCCGCACAGCCCTCGCGCTCCCTCTTACCGCTGCGCGTCATCCGTGCCACATCCTGCGCCCCTTTCCCCGCAACGTGTGTCCCGGCTGCCCCTCCGCTACGTGGGTCGGCCAGTCCGTCAGCCCTCGG
>CAZIJO010000289.1:0-5669 GCA_964539515.1 uncultured Bifidobacterium sp. | reverse complement strand
CGCATCGCGTTGCATCCGTCGCGGCCGGACACGTTGTTCATGCAAAAGCACTGGGACATCATGCGCACGGACAACGCCGGTGGGCAATGGCAGGAAGTGAGCGGCAACCTGCCCACGGACTTTGGCTTCCCGATTGACGTGCACGCACACGAGCCGGAGACAATTTACGTCGTGCCCATCACGAGTGATTCCTTGCATTACCCCCCGGATGGGAAGTTGCGTGTCTATCGCAGCAGGACCGGCGGCAACGAATGGGAGGCGCTCACGAACGGGCTGCCCCAAAAGGATTGTTACGTGAATGTGTTTCGTGACGCGATGGCGGTGGATCAACTCGACGACTGCGGCATCTATTTCGGCACGACGGGCGGACAGGTCTATTGCTCGCCGGATGGCGGCAACAACTGGACCACCATCGCGGCACATCTGCCGGCGGTGTTGTCGGTGGAAGTGCAGACGCTGAAGTGAACCACCAATGAACCCTAATGGACACGAATTCCCGGAGCGCGGGTGGGTGGTCCGTAGCGGGAGAGGCGAGGCGACTGACGAACCGGCGCGCGCGGACGCTCACCCCACCATCGCTGGCTTGGTTGCGGCCCCGAGAGCGCACTCCCCTGGGATGCGGTTTGTTCGTGCGGATTTGTGTCCAATCGTGGTTAACCCGTGATTCGCGTCGTGCTGCCATTTCATCTGAAGAACCTCGCGCGCGTGGACAGCGAGGTGGAGCTTGAGCTTGCCAGCCCAGTGACCATCAAGGCGGTGTTGGATGCGCTGGAAACAAAACATCCCGCGCTACGCGGCACGATCCGCGATCACGCTTCCTTGAAGCGGCGACCGTTCATTCGCTACTTCGCCTGCAAGGAAGATCTGTCGCTGGAACCGGCGGACACCGCGTTGCCGGAAGACATTGTCAGCGGCAAGGAGCCATTCCTGGTTGTTGGGGCGATGGCGGGCGGCTGAGTTTAACCGTCGACAAGAACCTGAATTATGAAAAAATACCCACCCATCATTGCCGGCGTTCTGCTCGGCTTGTTGTTCGTCATGTCCGCCGTAGTTGTGTTGTTCAACCTCGTCAAAGCGCCGCCGCCACCGGAAGGCTCGCCCGCGGCGATGTTCTTTGGTGCATTTGGTCCGACGGGCTACCTGACCTTCGTGAAAATCTTTGAATTGGTCGGGGGGCTTTTCGTGATGATTCCACGCCTGCGCAACTTTGGCCTGCTGCTGCTCGGCCCGGTGGTGGTGAACATTGTCACGTTTCACATCCTGCTCGGCGGCGGGTTCAAGGATTTGTTGAGCCCGATGTTATTCATCACGGTCGCGCTCTCCTTGTATCTGTTCTGGGTCGGGCGCAAGAGCTTCGCCCATCTGCTGAACTGAAAGCACCCCAAGGAAATTTATGATCCCCATCCTCCTTGCCCTCGCCATCATCGCCATCCTGTTCCTCGTCCTGCTGCTGGGACGACCGGATGAATTCACCGTAGTGCGTTCCGCCACCATAACCGCCCCGCCCCCTAACGTTTTCGAGCAGGTGAACGATTTTCACAACTGGGACGCGTGGTCGCCGTGGGCCAAACTGGATCCGGCATGCAAGAACAGCTTTTCTGGCGCCGCGGCCGGCAAGGGCGCCGGCTTCGCTTGGGACGGCAACAACAAAGTGGGCGCGGGCCGGATGACCATCACCGAGAGTCAAACGCCGGAATTAATCCGCATTCACCTCGAATTTCTGCGCCCTTTCAAAGCCACCAACACCACGGATTTCGCGTTCCAGCCTCGCGGCCACCACACGTTGGTCACCTGGACCATGACCGGCAAAAACAACCTCCTGTCGAAGGTGTTTGGCCTGTTCGTGGACTGCGAGAAAATGGTCGGCAACGACTTTGAAAAAGGTCTTGCCAGCCTGAAGGCCATCGTGGAAGCAACCCCGAAGAAATAATTCGGGGGGGGCCGGCGGCCAACCAATGGCGGCGAGAGAGCGCGGCTTTTTCAAACGACGCACGGACCTCGCTTTCGTCCCGAGGCGGCCAAATTGGCTGCAGTGCGGACGGGCCTCGGCGGCATCGAGCGATTGCAACTGGCGGAAATCAAATCAGCGCCGGTTTTCCTGTCGATGCGACTCCAGGCTTGCAGCAGACCAAGGCGGCATGCGGGTCCGGCCAAATCATGGGGTTGCGAGCCGGCCCGTTCTGATTCACTGTTGCGGCATCATGACTACATCATTCAAAGGTTACGCGGCCCTGGCCAAGGGAGAACGACTTCGCCCGTTTGAATTCAACCCGGGCGAATTGGGGGCGGAACAGGTCGAGGTGGCCGTCGAATACTGCGGCATCTGTCACTCCGATTTGTCCATGCTCGAGAATGACTGGGGGCTCACCAAGTATCCCATCGTTCCCGGCCATGAGGTCGTCGGCACGGTGGTCGCGGTTGGAACTCATGCCAAGAACTTAATGGTTGGCCAGCGGGTGGGGATCGGCTGGATGGCGGGCAGTTGCATGGCCTGCAAGCAATGTCTTTCGGGCGACCACCATTTTTGTCCCACCAGCGAGGCGACGATTGTGAATCGCCACGGCGGCTTTGCCAACCGGGTGCGGGCGCATTGGGCCTGGACGATCCCGCTGCCGTCCACCTTGGATGCCACCAAGGTCAGTCCGCTGTTTTGTGGCGGGATCACGGTCTTTAACCCGATTTTGCAGGCTGGGGTCAAAGCCACCGATCGGGTCGGAGTGATCGGTATCGGCGGACTGGGCCACCTGGCCTTGAGTTTTCTGTCGAAATGGGGCTGCGAAGTGACCGCTTTCACCACGAGCCCCTCGAAGCATGACGAGGCGAAACGACTTGGGGCGCATCACGTGGTGAACTCGCGGGACAGCGGGCAGATGAAGCAATTGGCCGGCAGCCTCGATTTTGTCCTCTCAACCGTGAACACGCCGCTCGATTGGGCGGCCATCATCGAAACGCTCGCGCCCCGCGGCCGGCTGCATCTGGTCGGCGCGGTGCTGGAGCCGGTGCCGGTGCCGGCCTTTGCGCTGATCACGGCCCAACGGGTGGTTTCCGGCTCGCCGATCGGCAGCCCCACCACCATGGCGGCGATGCTCGATTTTTGCGCACGCCACGCCATCGCCCCAGTCACGGAGACGTTCCCGATGTCCCAGGTAAACGAAGCGCTGGATCATCTGCGCGCGGGCAAAGCGCGGTATCGCATCGTCCTTAAAAATGACTTCTGAACTTGGAGGGGGCACTTAGAAACCGCCCGGCCTAAGCTTTCAGCGCACGAGACCGTCGCTCATCAAAATGGATGGCCAGCCGCAGTTCTATGCCCGGGGGGGTGATGCGCTACGAAGTGCCCAAACCCGATGGCGGCAAGTAGGTGTGGCCCGGCCACAACAGGCATTATCCCGGCATCAAGGCCGTTGTGGCCCACGCGCCCGAGGCTGTGACCTCGCGGCCGTCGACTTCGTCGCCGGGGTGTGAGTATTATATTTGATGACAAGCAACGGTTCGGTCGTCCGTTGTTTCGTTCAATCGTCTATTCGCCAATGACCTTGCAGCTGGAAAAACGGATTTTGCCGGGTGCGCCCCTTCGGCTCGACGCCCGCGTCCGGCTCGGTGGGGCGTTCATAATCCTCGCTGTCATGGCCTGGGTGCGCCCATTGTCCGCTGCCGAGGCGGCCGGTATCCAGCAATTCAAAAACGAGATTCAACCCCTCCTTGCGCAGTATTGTTACGATTGCCACGCGGACGGCATGCGCAAAGGCAACGTCGCATTCGACGAGTTCAAGACCGGACCTGCGGTGCTCGCGGACCGGGAGCTTTGGTTGCATGTCCTCAAGAACCTTCGCGCCGGCTTGATGCCGCCGGCCAAGAAAGCCCAGCCCACCCAGCCGGAGAAGGAACGCCTCGAGCAGTGGATCAAGGCAGCGGTGTTTCAGATTGATCCCCAGAATCCCGATCCCGGCCGCGTGACGATCCGGCGATTGAACCGCGTCGAATACCGCAACACGATCCGCGATTTGCTGGGCGTGGAGTTTGACACGGCAACGGTTTTCCCGCCCGACGACACGGGTCACGGCTTCGACAACATTGGTGATGTCCTGACCTTGTCGCCCATGTTGCTGGAAAAATACGTCGCGGCGGCCAACCAGATTATCTCTGCCGCCGTGCCCTCCGTCCCCCGGGTCGTGCGCGAGCAGGTGGTGGCCGGCCGGCAATTCCGCGGTGGCGATCAAGGCAAGGCGGCGGATCGCAGCGAACGACAAAGCCGCGGTGGCGGATTGCAGCTGTCCTACTACCAGCCGGCGACCGTTTCCCACACGTTCCGGGCTGAATTTGCCGGCCAGTATCAACTGGCCGTGGCGCTGATGATCAACGAACGCTACGTGGACAACGTTTTTGATTACAACAAATGCCGGCTCATCTTTCGCGTGGACGGCAAGGAGTTGCTGCGGGAAGAATACAGTTGGGAAGGCGGCAAGCCGTATCACTACCGCTACGAAGTGGACTGGCCAGCGGGCGAGCACGAGCTGTCCTTCGAACTCCAGCCGCTCACCCCGAATGAACCGCAGACGCGCACGTTGTCGCTCCAGATCACCGCGGTAAAAATAACCGGCCCCATGGCGCCGGAACATTGGGTGCAACCGAAAGGTTACGCCCGGTTCTTTCCCCGAAAAGTTCCGGACGACGCCCAGGGTCGCCGGGCGTATGCGCGGGAACTGCTCGGTGGCTTCGCCCGGCGCGCGTTTCGCCGACCAACGGATGACCAGACGCTAGATCGGCTCGTGGGACTGGCGGAAGGCGTTTATAATCAACCCGGCAAGTCGTTTGAAGCCGGGGTGGCGCAGGGCATGGTGGCCGTGCTGGCCGCGCCGAGATTTCTTTTCCGCGAGGAAAGGGCGGAGAAATCGTCGCGCCGGAAGACCTATCCCTTGGTCGATGAATTCTCGCTGGCGTCGCGGCTCTCGTATTTCCTGTGGTCGTCCATGCCGGATGACGAACTGCTGCGTCTCGCCGAAGCGGGCAAATTGCGCCGCCAGCTCACGGCCCAGGTGGATCGCATGTTGAAGGACCAGCGTTCGGACGCCTTCGTCAATAATTTCGTCGGCCAGTGGTTGCGGGCGCGGGACATCGAAAATATTCCCCTCGAGCCCCGATTCGTCCTGGCGCGCGAGGAAAAATTCGACCCGGAAGCCGAGCGGAATCGAAAGCGCTTCCGGGAACTCCGGGACAAACCAAACGAACAGTTGTCGCCAGCCGAGAAAGAGGAACTCGCCCAACTCCGCAGCGCCTTCCGCCGTGCGTCCCGGCAACCACCGCGCGCGGAAATGACGGCTGAACTCCGGCTCGCCATGCGCCGCGAGACTGAGAAATCCTTCGACTACATCCTGCGCGAGGATCGCAGCCTGCTGGAACTGTTGGACTGCGATTACACATTTCTTAACGAACGGCTGGCCAAACACTACGGCATCGACGATGTCACCGGCGACGAGCTGCGGCTCGTGAAATTGCCCGCCGACAGTCCGCGCGGTGGCATCCTGACGCAAGTCACCATTCTCGGGGTCACCTCGAATCCGACCCGCACCTCACCGGTCAAACGGGGCGTATTCATTCTCGACAACGTCCTCGGCACGCCCCCGCCCCCGCCCCCGCCGGACATTCCGCCACTGGAAGACGCGACGAAA
>CAZIJO010000288.1:0-5725 GCA_964539515.1 uncultured Bifidobacterium sp. | reverse complement strand
CCTGCCATTATTTTGATCCGGTATTCCGCGCGCTCAAACTTGGCGCGCCCGTCAGCGTGGAAGCCTCGTCCACGCGGGTGAATGAGGACACCTATCCGCTGGGCTGCATGATCACCTATCATTTTCCCGCGCGCGGCAATTTCCCGGCCGTAAAGCTGGTTTGGTACGACGGCGGGTTGCGTCCGCCGCGGCCCGAGCACCTCCACGATGGCGACGTGATGGGCGACAACGGACTCCTGCTGGTCGGTGCGCGGGGCGATCTTTTCTCCGATTGGACCAAGTGGCGTTTGTATCCGGAAAAACTGGCGCGTGAATATGGCGAACCGCCGAAGAAGCTTCCGCGCTCGCCGGGCCACCACCAGGAGTGGATCAACGCCTGCAAGGGTGGCGCAGCGGCGGGTTCACATTTTGATTGGTCCGGCCCCATGACCGAAACCGTGCTGTTGGGCAATGTCGCGCTCCGGGTCAACCTGCGGGAGAAACTGACACGCGTGAAATTGTTGTGGGATTCGGAAAAATTCGGGTTTTCCAACCTGCCGGAAGCGAATGCGTGTCTGCGGCGTGAATACCGCCCGGGATGGGTGCTGTGAATCGCCGTCCCCGACCCGTGCCGGGAATTTTTGTTGACGCGGACAAACTAAGAAATCCCAATACCACCATGTCCATGCCCAAGCAGCCCATGACCCGGCGCGATTTTATTGCCACCTCCGGCAAAACCGCGGCCACCCTTGCCGCAGCTTCGTCCCTGCTTACAGTGCCGCGCCGCGCACGCTCGCAAAGTCCCAGCGACCGGATTGTGCTCGCGCTCATCGGCGCCGGCGGGCGCGCCGCCAATCACGCCTCGGGCATGTCAAGTCTGCCGGGCGTGGAATTCAAGTATGTCTGCGACGTGTGGCAGGATCGTGGCGCCGGCATCATGAAAGATTTGGCGAAAGTCCAGCAGCGGCCACCGCAACGAATCTCGGACATGCGCGTCGCCTTCGACGACAAGGAGGTTGACGCGGTGGTCATTGCCACGCCGGAACACTGGCACGCCCTGGCCACCGTCTGGGCGTGTCAGGCCGGCAAGGATGTGTACGTCGAGAAGAACCCCTCCATCAGCATCTGGGAAGGCCGTCAGATGATCGTGGCGGCGCGAAAGTACCATCGTATTGTGCAGGTCGGTTTTCAGAATCGCAGCGGTCCCTACGCGGCTTCGGCGCGCGATTACCTCGCCAGCGGGAAACTGGGGCGGATCGTCCATGTGAAGGTTTACAACCTGCTGGATGGCTCCAAGTGGGAGCCCAAGCCTGACGGCGAACCGCCTGCCGGCCTGGACTGGGATGCCTGGCTCGGACCGGCGCCCGAGGTGCCCTACAACGCCGGTCGCCATCTCAACTGGCATCCCTGGTGGGATTACAAGGGTGGCACCCTTGCCGATGACGCCAGCCATCAGCTGGATTTAACCCGCATGGTGCTCGGCGATCCGCCGCATCCGAAGTCGGTGTTGTGCATTGGCGGGAATTACGCCTACCAGTCGCAACGTGAGGTCCCCGAATTCCAGTGCATCACCTACGATTACGGCGATTTCGCGATGACTTGTGAAAGCGGCAACGCGACCAATTATATGCGCAAGTTTCCGGGCGAAGTTCGCTACGGCGACAAATGGCCGCACTGGCCGACCTCCGCCACGCGCGTGGAAATTTATGGCACCAAGGCGCTGATGTATCTCGGCCGGCACGGCTGCGGCTGGCAGGTGATGGTCGAGGGCGGGAAGATCATTGATCAGGACAAGGGTTACTTTCCCGACAAATGGCACCAGCCGAACTTTATCGAGTGTCTCCGCACGCGGAAGCCACCGAACGCCGAAATCGAAACGGCGCACCACAGCGCTTGTCTGGTTCACCTGGCCAACACCTCCTATCGCGTCGGCCAGAAGCAGTTGATGTTCGACGGCGCCACGGAACGATTCACCAACAGCGATGCCGCCAATGCGCTGCTCAAGCCGGCGTATCGGAAGCATTACCGCATCCCGGACCAGGTCTGACCCGCACCATGAAATTCGGCAATCTCCTGATTCTCGCGGTGGCGGTGGTGTCGTTCTCCTCAGCCGCAGCCGAGAAAACGCCGCCGGCGGTCGTGCCGGCTGATCACGCTGAGCGCATGACGCGCGGGTTGGAGATCTTCCAGAAACAAGTCCGGCCGCTGCTCACTGAGCAATGTGTTAAATGTCACGGCGGCGAGAAGACCAAGGGCGACTTCGACCTGGCCACCCGCGAGGGATTGCTCAAAGGCGGGGCCGAGGGGCCGGCGGTAACTCTCTACGATGCCAGGTCCAGCCGGCTCTACCAGCTCATTACGCACGCCAAGGAACCGCACATGCCGTCGAAAGGGGAGAAACTGCCGGCCGCCGCCATTGCGCAGATCGCCGCGTGGATCGACAATGGCGCGCCGTACGACCAGCCGCTTATTGCCGGCAAGGCCGTGGCGAAAAAGGAACGCGGCGCCGTCACCGAAAGCGACCGGCAATGGTGGGCGTTTCAGCCGCTCAAACGCGGCGAACCACCCAAGGTCAAGGCGCCCCGGGCGGTGCGAAACCCCGTGGACCAGTTCGTTGTCGCACGCCTCGCGGAGCAGTCGCTCAAGCCCAATCCGCCCGCCGACCGCCGGACGCTCATTCGCCGCGCGTCGTTCGATCTGCGCGGCTTGCCGCCGACCCCCGCGGAAGTGGATGCTTTCCTGCGCGACAAGTCAGCCGATGCCTGGCCGCGGCTGATCACGAATTTGCTCGCCAGTCCGCGCTACGGCGAACGTTGGGCGCGGCATTGGCTGGACGTGGCCCGCTTCGCGGAAAGTTCCGGCTTCGAGCACGACACCGACCGGCCCAACGCCTATCACTACCGCGACTTTGTCATCAAGGCCCTGAATGCCGACCTGCCCTACGACCAGTTCGTGCGCTGGCAGCTGGCGGGCGACGAGTTTGCACCCGAGGATCCGCTGGCCCTGATGGCGACCGGCTTTCTCGGCGCCGGAGTTTTCCCCACGCAGATCACCGCCAACGAAGTGGAGCGCACACGCTACGATGCGCTGGATGACATGCTCGCCACGACGGGCACGGCCATGCTCGGCATGACCATTGGTTGCGCGCGCTGTCATGACCACAAGTTCGATCCCATTCCGACGCAGGATTATTACCGGATGCTGGCCATCTTCACCACGACGGTGCGCAGCGACATTGAACTCGATCTGCAGCCGGAGGCGAACCGGCGCGCGCAGGAAACTTTTGATCGCGAACACGCGCCGCTGGTCGCCGCACTGAAGACTTATGAGGAGCGCGAATTGCCGGGCAAGTTCGACGCCTGGCTGAACGCCGGCGCCCCGCTGCCGGCGCCGCCTACCTGGGAATTGCTCGAAGCGCGCGAACTGAAATCCAAGGCGGGCGCCACGTTCCAGAAACTCGACGACGGCTCGTATCTGGCTGTGGGCAAGAACGGGGACTCCGATGTTTATACGTTCACGGCGCAGACCCAGTCGCGCGAGCTGCGGGCGTTGCGGTTGGAGGCGCTCGCGCATGCGAGCATGGCCAAAGGCGGGCCGGGTCGCGCGGACAATGGGAACATCGGCCTGAGCCGCATCCGTGCTTTCGCTTCGCTGGACGGGGGCGCCACCAACGAAGTCAAGCTCGTGCGCCCCCGGGCGACCTTCGAGCAGAACTCGAACTCGCTCTCGATTGCGTCCGCCCTCGATGACAATCCAAAGACCGGTTGGGCGGTGGATCCGCAGTTCGGCACGAACCACGCCGCCATATTTGAATTCGAGAAACCGGTGGGCTTTGCCGATGGCACCCGGCTGGAGGTCCGGCTGGAGTTCGAGTTGAACAGCAAACACAACATCGGGCGGCCGCGGCTGTCGGTCACGACCGCGGAACAGCCACGATTTGATGGGGAGGCGTTGCCCACCCAAATCGCTGAGATTTTGGACAACCTCCAGCGCCGGAGCGTCACGCCGGCGACGCTTTCCGCCGCGGATCGCCAGGCGTTGCTCCATTGGTGGAAGATTTCCGAGCCGGGCTGGCAGGCGCTCAACACCCGGGTGGCCGCGCATGCCCGGGAAGCGCCCAAGCCCAAGCTCACCAAGGTGCTGGTCTGCGCCGAGGGTTATCCGGCCCTGCGCATGAACACGCAGGGCGCGGACTTTTTCAACGAGACCTACCAGCTCCAACGCGGCAGCACCGAGCTCAAACGCGGGGTGGCCACGCCGGGGTTGCTGCAGGTGCTGCTGCGCGATTCCGAAACCGGGCAACGCTGGCAGTGGGAGCCGCCGGCAGGCGCGAAGTTCTCCGGCCGGCGACGGTCGCTGGCCAATTGGATGACCGATGCCGATCAGGGCGCCGGCCCATTGCTCGCCCGCGTCATTGTGAACCGGCTATGGCAGCATCACTTCGGGCAGGGGTTGGTCGCGACGCCGAATGACTTCGGCGTGCAAGGGGCCAAGCCCACGCATCCGGAATTGCTCGACTGGCTTGCCGCCGAACTCATCCGCGGGGGCTGGCGGCTCAAACCGATTCACCAGCTCATCATGAACAGCTGCACCTACCAGCAGGCCACGAGCGCCGATGCCGCCAAGCTGAAGGCCGATCCGGCCAATGCGCTGCTCGCCCGCCGTTCGCCCCGGCGGCTCGAAGCCGAGGCCATTCGTGATTCGCTCCTCTTTGTTTCGGGCGTGCTCGACACGAACATGTTCGGCCCCGGCACGTTGGATGAGGCCAGTCGCCGCGCCAGCATCTATTACACGGTCAAACGCAGCCGGCTCATTCCCGCGATGCAGGCGTTCGATGCACCGGAGCCGCTGGTCAGCCAGGGCACGCGTCCCACCACGACCGTCGCGCCGCAGGCTTTGCTATTGATGAACAGCCCGCACGTCCGCTCCTGGGCCGCCGCCTTCGCCAAACGCTGTGCGCCGTCGGACGACCAGCCGCTGGCGTTGGCCGTCAACCAAGCCTACGACCTTGCGCTCAGCCGTCCGCCTACGAAACGGGAGCGCACCGAGGCTCTGGCCTTTATCGACCAGCAAATGACCCGCTATCGGGCCGAACAAAAATCCGATGCCCGTGAACTGGCGCTGACCGACTTTGCCCAGGTCGTGCTGAGCCTTAACGAATTCATTTATGTGGACTGATCCCACCTTGCTCAATCGTCGTGAAATGCTGCGGCGCGCCGGCGGCGGCGCCGGTTGGCTGGCGCTTGCCGGCTTGTTTCAGGATGCTGGTTTGCTCCTGCCGTCCGCCTGCGCCACGGCCGCCGATCCGCTCGCCCCGCGGCCTTCGCATTTTCCGGCGCGAGCCAAGTCCGTCATCTGGCTTTTCATGAACGGCGGTCCGAGCCAGGTGGACACCTGGGATTACAAGCCGGAACTCGCCAAGTGGGATGGCAAGGAGTTCGAGGGTTTTGACAAGAAGACCGGGTTTTTCACCGAGGCGGTCGGACCGCTCATGAAGTCGCCTTTTGCCTGGGCGCAACACGGCCAGAGCGGCACGTGGGTGAGCGACCTGTTCCCGCACCTGGCGCGGCACGTGGACAAGATGGCGTTCATCCACTCGTGCCATACCGAATCGAACAATCACAGCCCGGCGCTCTTCATGATCAACACCGGTTCGACGCGCATGGGCTTTCCGTGCGCCGGGTCGTGGGCCGCCTACGGCCTGGGGAGCGAGAGCCGGGACTTGCCGGCCTTCGTGGTGATGAGC
>CAZIJO010000287.1:0-5731 GCA_964539515.1 uncultured Bifidobacterium sp. | reverse complement strand
ACCTCCTCTTCCCCCACACCGCCTTCCACCCCTCACAAAACTGAGATGCGCGCTAATCCTTCCCCGGCCCGGAATCCCTCGACCCCGCATGAAAAATCCCGCGGGCAGCGAGGCCCGCGGGACGTGCCAATTCAATGCGCTGGCTCAGTTGAACGAAACGTCAATCTTCTTTGGCTTGGCTTCTTCGGTCTTGGGTAGTGTCACGGTCAGCACACCGTCTGCGTAGCCAGCGGTTACCTTTTCCGCTGCGACGGTCGCTGGCAGGATGACGGCTCGCTGGAAGCGACCAACGCGACGTTCGGTGCGATAGACCACGCTCCCCTCGGGGCGCTGCTCGGGCTTGCGTTCGCCGGAAATGGTCAACGTTCCGTCGTGCAGTGACACGTTGATATTCTCCCGTTTCAGCCCGGGCAATTCGGCCTGCACAATGAAGTGATCCTTGTCTTCATAGACGTCGAAGGCCGGCATCCATGCGTCCGATGCTTGGGTTTCGAACAAGCGGCTCAAGTCGCCGCTCAGATGGCTGAGCCGGACGAAACCAGGCCAGGCGGTCGATCCAGATTTTAGGCTATTTGTGATGTTCATGTTTTCTTTTGGTTGTGTTGTTTGACTGTCTGCGCCCCTCATAGCTGTCGGAATGCCAAGCGCGAAAACCCGAAAAAACTGGAGTTCCACTGTGTTTTCGGTGGTCGCAATGCGTTCCCCGGTCATTAATCGCGCAAAGATGGCGCGATTGGCAGTGCCACGACGTCGCACGCTGTGCCAGTGATCCTTGATCGAAGCAAAAAACCCCAAGCCGTGACGCTTGGGGTTTTGCAGTGGGAGAAGGAACTCTTAATCGAACGCATGCCCGGCGCAACAAAGGACGTTCTTGACCTTATGCCGGACGAGGTCTTTGACTGCCTGACGGGCGGGCCCCAGGTATTTGCGCGGATCAAACTCCTTGGGGCTTTCGGTAAAGACCTTGCGGATGGCAGCGGTCATGGCAATGCGCAGGTCCGTATCGATGTTGACCTTCGTGCAACCGACGCGGCGCGCGACTTCAATGTCGGCTTCCGGCACGCCTTGCGCATCGGGCATCTTGCCGCCGTATTTATTCACCTCGGCGACGAGATGCTGCGGCACACTGGAGGCCCCGTGCAAGACGAGCGGGTAATCGCCCAAGCCCGCTTCCATCAGCGCCTTCTTGATGGCTTTCAAGCGCTCGAGGTCGAGGTGTTGTTCCCCTTTGAACTTGTATGCCCCGTGCGAATTGCCGATGGCCACCGCCAGCGAGTCCACGCCGGACGCTTTGACGAATTGGACGGCTTCGTCCGGATGGGTGTAGCAACCGCCTTTGGAGTAACCACCACCCTCTTCCCCGTCGTCGTGTTGCGCCCCGACCAGCATCCCCAGTTCACCCTCGACGGAGCAGTTGTGCTTGTGGGCGTAGTCGACAACCTTTTTGCAGATTTCGATATTCTTCTCGAACGGCTCGTGGCTGGCGTCGATCATGACGCTCGTAAAACCCTCATCAATGCACTCCTTGCACAGGTCGAATGAATCACCGTGGTCGAGGTGCACGGCAATGGGAATATTGGAAAGGCTGACCGCGGCCTCGATCAGCTTCTTGAGATAGACCGGATTGGCGTATTGCCGCGCGCCTTTGGAGATTTGGAGCATCAGCGGTGCTTTTTCCTCTTCGCAAGCCTCGACGATGGCTTGGATCAGCTCCATGTTGTTAACGTTGAATGCCCCGAGGGCGTACTTGCCGTTCAAGGCTTTGGCGAACAAATCGCGGGTGTGTGTCAGTGGCATAGTTTTCTAATTCAGTAGTAAGGTTGCCCGGGGTTTCCAAGGCAGGAGACAGGGTAATCGGGCCCACCGGCGAAGGAAATCAAATTCCTCCGGCCTTCAAGGGAGGTTCCCGACAAATACGGCGCAAACTGGTGACCCAACCACGAGGGTCTGGCCCGTGGGTTTCAGCCGGCCGGAGACCCCATCGACACCGAAAACGACGACCAGATCCGAGCCTTGGTTCTCCGCCAGCAGCCACCGCCCGGTCGGGTCAATGGCGAAATGCCGCGGCGTTTTTCCCTGGGTCGATGGATACTCCAGGGCCGTGAGCTTGCCGGATTTCTGATCGACCGCGAACACCGCGAGGCTGTCGTGTCCGCGATTGGAGCCGTAAAGAAACTTTCCCGTCGGGTGCACGGCGATTTCCGCGCAGTAACTGGTCAGGGCCGAATCCGGGGGTAAAGTGGAGATTGTCTGCACCTCGACCATGGCCCCGGTGGCGGCTTCGTAACGGAAGGCGGTGATGCTCGAAATCATTTCATTAATGACGTAAACGAATTTGCCGTCGGGTGAAAAAGCGAGGTGCCGCGGGCCGGCACCGGGCGCGACCGTGGCAAACCCCGGTTTAGCCGGTGTCAGCCCGGCATTTCGAGCTTCAAGATGATAGGTGATTACCCGGTCCAGGCCCAGATCACACGCGAGGGCGAAGCGGTTGTCGGGTGAAGGACATATGAAATGTGCGTGCGGTCCGGCCTGGCGCTCGCGATTCACACTTGTGCCGGTGTGTTGGACCATGGTCGCCGGCGCTCCAAGTCCGCCGTCCGCGCGGACGGGCAAGGCGGCGACGCTGCCAGAGCCGTAATTGGCCGTCAGCACGCATTCGCCCTTGGCATCCAATGATAGATGACACGGCCCGCCGCCGCCGGAGGACTGCCGATTTACCAACGCGAGTTTTCCGGTCCCGGCTTCAATCGCATAGGCGCTCACGGTGCCGTGGCCTTTGGCTTGCCCATCGTCTCCTTCGCCGACGGCGTAAAGGAAGCGCTTGCCTGGATGAACCGCAAGGAAGCTGGGGTTCTTGGTCTCGGCCGCCAGTTCGGCAGCCCCGAGCCGGCCCGTCGCCGGATCGAATCGGGAAACGTAAATGCCTTTGCTCCTCGCGCTCGTGTAAGTGCCAAAGTAAACCAATTGTTCCTGAGCCGCAGCCGGAGTCAGGCCGAGCAGCAGAAACGCAACGGCAAGGCACGGTTGTTTCATGCCCCCAAAAAGCACGAAACCGTGCGTGTGGCAAGTCGAAGTCACGGCGGCGGGGAGTGGTTTCCCGGCGCCACCGATTTTTCGACTTTTCCGTTGCCGCCGGGGGGAGCCCGGCGTTAAATTGAAGCCGTCGGCAAGCCAAACTAACTCAACCTAAATTGACTTATGTATTTCGGCGTTGATTACCATCCAGAACAGTGGGTCTTCCCTTACGCAGGAACCAGCGAAGAACCGGAGGCACAGTGGGATATCGACGCCCGGCTCATGGCCGCGGCGGGCTTCAATGTTGTCCGGATCGGGGAATTCTCCTGGGGGCTGTGCGAAACCGTGGACGGCCGGTTTGATTTCGCTTGGTTGCGCCGGGTGATGGACGTCATGGGCAAGTACGACATTCAGGTCGTGTTGGGTACGCCCACCGCCGCGCCCCCCCTATGGTTGGCGAAGCAGCACCCGGAAATCCTTCCGGTTGATGAGAACGGTCTGATCCAGCACGAAGGAACGCGCCGCGCCGTGTGCCTGAACAGCGACGCCTACTGGAACCACGCCAAACGCATTGTCGAACAGATGGCCAAGGCTCTCGGCGATCACCCCCAGCTCATTGCCTGGCAGATCGACAACGGCATCGGCAGTCACTTCACCGAAGCCTCGTTTAATGAGGGTTCGCGCCTGGAATGGCAAAACTGGCTCAAGCTCAAATACAAAAACATTGACCGCCTCAACAACCTTATGGGCCTGCGCCATTGGGGACAGGTCGTCACCGACTGGAGTCAAATCCCCATGCCGATGGCCGCGCCCACCGCGCACAATCCGGCCCTCGCCGTGGACTGGAGCCGGTTTTGCAGCGACACCATCGTGGCTTTCGTCAAAATGCAGGCCGATCTGCTGCGCGAAATCACGCCAAATTGTCCGGTTACGACCAACCTCCGGGCCCTGCGCCATCGCTTTGATCATTTCGATCTCGCCGGGGTTATTGACTTTGTCTCCATTGAGAGCACATCGGCCATCCGCCCCAAGTCGGCGGAGCTGGCCTGTGAGATCGACATGCTTCGGTCCCTCAAAAAAACCGACGTGCGCACCCCGGACGGCGACACCGGCTTTTGGGTCATGGAACAAAAAGCCGGCAACGTCACCTGGCAGGAAGTCAATGCCCTCATCCGTCCCGGCATCCTGCGGCTGTTCACCTACCAGCTCATATCCCGCGGGGCCACCGCCGTGCTGTTTTTCCGCTGGCGACAGCCCCGCATTGGCTCGGAGAAATTTCACGGCGCCGTGCTGCCCCATCACTTGCGTCCGGATGCCCGCATTTACCGGGAAGTCGCCCAGATCGGCGACGAATTGAAGCTGCTCGCCCCGGCCCTGAAAAATTCCCGCGTCGCGCCGGAGGTTTGCATCCTTTACTCCCACGACAACGATTGGGCGCTCCAGCAACCGCACCAGCCGAATAAACATTTCAGCCTGCGCGAACACGTCCAGCTCATCTACAACGCGCTGCACGACAAAAATATTCCCGTGGACTTTGCCCGGCCGAACGAGGACCTCGCGAAGTACCGACTCGTCTTCGCCCCGTCGCTGCACCTCCTGAGTGCGGGCGAGGCCGACTGCCTCAAGCTCTATGTGCAAAACGGCGGCACCCTCATAGGCACGTGCAACACCGGTTTGGTCGACGAACACCATATCGCGCCGGATACCGGCTACCCGCACAATTTGACCGATCTCTTCGGCATGGAAGTACTCGAATTCGACGCCCTGCCCCCGGGCGAGGAGAATCATCTCACCTTCAAGGGTTCGTTTCCCACGAGTCATCTGCATTCGGCGCGGCTCTGGTGCGACCTCATCGAGCCGAAGGATTGTCAGGTGCTGGCAACCTATTCGAAGGATTTTTACGCCGGCCGCCCCGCCATGACGCTCCACCCGTACGGGCTGGGCAAGGCGGTTTATGTCGGCACCGTGTGCCAGCAAAACTTCTACAACGACCTTGTCGTGTGGCTGCGGCAATTGTGCAACCTCCATCCGCTGCTCAAAGTGCCGGAAAACGTCGAAGTCAGCTTGCGGCAGACGGAAGACACGAAGATCTTCTTCCTGCTCAACCACCAAAACACCTCCGTGCGCATTCAGTTCTACAAGCCCATGCATGATTTCCTCACCGGTACGACCTTCTCGGGCAATTACGATATCCCGCCCCACGGCGTCCTTGTGCTGGATGAACATCCGGAAACGAAAACCGCACCGCCTCCGGAACCCGCACCATCGGCCGAAGCGGCCACGACCTGATCCCGATTGGGCGTTTGCCCACCCCGGCAACTAATCAAGATTACGCGAGTGAGCGAAATCAAACCCAGAGCCATGTTGCCGCCGCTGCCCAAACGCAGCCCTCCGCGCGGCCCGTTGCAGCGCAGCGCCCGGCAACGGGTCCTCGCCCAATGGCGCGGCACGGATTATACCCCGCTGGAAATCGCCCAGGCCAGTTGTGCCCGCGTGGCGGGCGCGGTCATGCCGAAACTCCTCTCCGGCCTGCACGTCGAACAGAAGCGGGCGGAAATCGAAGTGGTCAAGGTCTGGAACGAACTCCTCGACCCGACCGTGGTTGCCCACGCCCAACCGGTTGGCTTGCGCAAAGGGACGCTCCTCGTCAACGTGGATTCCAGCGTCTGGCTCAGTGAAATTGTCCGCTACCGCCGCAAGGAAATTCTCGACCGCT
>CAZIJO010000286.1:0-5908 GCA_964539515.1 uncultured Bifidobacterium sp. | reverse complement strand
GGAACTGGTCGACCCTGGATTCCTTGACGCCGGAACTGCTGTGGCCGGTCGGGTCGTCCACATTTCGGTCCAGCAGATCATCAAAGGTTTTGGGTTGGAGCCGGTCGGAAAAAAATCCGGTGCTGGCGGTCGTGTTAGTGCGCAGCCGGCCCATGGAACTCATCGAAGTCTCGAGCTCGCCGAAGAGGGGCTTGTCCAAAAGCGGCCGGCCGAACAAGTCCTTGCCGTCGGTCTCCGCCTTGTCCTCGAGCGCGCTGGGTTTGCGCACCTGGTTTGTAAGGGATGAACGTTCACGGTCCAGCCGGTCGTAATATCGGTCGAGCGGGGTCTTGAGTTTGCTCGAAGCGGCTTCCAATCCGTCTTCCGGCGTCTTGGCGGGATCGTCCTCGGCGGAGTGGACATCGCTCCCGTCCGGCCCGAGCATCAACATCTCGGCTCGCTTTTCCATGAGCTCCTTGATCCGGCGGTTGTTCGCTGGCGTCCCCGATGGGGTGATCGGGCCCACGGGCGGCCGGAAGCCACCGGCCGGCTGCCCCCAGTCGAAGATTTCGAAGGGCTTTTTGAGGTCCGATTCGAGCGCTTTGAAAGGCGACGCCTTCGGGTCCAGCTGGTTAAGGTTGGAGGAAACCGTGTCCGACTTGGGAGCGGAGAAAACGATCGGCGCGGCGCGCTGCCGCTCCGGTTCGGCTGTGCGCGCTGTCCCCAGTCCGACGACAAGGGACGTCGCTGCCAAACAGGCATATTTCCAAAAGCGCAAATTCATACCCGACCGCTCACCAGACTAGCGCAATCAATTCTGTCCGTCAAAGCCATCGTTCGATGGGGTCAAACCGCCTTCAATCGGCGCCCGCCAGTTCCATATCGCGGGTGTAATAAAGAATCCTTCCGCAATTCGTGCAGCTGACCAGCTCTTGGGCGGCCTGGCAGGTCACGAGGGTCTGCGCGGGCAGTTTCATGTGGCACCCGCCGCAAACGCCGTGCTGCACTCCCACCAGCACATTCTCGCCCTTGCTCTTTACCAGGCGCTCGTAACGCGCGCGGACCGTGTCGTCCACCGCGGCGGCCAGTTCAGCCCGGTTGCTCTGCAGCGCCGCCAGTTCCTTCTGCAAGTTTGCCTCGCGGACACCCAGCTGCGCGATATTGCTGTCCGCCAGCTTCCTGGCCTCGTCCGCTTCCCGGGTGAAACGGACGACTTCCTTTTGCGCCAGTTCGGCCTGTTCCATCAATTCCAACTGCCGATCCTCGATCTTGTTAATGTCGGCCTTGCAGGTCTCGATCTCGTGGGCCAGCGCGCGATATTCCTCGTTCTTGCGCGTCTGCAACTGTTGGTTGGCGTAACGCGCGATCTGCTGCTGTTTGCCGTCCACCTCCAATTCCAGTTGTTTGCGGTCGGATTCAATCTGTTTGACGCGTTGCTTCCCCTGCTCGAGCTGCGCTTGAGCCTTGGTGAACTTGATTTTGAGGGTCTGCCGTTCCGGCTCGATGTTCGCGAGTTCCGCCTGGAGGCGGCGAATATTCCGGTCACGATCCTGGAGAATAAGGAGCTTTTCAATGGCTTCGAGCATTTCACCCAAATTTACTGCCAACGATTCGGCAAGTCGAGGGCCAAGAAAGCCCCGCCCCGCTGCCGGGCCGAACCCCTGACGGAAGATTTGCCCCTCGCGTGGCGAACCCAAGTCGCTATAATTGGCCAAACGAAATGAGCAGCATTCCACACATCCCCGCGCTGCGGCGCGGCAAGCCTTACGAGAGCCTTGATACGGTCGAGGTGAAAGATTTTCGCACCGGCGAAGTCAAGGCCACCGTCAGCCAGGTCAACGCTGGCATTGTGCGCAAGGACCTGACCCGCGTGGCGGAAGGCCAGGCGGCGCTCAAGAAATTTTCGGTCTCCCACCTCATCGAGATATGCGCCCGGACAGGCGAACAATTCCTCAACGGCACGCTGCCGTTGGGCGACCAGGGCCACACGCAGTCGCCGCAACAATATGTCGAGACGTTGAGCAGCACGAGCGGGCTGCCTTATGTGATGGTCCGGCGCAACATGGAGAAAATCCATCTCGCGCTCACGAACATGAAAACCGTGCTCAATGGCCTGTCGCGCGGATTGGACCTTGCAATCCTCGACACCGGCAGCGGCGAGCAGTTCGGGACGCGGCTGAGTTATTTCCCGACGACGGCGGCGCTCGGATTGGTGATGCCCAGCAATTCGCCGGCGGTGAACTCGCTCTGGCTGCCCAGCATTGCCCTCAAGACGCCGGTGGTCATCAAACCGGGCAAGGAAGAACCGTGGACCCCGTACCGGCTGATCCAGGCGTTCATCGCCGCCGGCGCGCCGGCCGAGGCGTTCGGGTTCTATCCGACCGACCACGAAGGGGCGGGCGAGATTTTGAAGACCTGCGGGCGCGCATTGATCTTCGGCGACAAATCCACCACGCAGCAATACGCCAACAACCCGGCGATCCAGATTCACGGGCCGGGCTGGAGCAAGATTCTGATCGGCGAAGATTGCATCGAGAACTGGCGCGAGTACGTGGACGTCTTGGTGGCGAGCATTTCCGACAACGGCGGCCGTTCGTGCATCAATGCCTCCGCCATCGTCGTGCCGAAGTATGCCGCCGAAATTGCCGACGCGCTGGCCCAGAAGCTTGGTCCGATTCAACCAGCGAAAACGGACGATCCCAACGCCCGCCTCTCCGGCTTTGCCAATCCCAAGATGGCGGACTTCATTGATGGCGCGATCGAGGAGGGATTGAAAACGCCTGGCGCAACCGACGTGACGGCAAAGTATCGGACGCCCCTCACCCCGTCCCTCTCCCCATCGGATGGGGAGAGGGGAACTTCGCGCAAGGTAACCTTCGATGGCGGCGCGTTCGTGCGCCCGACGATTGTGCGGTGCGACTCGTTCGCGCATCCGCTGGCGAACCGCGAGTTTCTTTGTCCCTACGCCAGCGTCGTGCAAGTGCCGCAAGCTGACATGCTCAAGCAAATCGGTTACACCCTCGCCGCCTCGGTCATCACGAAAGACCCGCAGTTCATCGAGCAAGTGATGGCGTATCCGCATATTGAGCGATTGAACATCGGACCGGTTTCCACCATGAAGATTTCGTGGGATCAACCGCACGAAGGCAACATGTTCGAGTTCCTCTGGCAGCGACGGAGCATCGAGCGGGCGTGGTAAAACTGCCTGCTTCGTTTTACTTCCCCGCGTCGAGCAGGTTGAGACTCCACGTGACGCGGCGGGTGGGAGCGCAGAAGAAACCGAACGCGAGTCGGTTCTAAGCCAGAGTCCCACTTCCGCTCGGTCGAGATGCCAAGCCCAACGACGAGTAGGATGGGGATCAAGATTAAGGTCAAACTCAAGTAACCCTTCGCAGCCAGCTGCCCGCACCAAAACCACCCGGCTTGCTCGCGATGAATGAATTCCGCTAAGGTGCGGTCCAACGACGATGTCAGACGCCGAAAAAAATGTGCCGCCCTCAGTCCTGGGGGCGTTGGATTTTCCCTCCCGAACCCGGCTGGTATCCGGTGTTGGCAGCGCCGAGCGCGTGGGGGAGCTGGCGCGGGAGATCGGCGCGACGAATTTTTTGCTCGTGACGGATGCCGGGATTGTCGCCGCCGGCCACGCGGGCCGTATCCAAAAGCGTCTTGAAGCCGCCGGCCTGCGGGTCACCGTGTTCGACCGTGTCAAAGAGAATCCCACGACCCGGTGCGTGGACGATTGCGTGGCCGTGGCCCGGACGGCGGGGGTTGATGGTCTCATCGGCCTGGGCGGGGGCAGCTCGATGGACACAGCCAAGGGCTGTAATTTCATTCTGACCAATGGTGGACAGATGCAAGATTACTGGGGCGTGGGCAAGGCAACCAAACCGATGCTGCCCTTCATTGCGATGCCAACGACGGCGGGTACGGGCAGCGAGATGCAGTCCGCCGCGCTTATCGCCGATGAGGCCACGCACCAAAAGATGGCCTGTCTCGATCCCAAATGCGCGGCGCGAGTCGCCATTCTGGATCCGGCGATCACGCTCTCGCAACCGCCGCGGGTGACGGCATGCACGGGCATTGATGCGATTGCCCATGCGGTGGAAACGGCGGTGACGAAAAAAAGTAATGCCCTTTCGCAAAAGCTATCCATCGAGGCGTTCAAACTTTGCCTGGCTGCATTTCCAGAAGTTCTGCAAAAGCCCGACGACCTCGACGCCCGCGGCCGCATGCAACTCGGCGCCGCCTATGCCGGGGCCGCCATTGAAAATTCAATGCTTGGCGCCGCACACGCCGCGGCCAATCCGCTGACGGCGCATTTTGGGATCGCGCATGGTGAGGCGGTGGGGCTGATGCTCCCGCACGTCGTGCGCTTTAATGCCGACGCCGCCGGGGCAAAAGCGGCGTATGTGACGCTGGCGCGGACAACCGGGATTGTTTCCGCCAGCGAGAGCGAAGCCGCCGCCGTGCTGGGTTTCTGCGAACGCTTGGAAAGTCTTTTGGCGCTGGCCCGGCTGCCGCGCACCTTGACGGAGTGTGGCGTGCCGGAAACCGCGCTGGAATCGCTGGCAGAAGAGGCCGCGCGACAGTGGACGGCGGGCTTTAATCCCCGGTCCGTGACGAAGGATGATTTCCTAACGCTTTATTCCGCCGCCCGGGGTTGAACAGAAAACAGGCGCGGCAACCGGAAACCGGCAACCGCGCCCAAACTTAAACCAGATCGGGGTCGGAATTATTGATCCAGAATGAGCAGTTTGTAACTCTTGGAAGCAGCGCTGCTCTTGCCCACTTTGCCGAAGTCGGTGTAATCGTAATCGAACTTGTAGTGGTAACTGACCGTGTTCACGCCGGCGGGCACGGGGATGAGCCCTTCCCACCGGTTCCGCATGAGTTTGGTCGGCCGCATTGGGTATGACTCCTTGCCAACGATGACCGAAACTTTAAATGAATCCCACCGGAGGGCCTGCTGGCGACTGTCGAACACCACTTCCACGGGGTAAAGGTTGTTGGCGTTGCGCACCTGCCGTTGGGCCGAAATATTCGTGACGGTGGTTGCGCAGCCGGCCAGCAGCAGCAAGGCGGGCAACAGGATCAAAGTTTTCTTCCACATAACATCGTTAGCGTGGCAGTTGAGCCCAAGGGTGTAAAGTTGGAATTCAAGACTGTTTCGACGGTTTCCGACGGCGGTGCCGGCTGATTTGAGGCGTCGTGCTTTCGCTGCTCCCTCCGCGCCCGCCAGCCGGCCAGCGTGGCCGACAGCGGGGGCGCTCACTTGCAGCGGGGCACAATCCGGCGACGGATTCCGGCCACGCTTGACCGGTAGGCAAACTCGCGTTTCCCGATGGGCCGGCTGCGACCGAAGCACGTTTCGGCCAACCCGGCAGTGGGCCGCAAACCGGAGGCGCCGGCAATCGCATTTTGTGAATAAAAAGTTTTTGCTTTTTCTGAACGGGCCGGGCAACAATACGTCGAAGTAAGTATTCGTACCAACCGGTGCTTGGCGACCAGTCGCTTCCTCACGACCAAGTTTTAGCACCTGGAAGTTTTCATGAACGCACTACCATTGTTTGCTGTCGTGGGGAACGCTGCCGTGGATCAGGCAGAACTCCTCTATGTCTGGGATCAAGCCCGGCCCGAAGCCAAGGCCATCATCGTCTTCCTGATGTTGTTCTCCATCATGGCGTGGTCCGTGATGATCTTCAAAGCCATCCAGATGCGCCGCGCCAAAAAACTGAACCTTTTTTTCACCGCGGAGTTCAAGACGCAAAAGACCGTGCTCGACATGTTCGACCGGCGGATTCAGGCGGAGGGTTGTCCGTTGTTTGCCGTCTATCAAGCGGGCAGCATTGAACTGGACGCCCGGCTGAAGACGCCCGAGAGCGGGCGGAAGAAATATGTTTCGCTTAAGAGTATCGAACATGTGAAGCGG
>CAZIJO010000285.1:0-5967 GCA_964539515.1 uncultured Bifidobacterium sp. | reverse complement strand
CCGTGGCGCGCGCTGATTCGTCTTCGAGATAAAGCAGGGTCTTTTCGATGACCTTGTTGACGACGCCCGTGCTGACGGAGTCCCACATGTAGCCAAGCCAAGCATCGAGTGCGCGAACGGTCGCGCTAAACCGCACGAGATTTTGATCGAGAATCAGCCGCAGCATCCGGCGAAAAGCCTGGGGATGCGCCGTATCTATGGATTCAAGAATCGCCTGCCGCAAACCCTCCTCGCGTTGGGCGGCGAACAGCAGTTTCTCGACGAACTCCCATCCGTCGGGACGCGATGCACACAGCAACGCCTCCGTGACATGCCGTCCCATGATCCCGATTTCGTGTTCGCCGCGAGCGGACGTGCAGAGAATCTCAAAGACCTCGTCGCCGGTTTTGCCGCCGGCATCAATTGCTGATGCGAACAATGCGCCGAATGGCTCCGCCGCTCCCCAGGCGTTTTGATGTGCAGCCCACGCAGCGTGCCATACGACGTCCTTTTCCGGATACGGGGCAACCGCTTGAACCAGCGAGGAAAGCCAGTTCATCCGGCGGTCGAGCAGCAATTTGTCGTGACCCGGCGCGCGAAACGCTTTGGTTTCGTAACCGGACTGATAAGGCAGGCGATCGAACAAGCGCCAGGCGTCCTCCGCGGCCTTGCCAAGCCCGGGGCAAAGGGTCTCGAAGAACTCGATGCGCTGAACTGAGCTCATGCCGGCGACAATCGTCGCGCATTCGTCGCGAAGCTTGTTACGCTCGAGGTAATTCAAATCCTCGCCGTCTTCTTTGACGCCCATGAGCGGGCGCGCGGCTTTGCGAAGTTGTTCCGGAAGTTTCTTGAGCGCAGCGACGCGGCTGGCCTCCCAAGTTGCGACTTTGATTCTCTCCAGTTCCCTTTGAGCTTGTTCGGGTGTGAGCATGATTACCTCCTTAGCCTTGCTCTAAGCGCCGGCCAGCATTGTCAGGCGCACAAACGTCAGTTTGCTATCGGGCCGCAGAAAAATCTGTTTGTCCAGATCGCGCTGTTCTTCCTCGTCGAGAAACACCAGATACAATCCGTCCTCGAATGCCTGCAAAGCCGCGCCGACAGCCTCATCGGGATCAACCTTCTGATGCAGGTCACGTCCGCCGGAATCCACCCGGCCTTTTTCGAGTCCGGATTCCATTTCTCGTTCGGTAAGTATGCGAACGAGTTTGCGTTGCTCCTGACGCTTCTCAAATGCCTGAACTTCGTTGTGAACAATGCGAGTGATCAGCTCGCGCAGAGTCAGTGCTTCTCCTCCTGTCTCTTCCGGTGGCCACGGCATCTGCCAGTCTGGAACTAGCGGTTTTCGCTTGCCCATTGCACGGGCGCTAATCGTTAGCTGCGACATAAAAGAGGCGACCCCCTCATGATGATTTGTTTCAGAAGAGCTTTAAGTCACGCAATATTCTTGGCACTGAAATAACCTTGTCGTGAACAAAGCCGACTGGGCATTTCGCGTTCGCTCATTCGTGGTTCGGCATTTCCCGCCGCGCTTTGATGAGGAAACGATTCGCGGCTTCATAGTCGGGGCGTTCGGCCAATTTGATTTCGGTCACCCAGTAGTGCTTGTCGTTGTCGAGCACGGGCATCAGGACGTAGAGATGGCTCAAGAGTTGGCGCAGCGGCGGCGTGCCTTCCAGAGCCACAGTAAAGTACGAGCTTTCACCCCATGCCTCGAATTGGTCATCAAGCCGATGACCCGTAGCCGGTCGAAACGTTGTTGCGATCGTCAGAAGCACTCGTTGCTTTTAGCCGGTTTATGTTGGCCGCGCAATGCGGGGCAGACATTGAATCTGGTAGCGCCGCGGTGTTGGCGCCGTCATACTCCGGCGTCCGGCAGCACCGGCCCAGCCGTGCTTCCCAACTGCGCGATAACGACCCGGCAAACCAATGGAATCTCTCCTAGAACAAGCCATGGCCGCGATTCGGGCGGAGGAGCCCGCTGCGCTTCGCGATTTGCTCAGACATCATCCCGAGCTCAAGGCGCGAATCAACGAACCTTGGGGGCCTTTCGATTCGCCGCCAATCCTCTGCGTCCGCAGTCGTGCGCTGCTCGATGTCCTCCTCGACGCAGGGGCCGATATCAATGCCCGGAGCCGATGGTGGGCCGGCGGGTTCGGATTGCTCGACAACGTCCAGGGTGAGTTGGCGGATTATGCCATCAGCCGCGGCGCCACCGTCACCATACACGCCGCCGCGCGCTTGGGCAGGGTCGATCGGGTTCGCGAACTTCTCGCCACTGATCCTGCCTTGGTCCACGCCCGGGGCGGCGACGGCCAAACGGCGCTGCACGTGGCCGCGACCCTCGAGATCGCCCGCATCCTCCTCGATCACGGCGCGGTGCTCGACGCAACCGACATCGATCACGAGTCCACGCCGGCGCAATACATGGTTCGGGACCGCCAGGACATTGCCCGTGAACTCGTCGGCCGCGGTTGTCGCACGGATCTGCTGCTCGTCACCGCTCTCGGCGATCCGGTCCGGGTACGGCGTCATCTCGATGCCGACCCAGCGCTGATCCGCATGCGGGTCTCCGCGCGCTGGTTCCCGAAGCAGAATCCAGGGAGCGGCGGCACCATCTACACCTGGACACTCGGGGGGAACAAGACGGCCCACCAAATCGCCCGCGAGTTCGGACACCAGGAGGTTTTGGCCCTGCTCCTTGAGCGCACGCCGGATGAACTCAAGCTGACGGTTGGCTGCGAGCTCGGCGACCCAGGTATCCTGAACTCGTTGGCAACGCCCGCCTCCCAAACGGTCCTCCGACTAAGCGAGGATGACCGCCGCGCGATCGCCTATGCCGCGGAGCGGAACAACACGGCCGCCGTGTTGCGGATGCTGGAGATCGGCTGGCCCGTGGGGGCCCCCGGCCAGCACGGCGGCACCGCACTTCACTGGGCGGCTTTCCATGGCAACCTGGCGATGCTCGTCGCCCTCCTGCGCCACAATCCGGCCCTGGAATTGCCCGACACCGATTACCAAGGCACACCGCTCAAGTGGGCCCTCCACGGTTCAATCCACGGCTGGCACCAGGCCACGGCGGAATACCCCGCCGTCGTGGAAGCTCTGCTCGCTGCCGGCGCGCTTCCACCGCAAGAACCATCAGGCAGCGAGGCAGTAAGATCGGTGCTTGCCCGGACCCGTTGAGGTCAGACGCGGGGCTTGTGCCCCAATCCTTGTGGATTCGCGCTTTCAGAACCATCGCGGTTGCCTTACTTTCCTGGCATGAGCGAAGCCACCTCCGCCCTCGCCGCTTGGAGCCCCGAGCAAATCGCCGCGGGGCGGAAATGGGTCGCGACCTGGAAGATCGCAGGCGTCGAGCTGGAACGAATACGGCGCGAAGAGAGCCGGACCCTCGATAGCCATCGGGCGATCGCGTTGCTGTGCGGTACAGCGGACTACACACGCCCGCCACGAGCTCCCAAACCGGATTCCGGGCTCGTGGAACAGCAACGATGGTTCATGAAGGCCGCCGGCCATGACTGAGGTCATCCGGGCAGCCTCCGACTTGCAGGCGGTTTGCCTGGCGCAGAGCTTGAGGGAACCCCGGAGATCCTCGACCAGCTCGAGCGCCGCCGACTCACGTTCGAGCGATGACCGGTACGCACCCCGTGCGTCACTCCCAACCGAGCCGGTCGCGGTAGCAGCGGTAGAAAAGCCCGAGCGTCCGGAGCCAGACGAAAACAAGATAAAGTTCGATCGGCGTGAACACTGCCGTCATCAACGCTCGCATCGGCGGTGTGGGGTTCATCGTGATGGGCGTCACGACCGATTCGGCATAGTGAATCCCGCCGAGCCAAAGCGCCGGCCCCGCAGCCACCGTGAGATAACCCGCGCACGACCGTAGCAACGATGGGAGGAACACGGTCGGAAACACCACCGCGATCGTTCCCAATCTGCAAATTCCGAGCAGGCCCATCGGAAAACTGAACGTGGCCCAGCCGAGCCCGGCGGCCTTCCATACGACGCTCAGCGACGGGATCCACGCCATCACCATGAGCGGCCCGAAGCAGACGAAGACCAGTCCGATGACACTCACGACGAACTCGCGGTGCGAATCGCTGTCGAGAGTGTTGGTGCGGAGCTCGAGCGATCCCTCGTCGGAATCGATCGCAGTCTGAATGATGGATCGCCAGAGGGTCAGGAGGTAGAACCCGATCATCAGGTCCAGGACGAAGGTCAACAAGCCCAGCATCAGGGGAACGAGCGCGAGGCCCGACTTCAAGACGGTCACCAGCAGAATCACCGCCCCGGTCTCGCCGCGGAACGGATAGAGCATCGCCCCGGGAATACGTCTCCAAAGTTCAGTGAACGGACCCGGAGCCGCGGGCGGCGCATCCTGACCCACCGCCCCCGTCGGAACGGGCATGACGAAGTCCTCGCTGTCCGTGCGCACGAGCAAGGCCACCTCCCCGAGGTTCAGGACATCGCCGTCCCTCAGAACCGCCTCCCGGACCGGTTCACCGTTGATTCGAACGCCGTTGCTCGAATCCAGGTCCCGAACCACAACCTGACCGGCGGCGGACAACACGAGATCGCAGTGATGCGCTGAAACCGATTCGTGCGCCACCGCAACCTGACAGGACGGATCGCGCCCCAGAGAAACGCCCTCGCTTGTGACGTCGTATTCGCCCAGGGAAACCTCGTCCCACCAGATCGCCACACGCCGCATGCCGCCCACCTTTCAGAGCGGGGAATCCCGCGGCAATCACAAATTCGCAAGCCGTTTGTAGACCCAGCCGAGGCGCGCTCTGGCCGGCTTCGCCGCCACCCTTCTGTCCCCCGCGGAGCGCGCATCCGTCCCTCACGCTGGCCAATCTCCCCCGATCCCGCGCACCACCCTGCGCCGGCTTGCTCCGGAGCGGCGCTCGTAGTAATAGGAATCATGTCGATTCCGCCCGACGATTCCGCGGTTGCGGGCATTCCGCCGGAGGAACTCGCCCGCATGAGGCGCTGGGTCGAGAATTGGAAGGTCACCGGCCCCCTGCTCGAAGCGCAGCGGGAGGAGGACGTGCGTCGGAGCGACACTCCCTCCAACATCGCCGCCTTCCAGCGTTTGTATCGCATGGCTATCGCCGAATCTCCCCCGCAACCGACCTCCGGTTTGGTGGAACAACAGGCTCTATTCAAAAAGTTGCGTCCCCGATGAAGGACCTCATCGACGTCGCGGCGGCCTTGCAGGCATTTTGCGAAGAGAACCGGTGGGACTTCTGCTTCATCGGCGGTATCGCGGTTCAAGCCCTGGCCGAAGCCCGGCTGACGAAGGACGCAGACCTCACCCTCATCACAGGATTCGGAAACGAAGAGTCGTTCATCGATGCCTTGCTCGGCCGGTACCGGCCGCGGTTGGCGAATGCCCGCCAGTTTGCGCTCACCAACCGTGTTCTGCTGCTCCAGGCGCCGGACGGAGCGGGCATCGATATCGCCTTGGGCGCGCTCGACTTCGAAGTCCAAGCTGTGAAACGGTCCCGCTACCTCGACTACGGGCAGGGCGTCCATCTGCGCGTCTGCTCGCCGGAGGATCTCATCGTCATGAAGGCTTTCGCAGGACGCTCGCGGGATTGGAACGACGTCCGCATGACCATCGTTCGCCAGGGAGTTGCGAAACTCGACTGGCCGTATATCCACAAGTACCTTCGCCCGCTCGCCGAGCTCAAGGAAGCGCCCGAAATCATGGCGCAACTCGAAGAGTTGCGACGGAAATACTCGGAGAGTTGATCGGAACAACTTCGAGCGCGGACGCAGCGGGCACCAGAACCCCGAGGGGATTCGTCGTTCAAGTGCCGGGCTCTGGAGTAACCACAGTCACCGGAGTGCCACCCGGCGAATCGATCGGTTGACGGGCCCGGTTCGTAGCATCAATGTAGACACATGACTGCGACGATTCAGAAATGGGGCAACAGCCTGGCTTTGCGCATCCCGGCCGCTGTGGCAAAGCAGATCCAGGTGAAG
>CAZIJO010000284.1:0-6059 GCA_964539515.1 uncultured Bifidobacterium sp. | reverse complement strand
GAGCTTGCGGAGTTCGCCGCCGGCGGTGACCTGTTTTTCCTGCATGGCTTCGAGCATGGCGGACTGGGTCTTGGGCGTGGCGCGATTGATTTCGTCGGCAAGAATCAGGTGCGCGAAGATGGGGCCGCGTTGGAACACGAACGCGCGTTTACCACCGTCGCTTTCCATGACGAGGTTCGTGCCGAGGATGTCGGCGGGCATGAGGTCGGGCGTGAATTGGATGCGGCTGAATGGCATGTCGAGCACTTCGCCGAGCGTGCGGATGAGGAGCGTCTTGCCGAGGCCGGGCACGCCTTCGAGCAACACGTGTCCACCGCCAAACAGGGCGATGAGGGTGCTTTCGACGATGGCCGTGTGGCCGACAATGACTTTGCCGATTTCGGTTTGGAGCGCGGCGTACGTGTCGCGGAAGGATTGGATTTGTTGTTCGGTACTCATAAACATTGATTTCTATACCGCGAAATACACCAAATACACGAAAGCAAATTGAGAGGGAGAAACTGAGATCCCTTTTAGTGTGATTCGTGTATTTCGCGGTTACTTTTTCAAATCGTCGAAATAGTCCTTGACGGCTCCTTGGTAGGCGCGGGGGACTTTTTCCTGGCTGAGAGCGCTTTGGGCATCGGTCTGGGCCGCGGTGGCGGCCTCCTCGTAGGCCACTTTGCTCGTGCCCTTGATGCTCACGCCTTTCAGCGTAATGCTGGGCATCTGGCCGCCAGGGGTGAACTGACCCTTCACCTTGGTGGGCTGAAGCCGGTCGGAATTGTCGGTTTGTTCGCGGTCGGTTTGGCCGCGGCCAGCTTGATCGCGATCATTGAGCGCGGATCGATCGATGTTGCCGGTGCCGTCGTCGTAGTTATCCGCCCATTCGCCGCCTTCTTCGCCCCAGGTGCCGACGCCGGGCCCACCCTTCCTGCCGAACGGATTGTAACCCGGCTTCATCCCCGCACATTGCCCCCAGCCTTTGCACTGGCCGATGCACATGGAGGCCTTGTCCAAATTCTCCAACGTGGCCATGAGCGATTGGGCATCGTTCATTTGCTGGAGCAGGTCTTCCAGTTCTTTGGCAGCATCCGCCAGGGACTGCGCGGCGTTGGGTTTGTCGCCCTGCTGCATCTGTTTGGCTCCTTGCTTGAGCAACTCGGCGACCTTGCCGTACTCGCTGGCTTCGGGCAGGGCCTTGGAAACCTCTTCAATTATTTTTTTCAACTGCTCCGGCGTGAGGCCGGCGGCCTTCAACTGCTCGGATAATTTTCTGAGCGTGGCGGCGGCGGCTTCGGCCTGGCCGTTTTTGAGTTGCTCGGCAAGGTCTTTCCCAAGCTTCTCCGCCTGCGCCTGCATGGCATCCAGTTTCTGTTTCATGTCGCGCAGCTTTTCCAGATCGGTGAGGGCCGCGTCGAGTTCCTTCATGAAGCGGTCGGTCTGGTTGGCGGCGAGGGCTTCGATGGCATCCTTGAGATCGGGAAGCTGGACGCCGGCCTGCGCGGCTTCTTGGGAGAGGGCGGCCAGCGCGGCGGAAAGCTTCTGTTGTTCGGCCTGCGCGGCTTCGCCCGTTTGGTCGGACATGGCCCTGGCCGCGGCCTGCAATTTCTCCAAATCCTTTTGCAGCTTGTCGAGCGCCTCGGGATTGCCCGCTTGTGAACCCAACTGCTTTTGCAACGCCTCCATTTGCTTTTGCAAGCCGGCGGCCGTTTGGGCGCCGCCGGGCGCCCGGGCGGCTTCTTCCAGCTTCTTGAGCGCCGGGTCTTTGGCAAGGTCCTTCAATTCGTTCTTGAGCTTGTCGCTGGCGCTGGCGAGATCTTTGAGGGCATCGCTACGGGTAAGCGACAGCTTCTCGAGTTTCTCTCCCAACTCAGAGACCGCTTCAAGCGACTTCTTGGTGGTTTCGAGGGCCGGCGGCCGTTGCTGAAGTTCGCGCCGCGTCAGGTCCGCCACCTGTTTGCCGGCCTCCTTGATGACCTTCTCGTCAGCCTGCTTTTGCGCGTAGGCCTTGCTGCGATACTCGGGCACGAACCCCAGTCCGGCGGCGAGCGCCAGCACGAGCAACGCCCAACGGGCGGCCGGGGTCAAATGCATCGGCACGAGCTTGCGCGGATCAATTTCATGCGCATGACTGACCGCGTCGTGCATCACGAGGTCGCGCCAGGTGCCGGGGGATTCGGTCCCGGCGACTTCGAGCGCGGTGCTCATGCGCTCCTTGAGGCCCTGCTTTACGTCCACCCACCGGGCGGTTTCCACGAGCCCGGGCTTGCGCCAGCCACCGGCGAGGATGCCTCCCAACCCACACGCGAGGGCAGCCAAGCCGAACCAATAAAGTGCCGCCACCGGGATGGGGACGAGTTTGTAAACGGAGAGGGTGCCGAGATAAAGCAACGCACCGATCAGCAGTCCCCACCACAAACCCCGCAACGCGTTCGCCCGCCGCCGGCGGCGGGCCGCACGTTCGAGCGTGGCCTGAATGATCTGGATTTCGCTCATGGCTGGTGAAAGCAGTCTGCCCCGGAAGCATCGGTTTGGCGAGCGCATTTGGCAATGGAGAATCTGCCCGGGCCCCAGCCCGGGAGTTAGCTTGAAATCGCTCTGCCCCAACCCATAATTCCGTGGCGATGACGCAGAAGCGCAAGCCCGCGGCCAACCCCCAGTCCATTATGATCCTGGGGGTCGGATCATTCGCCCACAGTATCGGAGCGGCGCTGGCTGATACGGGTGCGGAGGTTTCCACTTATCTCACGCGAAACTACGGTCATTTTGCGCCCTCGCTGGTGGGACCGACGTACTCGCGCGAGGCGTTTCCCAATCCCTGCTCCGTCATCACGGAACGGCGCGTCCAACTCGTCGTGCCGCAGTCCATCGACTGGGCGCAGGCGTCGTGGGCCGGCGATCTGCTGAAATCCGGCGTGGGCATCTTTTGTCCCACAGGCGAGGCGATGCGGATTGAGCGGGAACGGGATTTTGCGCGCAAACTCTGCGGCGATTGCAAGATTCCCTTTCCCCGTTCGTTTGTGGCCCGCAACCGGATCGAGGCGGAAGAAATCCTGGAACGCCAGCCGCGGCCTTTTGTCATCAAAAATCCGCTCTGCTCGCCGACGAGTCCGATCCACACCATTCTGTGTGAGACGGTGGCGGACACCCGCGCCTGGTTGCGACAGGTGAATTATGCCGAGGGGGTCTTCCTTCAGGAATACTTGGGGCGCGCCGAGGCCGGGCACATCGTCCTCGTCAGCGGCGGGGAGATTTACTCCCTCGTCACCAACCAGGAGTACAAATACGCGTTCAACGGCAATCTCGGCATCGTGGCCGGCGCGCCGCTCGGGGGATTGGTGGAGCGCGACCCAGGCGACAAGTACGGCCTGGCCCGGCAATTGATCCATCCGCTGCGCCCGTGGCTGCGCGCCGCCAAATTCAACGGTCCATTGCAGGTCACCGCCATCAAACGCAACGGCCGTTGGCACGTGATCGAATACAATATCCGCATCGGCGTCACCGCGGGCCCGATGATCTTGCGGATGTTGAAGAACCCGGCGGATACCTTGCTCCGCACGGCGCGCAACCAGCCGCTCGCGCCGCAATTCAAAACCGCGGCGAAGTTCGGGTGCTCGCTCACCCTGGCGGGTTACGGCTATCCGTTCACCCAGGTGCGGGGACCGCAACTGCCGCTGGAAGTGACCGGCCAGTTCGATTGCGACGTTTGGTGGAACGAGGTGGCGCGCGGGGGCGACGGGCAGTTGCTGACAACCGGCCACCGGATCGCGGACGTCATCGCGCTCGCGCCAACGCTCAAATTGGCGATCGCCCGAGCCTACACCAACATCCGGAAAATTCGCGTCGTGGGCAGCTACTTCCGCACCGACGTGGGCGCGAGTTTGTGGCCGCCAGGAAAGCCATGATTTTTTTGTGTCAATTCACCGGTTTCGCGGTAAGACTTTTTGCGGTTAGATGAATTTGCATTCGGAAAATTTCCCGTTACGTCCAGCGTGGACCGAGATCGACCTCGGCAAGCTGCGCCGCAACCTGCAACTAATCCGCCGGGACCTGCCCGGGGCGGTCAAGTTGCTCGCCGTCGTCAAAGATGAGGCGTACGGGCATGGTGCGCTGGATGTGGCGCGAATCGCCCTGGACGAAGGGGCGTGGGGCTGCGGCTTGAGTACGCTGGAAGAGGCGATGGCCCTGCGCGATGAAGGCATGACCGCACCGCTGCTGCTGCTGGGCGAACGGCAGGAAGCCGAACTTTCGTGGTGCGTGGCGCATGACCTCACCGTCTGTGTCAATGAACCGCAGATCGTACGAACGCTCGCAAAAATCGCCACGGCCTTTGGCAAACAGGTGCCGGTACATGTGAAGATCCACTCCGGCATGAGCCGCTATGGCGTGCGCTGGGACGAAGCCCTCCCCTTGCTGGAGTTGATTGCCGCCGAGAAGGCGATCCGGCTTGAAGGCGTGATGACGCACTTCGCGCAATCGGATGAAACGGACAAGACTTTTGCCAACCTGCAGTTTGCCCGCTTCCGCGAAGTCATGGCCGGCCTCGCCGCCCGGGGGATTTCCGTACCGTTGCGCCACGCCTGTAACAGTGGCGGCTTTCTCGATCTGCCGCAGGCGCATCTCGACATGGTGCGCGTCGGGATACTGATGTTCGGCATCTTCCCATCAAGTGTCTGCCGGCGCATTCCCGGCATCGAACCCGTGATGTCGGTGAAGGCCCGAATCGCTGCGATCCAGAAGTTGAAGCCCGGAGAAGTCGTAGGCTACGGCATGCGTTACACTGCGCCCAGCGAACGTCGCATCGCCGTGTTACCCATCGGCTACGGCGACGGCTTCCCCCGCGTGCGCAACCAGGGGGAAGTGTTGTTGCATGGCCGGCGCGCCCCGCTGATCGGCGGCATCGCCATGGACGCGTTGATGGTGGACATCACCGACATCCCCGAAGCCCAGATGTGGGACGAAGCCGTCATCATGGGCCGGCAGGGGAACGAGGAAATCAGCGTTCACGACATGGCCCGGCTGAAAAACTCCGTGAGCTACGACGTGCTGACGGGCTGGCGGCTGCGCTTGCGGCGCAAGTCCGTGAACGGGACGAACACCCACCGTCCGGTCCCCGGGCAACGCACCCCCGTGGCAACCGCATCGGCATGATTTTGAGCAATGCCCGTCGCTCCGGGGCGCGGTTGGTATTCCCATGAAACTTCTCTTTTCCGAACAAAAGTCCGACTACGACCACTACCAGTTTCCGTACGCGATCTGGGCCGTGCCGGAGGCGGACGAAACCCCGGCGGCCATCTTCAACGCGGGTTTCCTGCCGTCCTCGCGCAATCTCGACCGTTTTTACCTCTGCCGGCAGGTGCGGGTGAACCTGGCGAAATTCAAACCTTCGTCGGAGAACCGCCGCATTCTGCGCAAAGGCGAAGGCATCCGGGTGGACCTGGTCCCGCGTGCCAAATTCGAGTATACCCCGGATCGTCGGCAGTTCTTCAAGAACTACGCCGACATCAAATTCGGCAAAGACACGATGACTTTCGAGCGGCTCGATTCGCTGTTCGATTCCCCCATCATTTCCCATCTGCTCGTCTTCACGGATGAAACCACCGGCGCGGAAATCGGCGTGGCAACCCTTTACGTTGAAGGCAAGGAACTGGCCTACTACTACTATGCCTTCTACGATCTGAATTACTACACCCGCAACCTGGGAATGTTCATGATGACCTCGGCGGCGGCGTTGTTTGCCGGGCGCGAGTGCCGGCAGCTTTACCTCGGCACGTGCTATTCGCCGCCGGCGCTTTACAAGACCCAGTTCGCCGGCGCGGAGTTCTTCAACGGCTTTCGCTGGTCGAACGACCTGGCGGAGCTGAAATTCATCATCCGGCACGACAAGGGGGAGCTCCGGCAGCACTTGCTGGAAACCGAGGCCTACCGGGAGCAATTCTACCATGGGGGATTGGGACGAATCGTTCGCAGCGGGGGATTCCGCGTGCCCCTCGCGCCCTGACCCGATAATTCCCGATCGCTAGGGTGCATCTTGACACTGTCCTTAAGATTTGAGGCGTAACGGTTCCTCGACCGGC
>CAZIJO010000283.1:0-6078 GCA_964539515.1 uncultured Bifidobacterium sp. | reverse complement strand
CTACCGGGAAATTGCGTTTCTCCAGGGTCTTGATCATTTCGATGCCGACCGCCCCCGTCGCACCGACCACAGCCACATGCGGATGTTTGTTCATAAAAGGCCGCCCAGTATATCGTCCATCCGTGGACTGTCAACGCACCCACCGCGAGGCCAACGGTGTCGGCGTCCCGTGCGGGCGGTGGGCCAGAAAGTCGATGAACCATTTTTCCGGTTCACAACGGAATTCCACTTCGGCTCCGCGCCAGTTGAACCGCACCGCGCTCGCGTGCAGCGCCTGATTCGGCAGGAGCAACCGCGCCCGCTGCGCCTCCGTCAGCCGGCCTTCGACCAGCGCGAGATACAAGTCCTCGTCGCCGCCATAAATCTTGTCGCCGACGATTGAATGGCCAATGTGCGCAAGATGAATGCGGATCTGGTGCTTGCGGCCGGTGCGGGGCCGGAGGCGGAGCAGGGAATACCCGGGAGGCAGATCCGGCGTCCCGAGCCGGCATTCAACGTGGAACTCGGTTTGGGCGGGCGTCCCGTCGGCGCGGACGCAATCTTTGATCGCCACCCGGCTGTGTTCATCCTTGCCAAGCGGGGCATCAATCATCCCGTGATCGTCGCGGACGTGACCATGAACAATGGCCAGATACTCCTTCCCGACCACCCGCGTCTCCCACAGCCGTCCCAATTCGCCAGCGACCGTGGCATTCTTCGCCACGACCGTCACGCCGCTGGTTTCACGATCCAGGCGGTTGACCAGATGCGGTTGGGCGGTGCCGCCGAGATGCAGGCGCACCCGGCTGATGAGGCTCGAATACTCGTCGCCTTTGGTCGGATGACATACCAAGTCCGCCGGCTTGTTGATCACCAGCAACTCGTCGTCTTCATGAATGATTTCGAACAGCGGCTTCATTCGCGCCCTTGATTTAACCGGCGATCCGGCGACTTGTCAGGCTTTTGCCGGGGGGCCAAGCGCTGCGATGCCTGTCCAATTGAGATGTCGGAAATTCTTTTTGACATGCGGCCACGGGTTGTGTTTCATGTGCGAGAACGGAATGAATACCGCGATTAACAAAGTACAGAAGCCGATGTGTGTCGGCGGAGCGACGTCCCAGTGGACTCGTCACTCCTTCTCTTCTGGCCTCGCGGGCTTGAGTTCCTGATTCACGAACCCAACTTTTTCAAGAAACCCGCGATTGCCAGTCAATCGCGGGTTTTTTGTTTAGACCGGCGAACGACAGCCAATGTGAGCGAAAGGAACAACATGAAGACGAAAGACAACCGGGTGCCGACACAGTTCGCGGCCGCCACGAGCTTTGAACCGCGCGTGGTCGCGGCGGAGCCGTTTCGCCGGGTAATGGCGGACGAGTTGGAGGCGCTCAAGCAGGACCTCCTCAACCGCGAACTGGCCCGGACCACGACCCTGGACCAGAACATCGGCTTGCGGCGGGCCGCTAATGAGGCCGCGGCATTGGTGTGGCTCACACCTTATCCGCTGCTGCTTTTGCCCGTGCTTTTCGAGGAAAAGGTGCGGGCGGCCCGGCTCAAAGCCGGTCGCCAGGCGCTCATTCGCGAGCGCAGCAATGAGCTGCTGGCATTGGCCGAATGAATCGTGCCCGGTGGATTTTACTTTACGCCACGAGGTGGGCGGACGGGGGTGGGAGCGTCGTGCCAGCCGGCGCTCCCCTTATCCCGCGGCGATCAAGGCAGGCCCGTTTCGCCTCGCGGGGATTTGATTGACCATGGTTTGCTTTGCCCCAGATGCTCTCCGCCATGTCGCAGGAATTGATTGCGCCTAATCCTTGGATGATGCTGCCGTTTGGCTGCCTGCTCGGGAGTATCGCCCTTGGGCCGCTCTGGTTTGCGGATTGGTGGGCCCGGCATTATCCAAAGGTCGCCATCGCCCTCGGGATGGTGACCCTGGGCTATTACCTGCTCGGTTTGCAGGCTTATTCCCGGGTGCTGGAGGTGGCGCATGAATATGTGAGCTTCATTGCGCTCATCGGCGCGCTGTTCGTGGTGTCGGGCGGCATCCATATCTCGGTCAAGGGCGAAGCCACGCCGCTGATGAACGTGCTGTTTTTGCTCGTTGGCGCGGGGTTGGCGAATCTGCTGGGGACAACCGGGGCTTCGATGTTGCTCATCCGCCCCTGGATCCGGATGAACAAATACCGGGTCACGGCGCATCACATCGTTTTCTTCATCTTCATTGTTTCCAACGTCGGCGGTTGCCTCACGCCGATTGGCGATCCGCCGCTCTTCCTCGGCTATTTGAAGGGGATCCCTTTCTGGTGGGTGGCGCAACATTGCTGGCCGATCTGGGCGATGGGTCTGGGGATTCTGCTCACCATGTTTTTCATCGTCGACAGTTTCAATTTCCGCCGGGCGCCGCAGGGAATTCGGGATAAGGAGACCGCCGCCGAGCAGTGGCATTTTGCCGGGCTGGGAAACGGCTTGTTCCTCGCGCTGATTCTGGGAGCGGTGTTTATCGAGCGGCCATTGTTTTTGCGCGAGGCGTTGATGGGGGCGGCTGCGTTAGGGTCTTACTTCACCACCCCGAAGCCGGTGCACGCGGCAAACCATTTTAATCTTCACCCAATCCGGGAGGTGGCGATCCTGTTCCTCGGCATCTTTGCCACGATGATGCCGGCGCTGGATTGGTTGCAGCAAAACGCCGCAAGATTGGGCGATCCGACACCCACGTTTTTTTTCTGGGGCAGTGGCGTGCTTTCGAGCGTGCTGGACAACGCACCGACGTATTTGAGTTTTCTCAGCGCCTTGCTGGGTGCGGCGAAGGACGCAGATGTGCAGCATCTGCTGACCACGCAATCCGCCAACGTGGTTGCCATCAGTGTGGGCGCGGTGTTTTTCGGCGCGAATACTTACATCGGCAACGGTCCGAATTTCATGGTCAAGGCCATCGCCGATCAGCAAAAAATCCGCACGCCGACCTTTCTCGGGTACGTGTTCCGATTCACCCTGCCGTTTATGGCGACAATGTTGATCATCGTCTGGTGGTGCTTCTTTAAGTGATCATCCGCAGTCTTTATCGCGCGCTGAAGTCGATACGGCAGACGCTAATGGCCAAAAAGCCAAGGCAATAGAATTGAAACACGACTAAGTCGATGGGGATTTGAAAATGACTGCTCGACGTGAGGGGATTCTCAATTATGATGGTGTTTTGATGTTATGACGACGACTGATGCGGCAAAGAAACCGACGCACAATGAAGAGATCAAGGCGGCCATTCCGACGCTGGCCGGCACCATTGCCGCGACGCTTGCGGACGCGGCGGTGGACCATTTCTCGGAGGACGACAATCAATTCCTAAAGTTCCACGGCTCGTATCAGCAGGACGACCGGGACCTGCGCAAGGCCGGCAAGAAATACATCATGATGGTCCGGGGGCGCATTCCTGGCGGGGTAATGACTGCAAAGCAATGGTGCGTGTTCGACGATCTGGCCACGCAATACGGCAATAACACGCTCCGCATCACCACGCGGCAGAGCATCCAGTTTCACGGGGTGGTGAAGGGCAATCTCCGCCCGCTTATTGCGCGGATCAATGAATCATTGCTCTCGACGCTGGCGGCGTGTGGTGACGTGAACCGAAATGTCATGGCGGCGCCGACCCCCGCCTACACCAAGGCACGCGAACAAGTTTACGCCGACGCGCAGAAAGTGGCGCTGGCGCTCGCGCCGCAGACCAGGGCGTATCACTCCATTTGGATAGATGGCGTGCAACTGGACAACCAAGCGGCCGAGAACAAAAACTTCGTTGACCCGCTTTACGGTCAAACCTATCTGCCACGCAAGTTCAAGATCGGATTCGTGATCCCGCCCGTGAATGACATGGACGTTTTCACGAACTGTCTCGGCTTCATTGCGGTCGTGGAAAACGACCAACTGGTTGGCTACAATCTCTGTGTTGGGGGCGGCATGGGCCGCAGTCATGGTAACGAACAGACGTATCCCCGGCTGGCAGACGTCATCGGTTTCTTTCCGCCGGACAAGGTGGTGGAGGTGGCGAAAGCGGTGCTGACGATTCACCGCGATTTTGGCGACCGCACTGACCGCAAGCACGCCCGTTTGAAATACGTCGTTGCCGAACGTGGCGTGGAATTCATGCGGAAGGAAGTCAACCTGCGCGCGGGCATCACGCTCGCCGCCGCCCGGCCTTACAAATTTACGACTACCGCCGATTTGCTTGGCTGGCACCGGGCCGTTGATGGCGCGTGGTTTCTGGGCTTGTTTGTGAGCATGGGCCGCGTGAAAGAAGCGCAGAAAACAGCCTTGCGTCAAGTGGCGGAGAAGTTCCCGCAGATCGAATTCCGTCTGTCAGCGAACCAAAACGTCATCCTGGCCAACGCCAGCGATACGGATAAGGCGGCGATCACCGGCCTGCTGCATGCCGCCGCCGTGAAAACCGAGCAGCAAGCGACCCTCCTGCACGCCGCCTCGATGGCCTGTCCGTCGTTGCCGACGTGTGGCCTGGGCCTTGCCGAATCCGAGCGCTATCTGCCAGGTTTGATTGATCGCATTGAAAAGATTTGCGCCGACCTCGGTCTCGGCAACGAGGAGATCATCATCCGCTCGACCGGGTGTCCCAACGGTTGCGCGCGGCCGTACATGGCGGAGCTCGCCTTCGTCGGCAAAGCGCCGGGGCGCTACCAGGTCTGGCTCGGGGGCAACACCTCCGGCACGCGCCTGAATCGTCTTTGGAAGGATGGGGTGAAGGACCCCGACATGGAAACTGAACTTCGTCCGGTGCTCGCGCGTTTCGCGAAGGAGCGCCAGTCCGGCGAGCGCTTCGGTGATTGGTGCGACCGGGTGCTAATGGCAACACTGAACTAACTATCGCCCCGTGAATTCCAACGTAAAGCACAGCGAGTATCGAAAGTTTGGGGCATACAAGTCGTTTTCGGAAGCCGACGAGGAGCTGCGTCGTTACTGGTGGTCCAAGACGCCGGAAGAGCGGATGGAAGCGTTGGAAGAATTGCGAATTAGAGTTTATGGCGAAGAGAAAATTAACGCCCGAGTTTCGCGAGTTTTTGGGGTGCCTGAATCGCGCCGAGGTTGAATACCTGCTGGTGGGCGGATTTGCCGTGAATCATTATGGCTATCATCGGTTTACCGAAATCATTGATTTCTGGATCGCCGTTTCGGACGAGAACTTTGACCGGTTGCTGACGGCCATCCGTTTCTTTTTCGGTGAAGATCTCGCTGGATTGGATATGAGCTTTTTGAAAAAGCACGAGTCGCTCTTTCTCGGCGGGGTGCCGAACAAGATTGAAATCTTCCAAAATGCCAGCGGACTGAATTTTGCGGAGGCGTACCGGCGTCGGGTGGAAACGACACTGGAAGAATTGCCAGTTAAAATGATCTGCCTGTCGGATTTGAAAACCAACAAACGTGCCAGTGGGAGGAACAAAGACCTGGCGGATTTGGATAATCTACCCTGAAAATCTTTTTCGATGACCCCCGACCAAATCGCCAAAGCCAACGCCGAACTGAGGGACAAACCTGCGCTCGAAATTGTGCGCTGGGCCATCGCGCAAGCCAAAGGCCGCGCGATTGTTTCCACGAACTATCGTCCCTACGAAGCCGTCATTCTGCATCTGGCTACGCAGGTGCAGCCGGACATTCCGGTGCTGTGGGCAGACCATGGGTACAATCGCCCCGCCACTTATGCACACGCGGAGGGGTTGAAAAGGCAACTTCAGCTCAATATCAAGGCCTACGTCCCCCGGATGACCGCCGCCCACTATGATGCGATCCACGGCGGCCCGCCGGAGCCCACCCCGGAAAACGAGCATCGCCTTAAAGACTTTAGCGCGGTGATGAAGCTCGAACCTTTCATGCGGGGGATGAAGGAGCTCGCACCCACCATCTGGCTGACGGCGCTCCGCAAGGTGCAAAACCCGAATCGTGCAGGATTGGATATCGTGGTCGAGGACCGGAATTTCAACACCATCAAAGTCAGCCCCGTATTCTACTGGAGCGATGCGGAGATGGAGACCTACCTCGAACAAAACCAGCTGCCGAACGAGTGGGATTATTTCGATCCGGCCAAAGCCGACGACAAGCGCGAGT
>CAZIJO010000282.1:0-6119 GCA_964539515.1 uncultured Bifidobacterium sp. | reverse complement strand
CATCCGCCACGCCCTGCGCGCCGGCTTCACCATCGAGGAGATTTTCAACCTCACGAAGATTGACCGCTGGTTCTTAGTTCAAATAAAAGAAATCGTCGATTTTGAGGAACAGCTTGCGACTGCCAAGAATTGACATGAATGCAGCCCCTCATTCCGCACTCCGAACCCTGCATTCCGCGTTGGAGAGAGATTGTGGATTTTGAGGAGGAACTGGCCTTTAAACAATGAGCGACAGGTTTACTTGGGTTCGATTGATTGCAACAGGCCGCGAGCTGTGCGCTCGTCAGTTACCAAGTGTGAAATGTAGCGACAGCCCTTACCGCCCGCAAAAGATCCGCCTCCGATTGACGCGAAGATGACCGGGACTTTGTCCTGAACATTCGTTGATCGGGCTACCAAAATAACAGCCTTTTCATCATTGCGGGCCATGGCTTCGAAAATTGGCAACTCAATCGCGCCGTAGAACATTATTTCCTGTCCATCCGCGTCTTTTAACTCACCTTGTTGCCCGTTTGCTCGCAAGGGAATGAAGGCTAAGTCGCCAACAACTTGTTGCTCCTTCAAGTCGTGTGCAATCCTCGGATTACTCTCGAGGGCCAACTTGTAGAAGATGCTGCCCTTCTCCTCGTCGCCAGGTTTTGGCGGGCGTTCACCCACACCAGTCAACACAACATCCAGTCGCGTGGCTTCAGACGCTTTCTCACGGTTTTCGCCGGACATCAACCGGCAGGGTTCGGTAAAACTCAAGACAGCCTTTGTTGGTAGTTGAGCATCCACTTCGGGAAGCGCAGACTTCCTGACCATCAGGGGAGCGTTTAAGCCATAGGCTTCGGCTTTTTCCCCACCAGCTTCGCGGTTAATTTTCTCTGCTAGTTTGTGAGCGAGAATCGTTGCATTGCCGCTCAGATGTTTCGGGTCGGCAAAACTTACGTTGAGCGGAAAAATTTTGATTGGAACAAAATTCTTAGGATTCTCACCGAAGCATGTTTGCCAGCTTTGCTCTGTGTTACAGGCAAATTCAATTGTTGCTTGTGCATTCGTCCCTGAGACTAATCCTAGACACAAGATGCGGTCTTGCTCGGGAAGCTTCGCCTTTTGCCTGCTTATGCGGCCAAGCTCGTGAACCAACCGCTCCGCCGCAACCTCCGCAAAGCGGTCTATCGAAGAACTAGAAACGACCGTGGCGGATTGGCAGGTGGCCACCATGTCGCTCCTGACGGAGCTTGAAACCATGTTTAATTTTGGATTCGCCAACTATGCCGCGCCTACGGCGCTCCGGTTGGTAGGGCGTTGCTCCTACGACGCCTTTTCAATTTGGGCGACGGAGCACCGTCGCCCTACCGATTGAACCGCGAACCACACGAACCACGCGAAAGTTTCTCCCTCTCCGCCATGAAATGGGGGAGAGGGTCGGGGTGAGGTGGTGCTTAGCTGTCGATCACAAATCAAATCCCCTCTCTCCAACTCAATGACTCGCTCGCTCCCGCTCGCTCGGCCCTGCGGGCCTTCGGCTGCGCCGAATTCTTTTCGCGTCTTCCCAAGTCGCTCAAGTCCCCGCTTGGGCGGGGCGAGAGGGTCGGCGGTTCGCGTATTTGGCGTCTTTCGCGGTTTGTTCTGCGTCCCTGCCACAACTCCGTTTGAGTTGGTGTGAACCGCCGCCTTGTTTTGGTCGTAACGATCGGATAGATGTCTCGCATGCATGACAAACCTCTGAGAGTGCTCGCATCCATCGGGCTGGCCGTGGGCGGTGCGTTGGGAATGGCCGGCTCGATCGCGCCGTCGGCATCCGTGCGCGGGCTTTGTTGGGGAATTGACGGCATCGCGCTCGTCATGGCCGCGGCGTTGCTGGCCGTTTTGTTTTTCAGACGAGGACAAGACCTCGTTGCCGCCGGCTTTCTCGTCTTTGCCGTCGGTCAAGGTACGATCCTGCTGGGCGCAGCGATGGATTTGACCGCAAGCATCCCGTCATTCGGAGCCGGAACCGGACTGTGGGCGATGGCGCTCGCGCTCATCAGCGCGCCGCGGGTGTTCCCGATCTTGGTGCGTTTGCTTGGATTCGCCGCAGCTGTTTTGTTTGCGGCCGTGGCGCTGCAAATCTTTGCGGGCGCTCCGATCTCGCCGCTGACGCGTCCCTTGCCGTTCTTCGCTTATCCCGCTTTCGTCGCAACGTTCATCGGTTGGATCTGGACACTGTTGAAGCCCAACCGTTCTTGAAGGACTCACCTCTCTGGACAGCGGAATGAGCCGGCAGTTTTCAAGACGAACTCAAACTTCTGTTTCAGCGGCAGGTCGCCGAAGGTGTCGTTCAGGGATTTGTGGCAGACGACTTCGTTGTCCTCGGTGCGTGTGCCGCCCTTGGACAAGGGATGCAAGTGCTCGATATTGGCATCCGCCGCCGCCAGTTTTTCGCCGCAGAAGAAACATTTGCCCTGTTGCAGGTAGAGTATCCGCTCGAGCTTGGTGGGAGATGGCGACTTGGCGGCCGGTGCTGGGGGCGGCGGGATTGGTTTGGGAACTACGACCTTTGGTTTCGGTGTCGGAGGCGCAGCGGGCTTGGGAGTCGTGGTCTTGGGCGCAGCAGGAAAGAGCATCTGCTCCAGCATGCTCAAAGATTGTGACTTGGAAGCGGACGTTCGAACCATCGTGGCGGGCCTCGGAGCGGTGGGTTTTGCTTTTGGCGGCGGCGGCGCAGTTGGTTTCGGTGCGACGGCCTTGGGCTGCGGAAGCGTCGCCGGTTGCGGTTTTGATTTCCTCAGCAGTTGCTTCCGGGCTTTCCGGGCTTCTTTGATCAGGAACTTCTGCGCCTCATTGAAATCACATTCCGACAACGGTTGCGGAAACACCGCCCCGACCGGGCCGCCGGAACGGAGTCGTTTGGCATATTCAGCCGCCAAGGCATCATCAACCGGCATTTTCATGCCGAGAATATAAACGCCTCGTTAAGGTCGTGAAAAGCGTGAAGGCGTCAAAGCGCGACGCTGCCTGCCTATCACGGTAGCAGCGGACGTGAGTCCGCTCCAATCTTTCCCGGGGAAAATTTGAGCCCACTCACGTTGGCCGCTACAGAAGAGCGATCCGCTCCCTACACCGTCCAAAGCGCCAGAAGACTGACGCCCTCCAAGACGCTTCGCAACATTCGGTAGTCGTCGGCAAATGCGCCTGCGTCTTGGACTGCGGTAGTCCTTTACCGCTTTTCCATGACGAACCACACGAACCGCGCAAAAATCAAAACCGAAATCCCGTTCGGATCCTTGGCGTCTCCCGCAGCGGGACCGCGCTTTGCCAGGCGTGCCGATTATTGGGCCGGTGGGGCCGTGTCCTCCGCGAGCTGGTTCAGCAACAGTCGCCGGCCCATTCACCCGGTGACACTCGAGCTCCACTCGCTCAACTCTTTGGGGTGCCAATGTTTTGATTTGGCAATGTTTCTTGTTTTTTTTGCGTTGATTGGCTGCAAAAAGCGATTTACAGCGCGGCGCAATTGGCTAGTCTGATCCGTAGTTAGTCGATCACCGCATAACCCCCAAACGAATATGAGCACAAATTCTCCTCACGCATGGAAGTTTTTCAGCGCCGGTGGTTTTAACCAGGTCAAACTTGAAACCGGGGCCGACCTGATGAACCTCGACCAGCTGGATCAGAAGCTCTGGGTCGCCCTGGCTTGTCCTACGACCGGCCTGGAATTCGATCCCAAAACCGCCGCCCTGATTGACACGGACAAGGACGGCCGGATGCGGGCGCCGGAGATCATCGCCGCCACAAAATGGGCCTGTGCGATGCTCAAGAATCCGAACGACCTCGTGAAGGGGGTCGATTCCCTGACGCTCTCCGCCATCAACGACACCATCCCGGAAGGCAAACAACTGCTCGCTTCCGCCAAACAAATCCTCGTCAACCTCGGCAAACCGGACGCCACCGCCATCTCGCTCGCGGACGCCTCGGACGCGAACAAAATCTTCGTCAACACCACGCTCAACGGGGACGGCATCATCATCGCCGAGTCCGCCGGCGACGACGCCACCAAATCCGTCATCAATGATATTGCCGCTTGTCTGGGCACGGTGGCGGATCGTTCGGGCAAGCCGGGGATTGACCAGGCCAAAGCCGATGCGTTTTTCGCGGCGGCGGCCGCTTTCAGCGACTGGCATCAGAAAGCAGAAGCTGACGCGGCGAACATCCTGCCCGCCGGGGACGCCACCGCGGCCGCCGCCGCGGCGGTGAAGGCCATCAAGACCAAGGTGGATGATTTCTTTGGGCGTTGCCGGCTGGCGGCCTTTGATCCGCGCACCGTCGCCTTGCTCAACCGCAAGGAGGAGGAATACCTCGCCATCGCCGCCAAAGACATGAGCATCACTGCCGCGGAGGTTGCGGCCTTTCCGCTAGCCCAGGTAGCGGCCGGCAGGGCGTTGCCTTTGAAGGGCGGAATCAATCCGGCCCATGCCGCTGCCGTGGCGGCCTTGCATGCCAACGCCGTAAAGCCCCTGCTGGGGGACAGATCGGAATTGACCGAATCCGACTGGACGGCCTTGCTGGCCAAACTGGGCGCCTTCGAGTGTTGGAACGCCGGCAAAGCCGGGGCCGCCGTCGAGAAGCTCGGCCTGAAACGGGTGCGCGAAATCCTCGGCAGCAAAGCCCGGGAAAACATTGCCGCGTTGATCGCCAAGGACAAGGCGCTCGAACCCGAGTCCACTTCGATCGCGAATGTCGAAAAGCTCTGCCGCTACCTGCGCGACCTGCACACCCTTTGTATCAATTTCGTCAATTTCAAAGACCTCTATGACGGTGGCACGCCGGCCATTTTCCAATGCGGCACCCTTTATCTGGATCAGCGCTCCTGCAATCTTTGCCTGACGGTCGAGGACGCCGGCAAGCACGCCACCATGGCGGGGCTGGCTGGCGCCTATCTCGCCTACTGCGACTGCGTGCGCAAGGGCACGGGGGAAAAGATGAGCATCGTGGCGGTCTTCTCCCAGGGCGATGACGACAACCTCATGGTTGGACGCAATGGCATATTCTACGACCGCAAAGGCCGGGATTACGACGCCACGATCACCAAAATCATGTCCAACCCGATCAGCCTGCGGCAGGCCTTCTGGGCGCCCTACAAGAAACTCGTCCGGATGATTGAAGAGCAGATTGCCAAGCGGGCGGCGGCAGCGGACGCGGATGCGAATGCGAAGCTCGCCAAAGTTGCCGAATCCACCGTGCAGGCGGACAAGGCCAAACCCGCGGAGCCGAAGAAAGTGGACGTGGGCGCGGTCGCGGCTTTGGGCGTTGCCTTTAGCGCTTTGAGCGCGGTGGTCGTGGGCTTTCTCGGGCTGTTCAAGGGTATTGCTCCCTGGCAACTCCCCCTGATCATCATCGGCCTCATCCTGCTCATTTCCGTGCCGTCGCTCATTCTGGCTTTCATGAAACTGCGCAAGCGCAATTTCGGCCCCATCCTCGACGCCAACGGCTGGGCGGTGAACGCCCGGGCCCGGGTCAATGTGCCCTTTGGCACCAGTCTCACCGGCATCGCCAAACTCCCACCCGGCGCGACTGTGGACATCAGCGACCGTTACGCCGAAAAGTCAGCCGCATGGCCGAAAGTGCTGATTTTTGTTTTCGTCATCTGGTGGATCTACGCGTTCGCCTCCGACATGGGTATTCTTTGGCGCCTGACGAAGAACTGGGAAACTCCGCTTGGCAACCCGCCGGCGAGTCTAAGCAGTCAGGGGGCAAATCTGCGCCGCCGCCGACCGAGAAACCTTTGGCCGCATCACCCGCCACCCCCACCGCACCGGCCGCCCCCGAAGCCCCCGCGACCCCGGCGAAGTAGCATCCCGCCCCCAGGCATTTGAGCCCAGCCCGGACATTGCTGTCCGGGCTGCGCCATTTGGCACCTGCCCGCTTACAACTCTGGATGCAGGGAGTCCAAGGATCGGTGCAGAATAGCACCCTTGCGGGTTTCCTGCTTCCGGCAAACCGGCGCCTTCAGCCCATCGCACCACGCAAACGCGGATTAACAAGCCAAACCAAGCTCTGCATCCTTCATGACCAGTTTCCGTCAAACTGCGCGCGACAACCTGGCGCGCATCTCAGTTTTGTGAGGGGTGGAAGGCGGTGTGGGGGAAGAGGAGGTG
>CAZIJO010000281.1:0-6264 GCA_964539515.1 uncultured Bifidobacterium sp. | reverse complement strand
GTATTCGACCGTGAGCGCACAATTCGACAAGGACCGCAAGCTCGCCGCCACGGCCATCTTCCGGCTCGGCGAAATCTATCGCAAACAGGGCAAGACCAACGAAGCCGCCGGCCAATACGAACGCATCGTGCGCGAGTTCGCAGATCAGGACACCCTCGTCACGTTGAGCCGGCAAAACCTGTCCGCATTGGGCAAGAGAACCGACGAGACGTCTAATCGCCCGGACAACATCCAACGCCAGTATCTGGAGCAGCAGTCCACCGTGGCCGAAATGGAGTCGCTCCTCGCTCAACTCAAGAAACTGGATCATCAGGAGTTGCGGCGGGTTCTGCCGAAGGTTTCGCCCGATCCCCTGCTCAACAGTCTGATGGCCGAGATGTCCGACGCGGTACCGTCGTACGCCACCGTACTCCAAATTCGGGGTGAGGCCGACCCGATAACCAAGGAACAAGGCGCCAAATTGAACAAGCTTGAGCAACAGGTGGATGAACGGGTGGATGAAGTCATCGCGGGACTGGAGCGACGACTGACTGCCGCCAGGAACCAACTCGACTGGCTGAAATCCCAGGCCCAGCCGGGACGCCCGGGCGGGGCCGGTGAACCGCTTTCCAAAGCTGCGCGTCTGGAGCAGAAACGTCTGCTGGAGGAGGAAATCAAACTCGTCGAAAAGAAACTCGAAAGCCAAAAGCTGATCATGTCTTCCGGTCGTGTGTCTCAAGCGGACATTCTCACTACGCAGCAGGAGTTGCTGGCCCTGAAACGGCAGCTAGTTGTAGTCTCGGACACCCAGTTTGATTCTTCCAATGCGGCCTCCGAAGCAGTCACCGACGACGACGAGGAAAAAGAAATCCGCCGCATCCAGGCGATGCTCCAGAACAGCCCGGATTTGATCAATGGTCCCGGCGAAGGCGGCAGCCCGCTTTTTGCCGCTGCGGGGACGGGGCGGTTGCGCGTGGCAACCTTTCTTTTGGACAACGGTGCGAACGTCAACAAGTTCTCAGGCGGACGGACGCCATTGCACAACGCAGTTCAGCTCGGCCACAAGGCGATGGTGGAACTCCTCTTGCGACGTGGCGCAGTCGTGAACGCGAAGGACGGCACAGGTGGCACGGCCCTGCACGAAGCGGCGCGAAATGGCTTTCTTTCTATCGTCGAGGTCCTGCTCAACTACAAAGCCGATCTCAACGCTCGCAACAGCAAAATGAACGGCGAGGTGTCGCCACTGCATCTCGCCGCAAGAAGCGGTCATGCGGCGCTCGTCGGCTTCTTGCTGGCGAACGGTGATGACGCAAATCGCCGCGACGCAGGCGGACAAACCCCGCTCCATCTTGCCGTCTCGCTGGGCCGCGAGGGGGTCGTCGAAACGCTACTGAAGTCCGGCGCGGATGTGAATGCCACCGATGCGGCGGGCCAAACGCCCCTGATGGAAGCCGCCCAAGCTGGGCATTCTTTTTCGGTGAAAGCTTTGCTCACAGCGAAGGCAAAATCCGACCTTCTGGACAACAAAGGTCGCACCGCTTTGAGCTATGCAGCGGAGAAAGGGCACGTTGATTCCGTGCAGGCTTTGCTGGCGGCCAAGGCAGATCCGAATCTGGGGCAAAGGGATTTACCGCTGGCCTCCGCAGTGAAAGCCGGGCATTTGGAAGTCGCTGAAACTTTGCTTCGCGGCGGGGCGAACCCGAATCTAGCGGGCAAATTCTCGCGCGAAGTTCGCGCGCCGGGCAGCACTGGCGACCCTAACATCTCCGGAACCTTTGGCCCGTACCTTCCACTTCAGATTGCCGTGGCGGACAATAATGTTTCGATGGTCAGGCTGTTGCTCAAATGCAAAGCCGATGGCAATGCCACAGCTCCATGGACATTCCCACCGAAATCTCTGCTCTTTTACACACTCACACTCAAAGACGTTGACCAGTTGAAAGCCTTGCTCGAAGCCGGTGCGAATCCCAATGTAGTGGACGCGGAAGGCTACAGCCCGCTGATGAGAGTCACCGATTCTCAATATAGGGAAATCGCCGAGTCCCTCGTTTTGTCGGGAGCGGACCTCAACATTGCCGAACGGCAAGGTTTGACGGCGATCCATTTGGCGGTGGCTTACCAGAATAAAGACCTCGTTTCGTTGCTTCTGGCGAAAGGCGCGAATCCGAATCAACGAATGAAGAACGGTCAAACGCCTTTGGATTTGGCCAAGGCAAACTCGGCTAATTCAAACCTCTCGGCCGAAATTGCCGCCCTGCTCCGCCAGCATGGCGCGGTGGATGATCTGCCCAACTTGGACCGCATCGAAGTGCGACGACCTTCGGCGAATTTTTCAGCCATTGCTTTTCAGATGGGCACGAACGGCTGGAATGAGTTCGGTTTGCTGGAGTTGATCGCCTTGCATTACGGGCTCATTTCGACGGAGCGAAATGCGGTTTGGGAGGAGAACCGGTCCACCGAGCCCAGCCAATTCTGGCAAATGGCGGCGTGTCAGTTCCCCGATCTGGCTCAGGTTGTCATCCGTCGACCTTCCTCCACCGGGCCGCAACGGACGGAGGTCGCGGCAAATGTGGCGGAGTTGTTGGATTCCGGCGACTGCAGGCGCGAGGTGAAACTCAAACCGGGAGACATCATCGAGATTCCGGAAGCGGACCACCCGGTGAATGAATCGTGGGCGGGATTGGGTGGCGCGCAACTATCGAACCTGCTGCACTGTGTTGCGCGCACCGTCACCATTTCCATCAAGGGCACCCCGACGACGGTTCGTCTGTCACCCCAATTCAAACCAACGAATTCGTTTGGCGGGTTTGGCCACCGCATGCAGGAACTGACGCGCGGTTCCTTCATGCTGAAGTCCGTACTGGCGCAATCTCGGTTGCTCCGGGCCTCTTCGGACCTCTCTCGCGTCAAGGTCACCCGCGTTAATACCGCCACCGGGCAGTTGAAGGAGTGGCTGCTGGATTGCAGCGGCGGCAACAACCCCGACCTCTGGCTGCGCGATGGCGATGTGATCGAAGTGCCGGACAAGCCGTAGTAAACACCAAACTCCAAACACCAAACACCAAACTCCAAAAGGGTTACAAACTTCAGAGCTCAGGCCGTGCGTGCCGCTTTTGGGGCTTGCCGACTTCCAGACTTTCCTTGAACCGTTCGCAATTCCGCATGGTCTTGGACTGCGCCAGCCCACTGGCGCTTTTGTAACGCGGGATTGCCAATCGAAAGCGCCAGAGGGCTGGCGCAATCCAAGACGCTGACGCGACCTCGTCAGCGTGTGGCCCGACTTCGGGACGCGCTCCGCGTCCTTTTGCCCGCTCGACCGCGATTTCCAGATTGACTCCGAAGCGGCTTCCGGGCTTGCTCGTAACAAATACGATTCATTTTATGAAACCACTTCGCATCGGACTCATCGGGTACGGCTTCATGGGCCGCACGCATTCCAACGCCTATCGTAAGGTCAACAACTTCTTCCCGCTCGAACATCAATGCGTGCTCCAGGCCGTCTGCGCCCGGGATGCCGCCAAGGTCAAGGCGTTCGCGGAGAACTGGGGTTACAAATCCGTCGAGACGGACTGGCGCAAGCTGATCGCGCGGGACGACATTGACGCGATTGACATCTGCACCCCCAACAATAGTCACGCCGAGATCGCGATTGCCGCCGCCAAGGCCGGCAAGATGATTCTCTGCGAAAAGCCGCTGTCCATGGACGGCCCGCAAGGCCGGAAGATGGTGGCTGCCGTCGAGAAGGCCAAAGTGCCGAACATGGTCTGGTACAACTACCGCCGGGTGCCGGCGGTCACGCTGGCCAAACAGTTGATCGACGAGGGCCGGCTCGGGCGGATTTTTCATTATCGCGCCAAATTCTTGCAGGATTGGACCATCAGCCCCGAACTGCCACAAGGCGGCGCGGGCTTGTGGCGCTTGGACGCCAAAGCGGCGGGCAGCGGGGTGACAGGTGACTTGCTGGCGCATTGCATTGACACGGCGATCTGGCTCAACGGCGGCGTCGAGAAAGTCAACGCCATGACGGAGACGTTCATCAAGGAGCGCAAGCACAACCTCACGGGCAAGGTCGAGAAAGTCGGGATTGACGACGCTTGTGCGTTTCTCGCCCGCTTCCAGAACGGTTCGCTGGCCACATTCGAATCCACCCGCTACGCCCGCGGCCACAAGGCGCTTTACACTTTTGAGATCAACGGCGAGAACGCCAGCATCTTCTGGGATTTGCATGACCTGCATCGCCTGCAGTTTTTCGATTATCGCGACCAGAGCATCGTGCGCGGCTGGCGGAACATCCACGTGAGCGACGGCGACCAGCCGTACATGAAGCATTGGTGGGTGCCCGGCCTGCAGATCGGCTACGAACACAGCTTCATCCACCAGGTCGCGGATTTCCTGAAAGGCCTCGAGACCGGCCAGCCCGCCGGTCCGACCTTCCGGGACGCACTGGAAACCCAGTTCGTCTGCGATGCGGTGCTCAAATCCGCCCGCAGCCAGAAATGGGAGAAGGTCGCGAAGACCAAGTAGATGAAACCGGGGACAAGACTTTCAACGCAAAGTCGCAGAGGTGCCAAGGCGCAAGGGCGTTAAACACCGTGGCGGTCAGGCTTGAATCGACTGCTTGTTGAGGGACAAGCAGTCACCCTTCCTGTTTTGGGTCGCGCCGGATTGGCTTCGCGGCTTCGCCGCTTTGCAGTGCTATCCCCCCGTGATCGTCGCATTCGGCGGAGATTATTTTAACGCAGGGGACGCCAAAGTTGGCGCAGAGGAACGCGGAGGTGGGTTTCCTTTGCGACCTTGGCGAGAACCTTTGCGGCCGCTGCGTTTGGGCGGGCGGGCGGACCCGCGGTTTGGTTGCGTCTCTGCCGCTTTGCGCCTTTGCGTTGAACTCCGGCGGAACGGAGACCTTCAGTCCCGCAGCACGTGGCAGTTGTAGCCGCCGGGATTCTTCACCAGGTACTTTTGATGATAATCCTCGGCGGAATAGAATTTTGACGCCGCCGTGATCTCGGTCGTGATTGGGTCATTGAATTTTTTCGCGGCTTCCAACTTCGCCTTCACGGCCTCGGCGGTCTTCTTCTGCTCGGCGCTGGTGTAGAATATCGCCGAGCGATACTGCGTGCCGACGTCGTTATGCTGCCGGTTCAACGTCGTGGGATCGTGCATCCGGAAAAAATATCCAAGCAACCCTTCGTAGCTCAGTTGCCCGGGATCAAAAATCACTTCAATCGCCTCGGCATGACCGGTCGCGCCGGTGCAAACCTCCTTGTACGTCGGGTTCGCAGTTTTGCCCCCGCAATAGCCCACGGTCGTCTTGGTGACGCCGGGAAGCTGGCGGATGATTTCCTCCATGCCCCAGAAACAACCGCCAGCCAGGATGGCAGTTTCCGTCTTCGGCGCTTTGACCAACCCCGCCGCCACGAACGGTTCGAGCAGCTTGCCATAACCCGCTTGCTCCATCTCCTCGACGGGAATGAACTTCAATGACGCTGAATTGATGCAGTACCGCATCCCGCCCTTGTCGCGGGGGCCATCATTGAACACGTGGCCCAAATGCGAATCCGCCACCTTCGAGCGCACCTCGATCCGCTCGTAGCCAATTGTCGTGTCCTTCTTCTCGGCGATCTCCGTGCCTTGGATCGGCCGCGTGAAGCTCGGCCACCCAGTCCCGGAGTCAAACTTGTCCAACGAACTGAACAGGGGTTCACCGGAAACCACGTCCACATAAATGCCGGGCTTCTTGTTGTTCCAGTAGGCGTTGCGGAACGGCGGTTCGGTGCCGCATTGTTGTGTCACCGCAAACTGCTCGGGGGACAGTTTCTGCTTCAGCACGTCGGCATCCGGTTTCTGGAAATCATTCATGGGTGGTTTGGGATTGTTCTTGGTCTCATTGGCAGCGGCCGCTTTGGCATCGCGCACCACGGCGATCGCCCCGACGGCTAATACCACTGCAACGGCAATTCCGATGACTTTCACTGAGTTCATACGCGTTTGACGATTTCGCAGAGCATACGTTCAAGTTTCCGCGACGACAAATCTTTAGTGGCAACCCAGGCAAACGCCGGTTTCCGGGGGGTTGATTTGAATCCATCATATTGGGTCACGACCGCCTTCACCCTAATTGAAAGGACGAAGCGCCGCCCGCCAAGCCCAGCTCGGGGGCTGGCAATGTCCGTTTCACGCCAGGGCGGAGACCGGCGCTCCGATGCATGGAGGAGATGAAAGCGATCATAGATTCAAGGAAGCCATTCACGCGTAGCCGCCGAGGTAACGAGGCGGATGGTTCCG
>CAZIJO010000280.1:2910-6291 GCA_964539515.1 uncultured Bifidobacterium sp. | reverse complement strand
CTGGAGTTTGGCCATTTGGAGCTGGACTCAAATTAGTTTTCCTGGCATAGATCTCCGGCGTGGGCACGATAAAAGTTCAAGGGCGGCATCTTAACGAGGCCGACCTGACGGAGATTCGTCGGTTGCGAGCGGACCATCCGGATTGGCCACGCTACCGGCTTTCGGTCGCGTTGGCCGAGCGTTGGCAGTGGCGCAATGAAGCGGGTCGTCTGAAGGACATGGCGGCGCGCACTCTGCTTTCTAAACTGGCGGCCCGCGCTCTCATCGATCTTCCCCCGCCATTGTGGAGCACGTCTCGGCAGCGTCCTGCCGACTGCCAGCCCGAATTGCCGGATCTGCAACCCACCGATATAGATGCCGCCTTGGCATCCTTGCAGCCGGTGCGCTTGGAGTTGGTGGAAAGGCTTGCTCAGCGCCGCCAGGTTGCACGCCTTCTGGAGCAGCATCATTATCGAGGCTTTCGCGGTGCGGTCGGCGAAAACGTGCAGTATATCGCCCGGGATGTCCGCGGACGGGAGCTGGCTGTGATGGTCTTTGGTGCCGCCGCCTGGAAGCTTGCTACCCGCGATCAATTCATCGGTTGGTCCCCCACTCAACGTGCCGATCAACTCGGACGCATCGCCAACCAGCAGCGTTTCCTCATCCTTCCTTGGGTGCGCGTGCCCCATCTGGCCTCCCATCTATTGGCTCAAGGGACCCGGCGACTGTCCCAAGACTGGCAACGCCGTTACGGCCATCCGGTGTGGCTGGTGGAGAGCTTTGTCGATTCGGAGCGTTTTGCTGCAACCGCCTATAAGGCCGCTGGTTGGATCTACCTCGGAGAGACCACCGGTCGGACCCGTCAGGATCGTGATCACCAGATCCAGGTCGCGATTAAAACCGTGTGGGTCAAAGCACTTCACCCCCGCTTCCGAGAACTCCTAGCCCCTTTATGAAACTCCTGGACGCTCTGCTCCAACTCACCCAGAAGTGGGAATTTGTCTTCCCTCAAGAACGCAGTCACCAAAGAGCCATCGCCTTGGCGTTTGGCATTTTGTGCGGGGTCGGTAAACGCACGATCACCCGGGCCATCGGTTTCCACGGCAACAGTCAGAAGGATTGGTCGGCCGATTACCGGATCTTCTCCCGCTCGCCCTGGGAACCTCGGGGGCTCTTTCACCCGATTCTTGAGCACGCGATCCAGTCCCATGAATTGAAGCGAATCGTCCTGAGTATCGATGACACCCGAGTCTGGCGTAATGGCAAGCACGTGCCAGAGACCCAATGGCATCGGGATCCGATGGGGCCGGCCTTCCAGACCAATCTGCGCTGGGGACACCGATTTCTGCAGGCCAGCCTGGTGTTGCCACTCTATGCCAAAGACCAGCAGAGTTCCTCCCGCACGATCCCGGTGCGCTGGGAAATGGCTCCGGTGGTCAAGAAGCCCGGAGTGAAGGCTTCGGCAGAGCAGCAAGAGGCCTATCGAGCTCTGAAGAAGAAGATCAACCTGTCCAAGCAGTTTGTGGCGATGGTTAAAGAGATACGCGAGCGACTCAACACCACCGGGCATACCGACAAGTCCTTGAGCGTGGTGGCCGATGGCTCTTTCTGCAACGGCACGGTGTTCGCCCAGGACTGGCCGAAGGAGAACGTGTCGTTGGTGGCGCGTGCTCGCAAAGACATCGTGCTGTGCAAACGAGCACCGGGGCAAGGCCCGCGCTTCTATGGGAAGACCAAGTTCACGCCCGAGCAGGTGCGCCGACGAAGCTCATTGGCAAAGTGGCAGAAGGCCCGGATCTTCCACGGGGGCTGCTACCGCGAGGTGCGCTTCAAGGAAGTGACCAAGGTCTATTGGCAGGGAGGAGCCGGCAAGCGCCAGGTCCGTCTGCTGGTGATCCAACCGGTGGGCTATCGCACCAGCAAGAACGGGCGCCAGTACTATCGCCAACCGGCGTATCTATTGACTAGCGACTTAACCACTGCGGCCGAAGTGTTGTTGCAAGACTACTTCGATCGGTGGGGTATCGAAGTCAATCACCGGGATGAGAAGGAGATCCTGGGCGTAGGCCAGGCGCAGGTGTGGAACCAGAAGTCGGTCAGGAAAGTGCCCGCACTCATGGTGGCGATGTATAGCTGGCTGCTCCTGGCCGGGCTTGATTCTTACGGCTCCAAGCGCACCCAGGACTATGAGCCGCTGCCAAAGTGGCGACGCAAGGCCAAACGACCCTCGTGCTTAGACCTCGTGACCCTTTTACGCCGACAATTAGCTGAGAACCCGGTGACATTCGCTACCGCCAAAGCTCCCCCAACCTTCCAGAACATGGTTCAAGCAGCCGCTGCCTAGTGCAAATTCAAGCCGCAGCCGACCTTTCGCGAACATTTTGCCGTCCCGAAATGGCCAAACTCCAGGGTCGCGTAGCGACCACCATCCACTTAGGCCCTTATGGGTGTCTCGGTAACGCTCATTCCGAGATTCGCGAGTGGTGCGCCGCCCACGGCCATCGGCTTTCGAATGTTTGCTGGGAGATTTATGGGCATTGGGAAGAGAGTTGGAACGTCGATCCATCGAACATACGCACAGATGTTTTTTGTTTGCTCGAAGACCAGAAGCGCTAACGAAACAACGAGAGACGTTGTCTTTCACGGCGTTCCCTGCCATATTCTCGCCAAAGCGCAGGTTTCCGCATGATCGCAGGTCGCTTCCAAGTAATCCCGCCGCCTGGGTCGGATACCGCGATTCCCTCAAGAAAGGTCTTTTGAGATGAGCCTTCAAAGTGGATTGGTTGTGGATCCAAAAGAGAAGAACGTTCGGGTGCTGCCCGCGGGCGTTGTGAGCATTCTGTTAACGGTCCTCACGGTCGTGTCCGCCGCTGGAGTATTCTGGTATCAGAGCTTCACTTCACGACCATCCGTCAGGCGGCAGGCCGAGGAGGTTGCGGCGCTGGAGACCCACGTCCTTCCGTTGGTCAAGGACCTCAGAGTCACATTTTACCTTAAGGAGCATTTTGGAAGCGGCTCCATGTTTTGGAAACGAGGAAATTTCACCAAGGATCCGGCGAGGGCTCGCCTGGATGGGGACCATTTGTTTGACAACGAGACCACAGAGTTATTCGAGCAATTCTCGCAAGCGATCCGAGCCAGCGGAGTTCCTACCAACCGGCTGCGTGAGGCCAGGTTCGCGGAAGACGGAACCCTGCGCACCGCTTCCTTCCAGCGGCGCGGTGGGGGGTTAGAGTTTGTGCTCACCTACATCTATTCGCCTGGGGCAAAGCCCGAGGAATGGACGAGCACCTTAGGACCAGTTGTGCTCTCAAGGATAGGCGGTTCGGATTGGTGGTTTGAGCAGTCGCCTGATGACTGACTCTGATGGTTAGATTGCCGAACAAAAGGTTCCATGAACCG
>CAZIJO010000280.1:0-2900 GCA_964539515.1 uncultured Bifidobacterium sp. | reverse complement strand
CATTCATCCAAAGCAAGAGCCTCCACCTCGGAGCACTTTGGTTCGTGATCAAGTCGGAGGTTGCATGCGGCGCGGGTGAATGCGATTACTCGGCGAGTGCGAGTTGATCTTTTTGGAGGAACAAATTCTGGCGGCACTGCACGCCGCTCGCCAGCGCGGCGATCCTGGAGGGGAGATGGGGTCGGTGCGTCTTTGGGGCAAGCATTTTCCGGGGAAGCTGGATTGGGCGAAGGCGTGAAGGTCGTGCTTGAGATCGCGATGCAGTACGCCGCGTTGATGCGCGTAGTGGACGGCCCCAGCCACTTTGAGTGTCGGTTGCGCCGCCAGCCGCGTCGGCCAAGGTTTCTGTCCCAGCACCCGACTGAGCGTCGAACCATCGATCAGCGTCATGCTGAAAAAGGCTGCCCGTCGCCCTCACCGATTTCGTGAATGGGCACGATGTGGGATGGTTCAGCGCGGCGGCAGCCTCCGCCTCGGCTTTGAAACGTTTGACGATCTCGGGGGAAGCGATCATCCCCGCGCTGATGAGTTTGAGTGCGACGATCCGGTTCAACGTGACCTGCCGCGCCCTGAACACGGTGCCCATGCCGCCGCGGGCGATTTCCTCCATCAATTCGTATTCCCCGATCCGCCGCAGTGGATGAGATGTCACGGCGCTGGCAATGAGGGTCGCATTGGCTTCGGTCTCGGGAGCGTTTTCCATCGCGGCAAGCGCGGGTTGGTCGATGCCAAGCTGCCGGGACTGAAAAAACTAAACTGGAGAAAAGAAGAAAAGATCTATTTTGAAACTCCGGAAGAAAAAACGCCAAGAAGACCGCGTTTTGTTTGTATCCACCCAGGCCATGCCCATGTCTCCACGTACATGCTTTCGAGCGTTTTAACCCTCTCCAAATTCGTCAAAGGCGGTGCGCGAATCAACTCATCCATCGCGAGCCGGACACTGGCAGTCCTCGTGGGACTGGCTGCGGAGGCCAGCGCGGCTGAATCCATCGGGATCTTTGAGGGCCACGGGGACGTGGGCGGTCCTGCCAAGGCTGGGTCTGCCGCTTTCGACGCTGCCCAAAGTCGTTACACCATCACCGGCGGCGGCGCTAACATGTGGTTTACCAACGACGCGCTGCATTTTGTCTGGAAAAAAGTCTCTGGCGACGTCTCCCTTTCGGCCGATATAGAGCTATTGGGCAAGGCTGTGGATCCGCACCGCAAAGCCTGCCTGATGATTCGCCAAAGCCTCGACGGCGGCTCCGCTTATGCGGACGCCGTCGTGCATGGCGACGGCCTCTCGTCGCTTCAATACCGCGAAACCGACGGCGCGCTCACTCGGGAGATTCAGTCGAATGTGAAGGGCCCCCGCTGGCTTCGGTTGGAGAAGAGGGGACAGTACGTGTCCATGTCGTTGGCCAAAGCCGGCGAAGCGCCCCAGCCCTCCGGTGGTTCCTTCAGGCTGAACCTGAAAGAGCCATTCTACGTCGGTTTGGGCGTCTGCGCGCACAACGACGCCGTTCTGGAAACCGCCGTGTTCTCCAATGTCGAACTGAGGACGGAAGCGGCCCCCATCCCGGCCGCAAAACCCCGGCTTCTCAGCACATTGGAGACTGTCGCGATTGCGTCGAAGGATCGCCGTGTCACGTGGTGGACCACCAATCTGATCGAAGCGCCGAATTGGTCGCGTGACGGCGGGCATCTTTACTTCAACAGCAGGGGCGGGATCTATCGCATCCCTCACGCCGGGGGTGAGCCGGTGTTGATCGACACCGGTTTTGCGAAGCGCAACAACAACGATCACGGGATTTCGCCCGACGGCTCCCAGCTCGTGATCAGCGATCAGTCCCAGACAGATCGCAAGTCCCGGATTTACACGCTGCCAATCGGAGGTGGCGTGCCGAAGCTGGTGGTGGACGCCGCGCCTGCCTACTGGCACGGCTGGTCGCCCGATGGCAAGACTCTCGCCTATTGCGCCGAACGCGGGGGAGATTACGACGTGTACACCATCCCGGTGGCCGGCGGAATCGAAACGCGCTTAACCACCGCGAAAGGTTTGGATGACGGACCGGACTATTCCCACGACGGACGGCATATTTACTTTAACTCGGACCGCACCGGCCGCATGCAGATTTGGCGCATGAAAACGGACGGCACGGAACAGGAACCCGTCACGCGGGACGACTGGAACAATTGGTTCGCCCACCCCTCGCCAGATGGCAAATGGCTCGTCTTTCTATCATATGAACCCGATGTCAAAGGCCATCCCGAGAACAAGGATGTCACGCTCCGGCTCATGTCGCTGGCGGATCGTAAGATTGAGATCCTGGCCAAACTCTTTGGCGGTCAGGGAACCATCAACGTGCCTTCGTGGGCTCCTGACAGCCGCAAGCTCGCATTCGTGAGCTATCAGTACCTCCCCTGAATCGCATTAAAACCAGAGCGCAGGCACAACGACTTCAGCACCCTCTTCCACCAGTGTGAGCAAAGCCTCCGTGTCCGATGTGGCTTCGGCTGGATGGACCCACGCCATGGCGGTGGAGGCATCCGGCACGAAGGGCGAACTCATCGACGCCCCTCGGCGATGGCCTATCGGATTTCATCGGTGGTGAGCGGCTTGCGGTCGCGCGGCGCGATTCGGGAACGGAGGGAGCGCAATCGGGCAACGGCCTTGGCATGCCGAGTGATGATGACTTCCTCGCCCGCCGCCACCCGCTCCGGGATTTCGCCCAACCTGGTCTTCGCTTCTAAGGCGGTAATGCTGGCCATAATCATTCCTCTAAATTAACCAGTTGTTAGCTGGTTTACTGAAGCATCGTTGAAGAATCAATACACATCCCAACGCGGCAGCGATGCCGCGACGCAATCTGGACTTCGGATTCTCTGAAGAATCCACTAAGGAACTGGTCGGTACTCAT
>CAZIJO010000279.1:0-6377 GCA_964539515.1 uncultured Bifidobacterium sp. | reverse complement strand
TGCAATTAACCCTCCGCTGCGCTCCGGGTTAACTACATTCCTTCAGGTGTTAGCCTGCGTCATCCTTGACTCTCCTAAACCACTCTCTGATGTATCCGAAAGAAATCCAGAAATGGCTGTCACCATGAAAGTGGATATGGGTGATGAGCCACTCGTCCGTAATCTTGTAGTGGCTACGAATGGCAACGGAGACAGCGTCGCTGGCAAGAACCTCATACGGCTGAGTGAACGAAAACTCTCGCAGAACTCCGTGAATCCGACTGCGAGTGTATCGGAGGCGCAGGTGGCCGAACGACGCACGCAGATACTCTCGGTGCTTACGTGCAAGCCCCGGACGAAACCGCAACTCCTTGAGCGTTCTGCGGCGGTCAGACTGCCAAGTGCCGAGCAGTCTCTTATCTGTCTTTGTTTGCGTTGGCATGTCATGGCGCTACCGAAGCAGGCTAACGACTGGAGATAAGCGGCGACGGGCCGAGTGCTTCGGCTGCAATTGGGACGTAAACCGTTGTCCGCTTCATCGACTCTGGTTAGGCGAAAAGAGGGGGGCTGACCAGAAGAAAACAAAGGAAAGCTTCTGGCCAGCCCGTTGGGAGGACTACACGGATGCACGGAGGGAGTTAGAACAGTTCACGAAACGGACATTCGTGACGCGACACAAGTGCTCAGCCGTGACTTCGGACTCCAGCGACCACAAATGGCGTTCGTTGCCGTCTGCATCCTGAAAAACAGACAACTCGGGGGACCAATACAGGGTCGGGACACCGTCCGGCTCATCCATGAGGATAATCCGGGACCGCAGTCGTCGCACAAGCTGGGCTCTGGAAGCAAGTGTATTCATAACCCCATATGATACCAAACCCGGGCGATGGGGTCCAGCTTATAGTTTAGGCGTATTAAACATCTCCCGAAGGCGAATGTTGCCACGTGGTAACGTGGTGTCGTGGGCTGTCCTGCCGCCTGCCGTTTCCAGTGCGCGCTTCGCGCAGAAGTGCCGATTGCGAACAAAGCCATGCCACGCGGCGAGCGGGTTTGTTCGTGATCGGGACTTCGGGTACCGCAAATGGTGTAGCGCCAGCGAAGTTGAGGCGCGAATCGCGCGGAGCGCGACAGCGCCGACCTGAGCGGCGCGTCAAAGTGAGAACCATGTTGCCGCGTGGCAACATTTGGCTCGTAGAGTGAGGGGGATACGTGGCGAGCGCAGCGAGCCTTACCTTGTTTATATTAAACAACTCGTAAGAATATGACCTGAAATGAGTGTTGGGGGACGTAAAGGGATGGGGACGTAAAAGAGGGGGCGTGAACTTCCGCCTAACAGGAATTCGGGAGCAAGTTGCGGTCTATCATGAATGCCATAATGCCCTTGTATTTCAGGCTTCCTTCTGTGTCAACAAGGGTTTATAGATTTTTCACCCATGAATATTGAATCGGGAAAAACCGCACGTCGTCTGGGCACCCTGATCCCAAATCCCAAGGCCAAGCTCCGGGATCAGTTCCACGAGGTGTGCCGGTTCAAATACTTCAGCCCGCGGACGGAGGATTCATACTGGCAGTGGGTGGTGCGGTTTTTGAAGTTTCATCGGTCGCCGGCTGGGACGCAGGGGAACGCGTCCGTGCCGAACCGCGGCTGGCGGCATCCGAAGGAGTTGGGTGCGCCGGAGGTCGCGGCGTTTTTGTCGGACCTGGCGAACCGGCAAATGGTGGCCGCCGCAACGCAGGCGCAGGCGTTGAATGCCCTGGTTTTTCTCTATCGGGAGGTCTTGCATGTGCAGGTGGCGGAGGTTGGGGAGTTCGAACGGGTGCGGCGTCCGGCACGGTTGCCCGAGGTGTTGTCCCGCGCGGAAGTGAAGTTGGTGCTGAACTCGGCGGCGTCAGAATATCAACTCCCCTTGCGTTTGTTGTATGGGACGGGGCTTCGCTTACTGGAGTTGTTGCGACTGCGGATCAAGGACATAGATTTTGAACGGAATCAAATCATGGTTCGGTCAGGCAAGGGGCAAAAAGACCGGGTCACCGTCCTGCCGGAAGCGTTAAAGGCCGAGTTGCGAGCACATCTGGCAAAATGGCGGTTGGAGCATCAGCGGGAACTTGAGGCGGGGCGCGGGGCAAGTTCTTTGCCGGAGGGCGTTGCCAAGAAGTATCCGGGCGCAGCCAAGGAGTGGGTGTGGCAATATGTTTTTCCGGCGGCAGGTTTGGCAACGGCGCGCGGGAAAGATTTCGACACCTCACCCTCAATCCCTCTCCCCGGTCGAGGCGGAGAGGGAAGCCAACTGCGGCATCATTTGCACGAAGATACTTTGCAGCGGGGGATGAAAGCCGCGGTGCGACGGGCGAAGATTCCCAAGCGTGCGACTTGCCACACGTTGCGCCATTCCTTCGCGACACATTTGCTGGAAGCGAACACGGACATCCGGACGGTGCAGGATTTACTGGGTCACCGTCATGTCACTACGACGCAGATATACACGCATGTCATGCAAAAGCCGGGGCTGGGGGTGAAGAGTCCGTTGGATCAATAAAGCGCGGAAGGCGGAGCGGGCGGCTCGCCGGAAGTCTCGCGCCACCGGAGCAGGGGCCAGAGCAAGCGGCTCGCCGGGAGTCTCGCCCCACCGGGGCAACGGCTCGCGGGGACGCTCGCCCCACCGGGGCAGGGGCCAGGGCAGGCGGCTCGCCGCGAGTCTCGCGCCATGGGGAGGTTCGCTGGTGAAGGCGGTTGGCGAGGGGGCGCGAACCCGCAACCCTCGACTTTACCCAGCAGCACCGCGGGAAAATGATGCCGGACGAATTTTCCGGCCGGTTCAGCCGTCGAACCGCCCGCAAGTTTTCCATCCGGCGGCGGCGGTGCCGGTTCTTATCGTCAAACGGCGGATGATTTGGTTAATTTATCACCATGAAATTTGGATGGCGTTACCCGGGCCGGGCCGGGGTCCGGTGGGCCCCGCTGCTGGCCCTGCTGCTGGGCGCCTGCCGCCCCGCGGAGGAGGCGAAACCGGTCCGCCCCGAAGCCGCGCCCCGGGCGGTGCGCGTCGGCCGGGTCGAGCTGCGGCCCATGGAACGGGCGTTGCACGTGGTGGGCACGCTGTCCGCCCGGGACGAAGCCACGGTGGCGGCGCAGGTGGCGGGGCAGATTGAAAAGAACCTGGTGGATTTTGGCGATGCGGTGACGGCCGGCCAGGAGCTGGTGTTGATTGATGTCACGGCGTACGCGGCGCTGGTCCGGCAGTCGGCCGCGAATCTGGCCCGGGCCACGGCCAGCGCCGCCAACGCGGAGCAGAATCTCAAGCGCGTCCAGGAGTTGCAGAAGGACAAGATTGCCTCGACGAGCGATCTCGAAACCGCGGTGGCCGAGTCCGGCAAAACGCAAGCCGACGTGAAAGCGGCGGAGGCCGCCGATGCCATTGCCCGGCTCAACCTGGAACGCTCCCGGGTGCGGGCGCCATTCGACGGGACGGTCGCCCAGCGCCTGGCGAGTGTCGGGGATTACGTGAGCGTCGGCACCCCGATCCTCCGCATCATCAAGACCGACCCGCTCCGCCTGCGGTTGGAGGTGCCGGAACGCGAATCGGTCGCGGTGCAACCCGGCCAGGCGGTGCGCCTGACGGTCGAGGGCGACACGAACCGCTACGCGGGCCGGATCGGACGGATCGCCCCGGCCATCCGGGACACGGATCGCATGTTGGTGGTCGAGGCCGATGTCCCCAACCAAGGCGGGCTGCGGGCGGGGTTGTTCGCCCGGGCGCAGATCATCGTGAACCCGGCGGAGCCCGGGCTGAGTGTTCCGCCCAACGCCCTGGTGAGTTTTGCCGGACTGGAAAAAGTCGTGGGCGTTCGCGACGGCAAGGCGGTCGAGAAGACGGTCACGACCGGCCGGCGCGGGGCGGATTGGATTGAAATTATTTCCGGCGTGAGCCACGGCGAGGTGGTGGTGCTGGAGCCGGCCGGCCTGCGCACGGGGCAGCCGTTGACGACGGACGGCACGGGGGAAACCGCAACCGCTACCAAAGCTAAAACGGAAGGCGGCCGGTGAAAACAACGGTCGTTTCTTAATCTTCATCGTAGTCTTAATCATGTTCCTTCGAATTAAAGTCCGGAGTAAGAGAAAGATTAAGATTAGGATTAAGATCGGAAAGGACGGCCCCCTTCGTCCCCCGCGCTAGCTGCCATGCAAAAGCTTGCTGAAATCTGCATTCACCGGCCGGTCTTCGCGATGATGATCGTGCTGTCGCTGGTGGTCGTGGGGGTGGCCGGTTACGTGAAGCTAGGGGTGGACCGTTTTCCTTCCGTGGACCTGCCGGTGGTGCGCATCAACGCGCGCCTGCCGGGTGCCTCGCCGGGCGAGATGGAATCGCAGGTGTCGCAGCCCATCGAGGAAGTCGTCAACACGATTGAAGGGATTGACGAGTTGCGTTCCATCAACGGGGCCGGCTCGGCGTTTGTGGTGGTCACGTTCAACCTGGACCGGGACATCGACGTGGCGGCGCAGGACGTGCGCGACCGGGTGGCCTCGGTGGTCCGTCAACTCCCGCGCGACATGGACCCGCCCACGGTGTCGAAGTCCGATACCGACCAGCAACCCATCCTGTCGCTGACGGTCTCCGGTCAACGCTCGCGGCGGGAGCTGACGGAGATTGCGGACAAGATCATCAAGACGCAAATCGAGCGCTCGCCGGGCGTGGGCGAGGTCAATGTGATTGGCGGGCTGGCCCGCGGCATCAACGTGTGGGTGGACGCGGACCGCCTGGCCGCCTACCAGCTGCCGATCACCGCGGTGCGCGACGCGGTCGAACGCCAGAATGCCAACACCCCCGGCGGGAACGTCACCACCGCCCAGCGCGAGCAGACCCTCCGCACGATGGGCCGGCTCCCGGATGCCAAGGCGTTCAACGATCTGGTCATCACCACGCGCAACGGCTCGCCCATTCGCGTCCGCGACATCGGCTGGGCCGAGGACGGCACGAAGGAGGAACGTTCGGTCTCGCGGCTCAACGGCGAACTGACGGTGACCCTGGAGATCATCCGGCAGTCCGGCGCCAACACCGTGGCGGTGATTGAAGGGGTGAAGGAACGCCTGCGGACGCTCGCAGCCCAACTGCCGGGTGATTTGAAAATGGAGATCATCCGCGACCAGTCGCATTACATCTATCAGGCGCTGCATGAAATCAAGACCCACCTGGTGCTGGGCAGCATCCTCGCGTCGCTCGTGGTGCTGCTCTTCATGCGCAACTGGCGGGCGACGGTCATCGCCGCCGTGGCCATCCCGGCCTCGGTCATCTCGTCGTTTGGCCTGATGAAGGCCCTCGGCTTCACGCTCAACAGCGTGACGATGCTGGCGCTCGTGCTCATGGTCGGCATCGTCATCGACGACGCGATCGTCGTCCTCGAGAACATCTTCCGGTTCATCGAGGAGAAGAAGATGAACGCGTTCGAGGCCGCGCGCGCCGCCACCGCGGAGATTGGCCTGGCGGTCATGGCCACGACGTTGAGTCTGGTGGTCATCTTTGTGCCGGTCTCGTTCATGTCGAGCATTTCGGGCCGGTTTCTCTACCAGTTTGGCCTCACGTCAGCCGTGGCGGTGCTGGTCAGCCTGCTGGTTTCCTTCACGCTGACGCCGATGATGAGTGCGCGGCTGTTGCGGGTGAAACGCGAGGAGGATACGTCGTCTGGTTCCGAGAGCCCCCTCACCCCGGCCCTCTCCCCTTCCGAAGGGGCGAGGGAGAATCACCGTCAGTCTGACGGCAAAACGAGCCCGATGGGAGAGTCAGGCGCGCGCCCTTTGCGGTCCCCGCTCCGCCACCAAGGGGGAGAGGGTCAGAGCGAGGGGGAACGCGGCGGTGGCCAACCCCGCTCCCGCTCCGGGTTCTACGCCGGCATTGACCGTTTCTACACCGGCCTGCTTGGGCACGCCTTGCGCCATCGGTGGCTCGTGGCCGGGCTGGCCCTGCTCGTCATGGCGTCCGCGGTCCCCTTGTATCAAATGGTGCGGCAGGAGTATTTGCCCAGCAACGTGGACGAAGGCGAGTTCGACGTGCGCGTCACCGCGGCCGAAGGCACGGGCCTGGGGGCGATGAACGGGGTGGCGCTGCGAATCGAGGATGAATTGAAACAAATCCCCGGCGTCAGTTCGGTGCTGACCTCGGTGGGAAGCGGCTTTTTCGGCGGCCTCAACAGCGCCAATTTTTACGTCGGCCTCGTGCCGCATGCGCAACGCACCTTCGGGTGGGGACGCTTGCTCCAGTGGCCGCCCTGGCGGGCCTTCGAGGGAAATTACAGCCAGCGCGACATCCAACAGGAAGTCCGCCAGCGCCTGCGGAAGTTCCCCGAGGTGCGGGCGCAGGTGCGCAATCCGCAGACATTTGTCGGCGGCGGGCCGAACTTCGACA
>CAZIJO010000278.1:0-6413 GCA_964539515.1 uncultured Bifidobacterium sp. | reverse complement strand
TGGCCGGTTTGGCGCGATAATCACCGCCCAATTCCGCCGCCAAATAGGTGAAGACCGTATGAGCAGCGGCGCTTTGATTCAGGCGCTTGGGTTCGATTTTATCCAAGGTGTCGTTGGGCGTGTGATGGAAATCAAAGTAGTCGGTCCCGTCCAGTTTGAGGGTGACGGTCGGCACGCCGGCGGCCACCAGCGGCCCGATATCGGAACTTCCTTTTGCCAGATTATCCGCCGGGATGATCCCCAACCCGGCGAGTGCGGTACGAATGCGCTTGAGACTGGGTTCCGTGGGATCCGCCACTCCGGTTTGGAACGCATAGACCGGTCCTTGTCCAAAGTCCGGCTCGGCGACCACCACCAGGCGATCAAGTTCCGCTTTATGTTTTTCGGCGTATGCTTTTCCGCCAACCAGACCAACTTCCTCCGCCCCGTAGAGTACGACGCGGATAGTGCGCCTGGGTCGTTGAGGAAGATTGCGAATCAAACTACCTGCGGTCATCACGATGGCAACGCCCGCGCCGTCGTCCACAGCCCCGGTGCCCAGGTCCCAGGAATCCAGGTGCGCACCGAGTTGCACGATTTCATCGGGCTGCGCTCGTCCCGTGACTTCGGCGACGACATTCTGGCTGGTTGCCGGTCGGAATTCACGCGGCGTCAGGACCAGCTTGAGGCGAATCGGCTTTCCGCTGGCGGCGATCCGGACCAGTTGTTCCGCGTCCGGCACCGACAACGCGCCCGCCGGGATGCGTTGCCCTTCCTTGCGATATTCCGTCATGCCCGTGTGCGGCATCCGATGATGATCGGTCCCAAGCGAACGCAGCAGGTAGGCCACCGCGCCGCGCCGCGCTGCCTCGGCTGGGCCGGTGAACCGCGCTCTCCCCACCGAACCGTAACTTCCCCCATCCTGCGTTCGCGTCATCGGCTCGGTGACGACCGCGATTTTCCCGGAGAGGGATCCTGCGGGCGCCGCCAGCAGCGCTCCGAAAGTCCCGAACAACACGATCTCGGCTTCAATTCCTTCCGTGGGCGTGGCCACGCTGCCACCTAGAGCGGTAACAACCAGTGGTTGCGGTGAGGGACTGATGATCGCGGCGGTTTCCACCCCGCGCTCCCAACCGGCCTCCAAGGGAAACTCTTCCATCCAAACGCGATCAAATCCCAACCGCTCGAAACGCTGTTTCGCCCACTGCGCCGCCCGTTTCTCGGCGGCGGAACCGGCGAGGCGGGGGCCGATCTCGGTTGTGAGGTCCGTGACGATTTCCAGCGTGGTTGAATTGGTCAGCGCCGTTTGAGCGAGTCGTTCGGCAACTTGTTCGAGGGAATCCGTTGCGGGGGCGACGACCCCGGTGAGGCTCAGGACGGCGAGGGTTATCATGGCATGATGTGCTTGCGCCCAATGCCCGTGCTTGCGCGTTTGGGAATTTGCACTCATTGGCCCGATCATGGGCGGCCTGAACTGTGTGTTCACCAAATAATCCTATGGGGCAGGGAGTCGCCCGTCGAGGACCCACACTGCCGATGGACTTTGGCTCCGAGCGCGGTCACGAAAAGGAGCCCAACGCTTGACGGGTTAATGCGTCGAGGACCGGTATTGATCGCGCAACTGTTCCAGCTGCCGATGCAGATGCCCCAGCCCGGCGCGCAACGAGCGCAGGGCCTTCGGTCGCAGGAGCATCTTCAGTTCATGCCACCACGCCCGACCGGCGTGACGCAGTCGCCAGGAATAGTGCAACGCCGCGAGTCCGCACAGCGGCATCACACCGGTCCAGAGCCACGCAACCCACACCTGCGTTTGGGACGCCAGCAGCCACCAAACCACCGCATACCAGATTCCGTAAAGCGGCAGTCCGATCATCAAACGATTTTGCGCGATGGTCGCGCGTCCCGGATGTTTCACGAGATTGACGATGCCGCGCGTGATTGTGAATGGGACGAGATGATGCAGCGCGCCGGCGAGGGCCGGTCCGAATCCCAGCAGCAACCCGATTGTTTCCTTGAGCAGATGCGTGGTCAACCGCGCGACGCCCTGCGATAGGATCGGCGAGTCCATCGTCAATCCGGCGGCCGCGAGTTGCGCCCGGAAATTCTCAATCCCGGCGGCGGCGGCCTCCGCCCGCGGACGATCGGTGGCCAGCAGTTGGTTCATGGCATCGGCAAACCGCTTTCGCTGGTGGAGGACGGCGATGGGATCGTCCGCCCGGTTGCCTTCGGATGGCAGCAGCAACTCGAGTTCGGGCAGAAACGGTTGCCAGCGCTCTTCGTGCAAATGAATGACGACCTGTTTGAGCCGCCGGTCAATTTCCTCGGTGAGACTGCGGATGGCCTGGCGTTCCTCCTCGCCGCGCGCTTGCCGCCACGCCTGCGCGTCCAGCGGCTCCCCTACGCGCACCCAGATGGCGCTGCGAAACCTCTCCTTGCGTTCGTAATTCAAGCCCAGCGGCACAATCATCACGGCCGCACCGTTCTGTACCGCCGGCCAGGCAATGCGTGCGGCGCCGGTGCGGACCTGTTCCACGCCTTCGCGATCATGCGTTTTGCCTTCGGGAAAGATCCCCACTGCCTCACCGCGCTCCAGGTACTTCGTGCCGAGGTCGAGCGTGGCGAGATTTTTCCGAACGGACGCCTTGTCATCCTGGCCGCGATAGGCCGGCACCATGCCGAGTGCGTGCATGAGCGCGCCGAACACCGGCACGTCAAACAGCGGCGCCTTGGCAAAGAAATGAACGGGCCGTTGCACGGTGTAACCGATGAGCGCCGGGTCCATGAGCGAATTGGGGTGATTGGCCACGAACAACACGGCGCCGCTCACCGGCAGGCGCTCGCGGCCTTCGACCTCGATGCGAGCATAGTAGAGGCGCAATGACCTGCGGACGAGCCAGCGGGCGCCGTTGCCGATGGAGGCAAGTAGGTTCATCATTCTTGGGGTAGAGCAAGGTTTGTTTCACGACCACCCTCACCCTGACCTTCTCCCCCGGGAGAGGGAACAGCTGTTGCGCACTCCAGATTTTGCGGGTTGGCTTTGTGCACTTGCCGGCGCTCGCAATGCCAGAAGCCGGCGAACGATTCCCCCTCTTCATGAACCTCGTAGCAGCGGACGTGAGTCCGCTCCATCTGATTGCGGGACGAGGTTTGAGCCGACTCACGTCGGCTGCTACAGTTCAGGGGTTCAACGCGCGGAATGGCTTTCAGGGAATTCGCTCCCGGGAAGAGGGAATTGGGGTGAGGGCGAGCGTCAGGCATCTTTCTTCCTCCTCATCAACGGTTGCCCGAGCAACCCTGCCATGAAGACGCATGTCACGATTACACTCACGGGCCCGAGGTAACGATCCAGCGGCAACGAGCCTTTGGCGCCAAGATGCGCTCCAAAGAAAATCATTTCACCCTGACCGGGGAACGGGGCGCTGGATTGAACCCGGCCGGATTTGTTCACCCCCTGTGAGATGCCAGAACTGGCCAGCCGAAAGATGGGGATGCCGTATTCCGCCGCGCGCACCGGGGCGACGCGCGCGTGCAACTCGTGTTGATGCTGGCCCCAATCTGCCACATCCATGGTCGGGGCAATGATCATCTGCGCGCCTTGCCGCACCAGTTCATCGGTCACGCGCGTGTAGCTCAGGTCGTAGCAGATGCAGATGCCGATCTTGCCCCACGGTGATTCCCACAACTTCTGCTCCGATGCGGGCAGGCCGTCCTTGAAAAACTGGATCGGCACGCTTTTAACCTGCTTGAAAACGACTTCGCCATTGGTGCTGATCACGAACGCGGTGTTGAAGTAGTTGGTGCCGGGCGAGGAATCCTTGCCACCGACGATGAGGAACTTCTGGTTTGTGCGACACCAATCCTTGAGCGCATTCGTGGGTTCGCCGTCGAGGGTGTATTCGCTGAGGACGACCAAGTCCACGTTTGTTAGCGACCGATTTCCAACCTGATTTGCGATCAACCGTTTGTCTTCAGTGACAACCAGATCCAGCGCCCGAACGATCTGGGTTGAGTCTGGAAACTCCAGTTGGACGCCAGCAACACGGAAGTTAGGTTTTGGGTTTGCGCGTTGGGCAACCGGGAGGAAAACAATTTGAATAAGAATGCAGATGGCGACTGCGTCAAAAGTGTAGATCAGTACTCGCCTTGCCGAAGCGATCAGAAGGAGGCTACACCAAGCGGCGACTGCGAATCCGAGGCCATACAATCCGAGATCGTTCCACGGAATGAGCGAAGATTCCGCAAAAGGATACCCTGCATTGAGCCACGAGAATTTCAGGTAGTACAGTTCGCTACGGAAATATTCCAGACCGGTCCATAGAAACGGCACGAGCAGCGCACCGCGTTTCAGTCCAAACCCGGCGAGCGCGAGATGGGCGAGCGCGATGAATAGCGCAATCCAGAATGCCAGCACCAACCAGAGCGGAATGGCGAAAGGCCCGAAGATGCGCCAGAAACATTCCAGTTGCGGCGCGAAGCACGCCAAGCCGACCGCCAGTCCGACGTAAAACGATTGCCGCGCCGTCCGCAGCCGCGCGAGTTGCACCAGGCAAATAACATAACCAACGATGGCGATCGCCAGTACCCCTGATTTCGCCGGAGTGTAGGCGGCGTGGAAGCACCCCACCGCAATGAGTGCGAGCAACCCGGCTTTCCGCAAGGAAAGTGGTTTAGGTTGCGATTCAGCCATAATGCTGGATGGGTCGGTAGCTTTCCATTTTCTCGCACAGAAGGCGGCGGAGGGCCGCCGCACTCCAAGACGCTGCCGCGTTTCCCAGCGCTTGATCCAGCGCGAAGCGTCTGGGACGGCGACAGTCCTCTGGCGCTTTGGTCACACGCCCACGGCCCGGAATGCGCGTTCCATGTTCAGGCGCTTTCATCCATGGTCGAAGCCTTCTGCGCAATTTCCTTCACCTTCCGCAGATCCAGTTTGCCCGTTCCCAGAATGGGGAAAGCTTCCAGGCGCACGAAGGCATCAGCCTTTGGCTTCCACAGGTTCGGCATGTCGCTCGTGGTCAGCTTTTCCAGACAGGACTGAAGTTTGTCGTCCGTCAGTCTGTGCAGCACGATCAACCGCTCGCCTTTCTTTTCATCGGCCACACTCGTGACGACAAATGTTTGCTCGGTCACGCTGGCCAGTTCGTGCAGTTTTTCCTCCACCTTGATGTGTGGCACCATCTCGCCTCCGATCTTGCTGAAACGGCTCAGGCGATCCGTGATTTGCAGAAAGCCATCTTCATCGAGCGCCGCCACGTCGCCGGTCGTGTACCAGCCGTCGTGTAGAACTTCCGCGGTTTTCTCCGGTTTGCCGAGGTAACCCACCATGATGTTCGGGCCGCGCACCAACAGCAGGCCCGGTTGACCCGTCGCCACCGGCGCGCGCGTCTCCGGATCCACGATGCGGACGCAGACACCCGGCAGCGGATGGCCGATCTTGCCGCGTTTGGCGCCCACCTGCCGGAATCCCGCCGCGCGAAAATCGTGGGTATTGACCGTGACGGCCGGCGCGCATTCGGTGCAACCATAGGCTTCGAAGGGCCGGATGCCGAATTGCTCATCGAAAGCGGCCGCCACGCGGTCCGGTAATTTCTCCGCCCCCACCGCCACGAGCCGGACGCTGCCGAACTGTTCCGCCGTGCAACCGCGCAGGTAGAGCTGCAGAAAGGTGGGCGTCGCCAGGAGGAACGTGACGTTGTGATCGCACACCAGCGGCCCGATGGTTTTGGCATCGAGCGGATTCGCATGATAGGCAACCCCGAGGCCGAGCACCGAGGGCAGCATCAGCGTGCCAGTGAAACCCAACGAATGGAAGAACGGGAGGACGCCGAGCACGCGATCGTTGCGTTGAAACGCGAAAACCTGGCCCATTTGCTCGATGTTTGAACCGATGTTGTAATGCGAGAGCATGACGCCCTTGGGTTCGCCGGTGCTGCCACTGGAAAAAATCACGGTGGCCAGGTCGTCCAAGTCCGTTCGTTTTTGGCTGCCCAAAGCGCGCTCCAGCCAGCCCACGGGCAGCAACCAAGCCATCAGAAACGCCGTGAGTTTTTCCGCTGGGGATGGAGCGCCCCTGACCCGGCCTGCGGCTACCCGCTCCCCACTCGAGGGGGAAGGGGACGGGGTGAGGGGTTGATCATTCGTCTTTTGGGAGCCAACCACTTCCTCCAGATAGACCACTTGGCCGGGCACCTTGAGTTTCACCTTCTCCAGAAAAGCACGGGAGGTCAGCACGGTTTTGATGTCACACTGTTTCACACACGATGCGAGCGCCTCCTCGGAAAGGGTGTAATTCAAATTGACCGGCACTTTGCCCCCCAGCAGGGCCGCGAAATTCACCAGCGCCCCCGGGACCGAAGGCGGCAACAGCAGCCCGACCATCCTCTGGCCGGACCAGACTTCTCGCAATCGGCGACCCAGAAGTACCGTCCGCACCAACG
>CAZIJO010000277.1:0-6469 GCA_964539515.1 uncultured Bifidobacterium sp. | reverse complement strand
CGTTGCGGATCAGGCAACCTGCAATGCGATTGCTTGCGCCGCCGCGGATCTCGACCGCGTTCGCGCGCGTGGCTTCGAGGATCATGCCGCGGAAGGTGACATGCGAAACCTCCGTGAGTTTGAGCAGTGGTTGATCGAGCAGGGATAGGATCGTTTCCGGAATTCCGCTGCCGGAGGTGAACGGGCTTGTACTTGTGGTTGCGCCGGATTTGGGGGGCCAGAAATAAAGCACGCCCGACTTCCGATCGAGAAACCATTCGCCAGGCTGGTCGAGTTCTTCGAGCAAATTCAGGAAGTAAATCCGTTGGTCCTTCCGGAATCCGTAGTGACCGTTTGGCGGGAGGGTTTTCACGAGACGCTGTTCGAGATCAATCGAGGCGATCTTCTCGTAAGAGTTTGCCCAGTCGTAAGCCCAATAGCCGTGCGCCCAGAGATCGCTGATGTCCTGCCAGCGACGCGGGCGGTCGCCGCTGTAAAAGAATCCGTTGTCCAACGCTCCAAGCTGCCCGCCGTGCTCGTCCTTCTGCCCCGCGGGATAGCCAGCGATCTTGGTGAAATCACCTTCATTCGGCCACCGAGCCAGGGTCATGGGGCGATGTTCAAAAAACAACTCGCAGTGCGCCACCGATGTGGGCCGGCCAAAGCCGCGCGATTTCATTTCCCCGAAATCAGCGATGCCGAGCGTGTGGAGGTTCAGGTGTTGGACCTGACCCCGCGCATTTTCATCGAGACGTAAAAGCACGGCCGAATCGGTCACCGGCTTAAAACCTTCAAGGACCCGTCCCCCGAGCAGCCTGACGCGGGCATCCTTTTCGCCGCGCCAAACTACTGGCGCGTCGGGCGTGCCCGAGTCGGCGGCGGTCAATTCGAGTGCTTGATTGCGGAGGTAGTCGCCGCGCTGCAACCAGACCGTAACTGGCTTTCGCTTCCCGGATTCAAGTGCCCGGTCACGGCGGATAGCGTCCCGCGCCGCTTCGAGGGTCGCGAAGGGCTTTGCCTTGGTGCCGGCATTGGTGTCGCTGCCGTTCGGATTGACAAAGTATTGCGTGGCAGAGCGCACGGGTCGTGCGATGAGAAGCACCAAGATGAACAGCAGGCGAATCATCATGGCCGAGGTTAGTTTGATTGAATTGCGAATGCATCTCGAAATGTGGCGATGGGGCGGCTCGAACAAACGCCGGCTTGACAGGTTTTAGGAATTGGCAAATGCTCGCCTTCCAAAACGTCATATCACCATATTCAAAATGAAAAAGCCCCCCACCCGCTTTACCAACTTTATGAATCGCCTTTGGCGGTTCCCGGCCGCAGTGCTCACGGCTGCCGCCCTTACTTCCTGCGTTACCGCCCAGCCGGAGCCCGGATTCGTTTCCTTGTTCGATGGCAAGACGCTAAGCGGTTGGACCCCCAAGGAGGGTTCGGGTTACGGCGTCACCAACGGGGTCATTTTTTGCGGGAAGGGTCGCGGGGGAAATCTGCTGACGGATCAGGAATTCGCCGATTTCATCCTGCGGTTTGAGTTCAAGCTGGAGGACGGGTCGAACAACGGCCTCGGCATCCGCGCGCCGCGCAGTGGCGATGCGGCCTTCCTCGGCATGGAGATTCAGATCCTTGAAGATGTGGCCGCGGATCGTGGCAAATGGGGCAAACTGCGTCCGGAACAATACCATGGTTCCATTTATGGAGTGGTGGCTGCCAAGCGGGGAGCGCTCAAACCGCCGGGCGAGTGGAACACGGAGGAAATCACCGCCCAAGGGCGTCATATCAAGGTGGTCGTCAACGGCAAAACCATCGTGGATGCCAACCTGAATGATGTCACCGACCCGGAGATCATTCGTCAGCACCCCGGTTTGTTCCGTGAGCGGGGACATATTGGCTTCCTCGGGCACGGGGATTACCTGGAGTTCCGCAACATTCGCATCAAAGAATTGCCGAGCCCGGAAAAGGACAACACCGCGCCGGAGGGTTTCACGGCCTTGTTCAACGGGAAGAATCTTGACGGCTGGAAAGGGTTGCTAAAGGGCCCCAACGACAATCCGATCAAGCGCGCCGCTCTGACTCCGGAACAAAGGGCCGAGGCGCAGAAGGAAGCGGATGAAGACATGCGCGCCCATTGGAAGGTCGAGAATGGGGAGTTTGTCTTCGATGGCAAAGGGCGCAGCCTTTGTACCGCCAGGGACTACGCGAATTTCGAGTTGCTCGTGGATTGGAAGATAACCGAGCACGGGGACAGCGGGATCTACCTGCGGGGTTCCCCGCAGGTCTCCATTTGGGATCCGCACACCCAGCCCACCAAGCACGGCAGCGAAGTCGGATCCGGGGCCTTTTACAACAACCAAAAGCAACCCAACAAACCCCTCAAGGTCGCCGACAAACCGATCGGTCAATGGAATCGCTTTCGCATCGTGATGGTTGGTGAGCGGGCCCACATCTTCCTTAAAGGCGAACTGGTGACCCGCGACACGATCCTGGAGAATTATTGGGATCGATCCCAGCCGATCTTTCCAACCGGCCAGATCGAATTGCAGAACCACGGCGATGCCCTGTGGTTCAAGAACATTTACATTCGCGAACTGCCGGCCAAGTAATCCGATGACCGCAATGCTCGACCGGCGTGAGTTCTTGCGCCGCACCGTTTTGTCAGCCGCGGGGGTGGCGGTTTCCGGCCCTTTCTTGGGGCGAAAACTGCGGGCGGCTTCCCCCAGCGACACCATCCTGCACGCGGCGATCGGGGCTGGCGGTCAGGCGGCAGCGGATTTGGAGCAGTTCGTGCGGCACCCCGCCCTGAAGCTGGTGGCCATCGCGGATGTGGACCTCGCCAAAACCTCAGCTTGGAAGGACCGGTTTCCGGATGTGCGGGTTTACCAGGATTGGCGCGTGTTGCTTGAAAAGGAGAAAGAGCTCACGTCGGTAAATGTTTCCACGCCGGATCACATGCACGCCGCCATCGCCATGTCGGCGATGCAGTTGGGCCGCCATGTTTACGTGCAGAAACCGCTGACGCATGACGTTTATGAAGCGCGCCAACTGACGCGCTTTGCCCGCGAGCACAAGCTCGTGACGCAGATGGGCATCCAAATTCATTCGACCGCGGAATATCGCCTGGCCGTGCGATTGGTGCAGGAGGGCGCCATCGGCAAGGTCAAAGAAGTTCACGCGTGGGTTGGTAAAAGCTGGGGGGAAATGCTGCCGCGTCCGCCCGGCGGGGATCCCATCCCCGACGGATTTAGCTGGGATCTATGGGTCGGCAACGCAGCCATGCGACCGTTCATCGGCAACGGTTATTACCACCCGTCCAACTGGCGTCGCCGGCTTGACTTCGGTACCGGCACGTTCGGCGACATGGGCTGCCACATCCTCGACCCCGTGTTCGGCGCCTTGGAACTGACTTCCCCGCTGTCCGTCCGCTCGGAAGGTCCCGCACCCAATCAATGGAACTGGGCGATCAATTCCGTCATTCATTACGTCTTCCCCGGTACTGCACGAACCGCCGGCCCAACCCTCAAGGTGTCCTGGTATGATGGGGATCAACGGCCCGCGGCGGCAGTGCAGGCGCTGGTCCCGGTGGAAAAACTGCCCGACGCCGGTTCCATCATGATCGGCGAAAAAGGGGTCATGCTCCTGCCGCACATTGCCCGGCCAAGGTTGTTTCCGGAAGCGCAGTATGCTGAATTTGCGATGCCAAAAGTGGTGGATGGTAATCACTACACGCTGTTCCTGGAAGCGGTGCTGGGCAACGGTCGGACCACGGCCGGCTTTGATTATTCCGGTCCGCTAACCGAGGCCGTGTTGCTGGGCGGTGCCGCCTCGCATTTTCCCCATACCACGCTGGAGTGGAACAGCAAGGCGCTCAAATTCATGAATCGCAAAGAAGCCAACCAGTTTCTGCGCCGGAAATATCGCGCCGGGTGGAAGGTCAAAGGCCTCGCATGAAGCGACGCGATTTCATCCGGCGGAGTGCCCTCGGGACGCTGGGAATTTGTTTCGCCGGCTGTCGGACCACTCCCCGGAGAGCTTCCGCAAATGAAAAGCTCAACCTGGGGATCATTGGCGTGGCTCACCAGGGCCAGTACGACATGTCGAATGTTGCAGGTGAAAACATCGTGGCGCTGTGCGATGTAGACGACACGTTCCTCGCGGTGGCCCGGCAGAAATTTCCGGCGGCAAGACCGTACAATGATTTCCGGCGGCTGCTCGACCAGAAGGACATTGACGCGGTGGTGATTGCCACGCCCGACCACACCCATGCCGTGGCGGCGGCGGCCGCGTTGCGTAGCGGGCGACACGTCTACTGTGAGAAACCGTTGACGCGCACGATTTCCGAATGTCGGATCGTCACGGAACTGGCGCGCAAACAGAAGCGCATCACGCAAATCGGCACCCAGATTCATGCGGGGGAGAATTATCGCCAGGTGGTGGAACTGATCCGGTGCGGTGCGATTGGGCCAGTCAGTGAAGTTCATGTGTGGGTCGGCGCCAGCTACGGTGGCAAATCGGCGCCGGCCGACCGGCCGCCGGTGCCGGCGGGTTTGCATTATGATCTCTGGCTCGGCCCGGTGGTGGCCCGTCCGTACCACCCGGAGTATGTGCCGGTCAAATGGCGCAACTGGTGGGCTTTCGGCGGCGGCGCGCTCGCGGATTTTGGCTGCCACTTCCTGGACCTGCCGCACTGGGCGCTGGACTTGCAGTCGCCGTTGAGCGTGGAGGTGGTTGACGGTCCGCCGGTGCATCCGGACTCCACCCCGCCATGGTTGATCGTGCGCTATGAATATCCCGCGGCTCGTGCCCAGCGGCGGCCCCTCCAACTAACGTGGTATCATGGCGGCCGGAAGCCGGCCTTGCTGCCAGCCACCGTGGCGGACAAATGGGCGAGCGGCGTGTTGTTCATCGGTGCGAACGGCATGTTGCTGTCGGATTATACCCGCCATCTGATCCTGCGCGACGCGGCCTTCGGGGACTACGTCGCCCCCGTTGCCATCAATAGCGATTTCACCCAGCATCATCAGGATTGGCTGCGCGCCATCAAGGCCAACCGGCCGGCGGCCAGTGATTTTGCCTATTCTGGACCGCTGACCGAAGCGGCGTTGCTGGGCAACGTGGCGTATCGGGCTGGTTGTCGCATCGAGTGGGACGCCCGGAATTTGCGGGCAAGAAATTGTCCGGCCGCGGCGGAGTTCATTCAGCACCAGTATCGCCCGGGGTGGAAACTCTGACCCGGCCCGCCGCAACGCGGATTGAGACCTTCTGCTCATGGTGCGTCGCGCCATGAGCAGTCTCCGTGAATGGATTCTATAAGTTAGAACACTGCGACGTTTTGTTGACGGATCTCTTCCTAGCCCGGATAGTCTTTCCAGGATGAAAACCAAAAACAGTATGATGCGATTAAGAACCCTGCCCGGGTTCACCCTAATCGAACTCCTTGTTGTGATCGCCATCATTGCGATTCTGGCCGCCATGCTTTTGCCGGCGTTAACAAAGGCAAAGACCAAAGCCCAGGGCATATTGTGCATGAGCAACCTGAAGCAGGTTGGGCTGGCGGTGACCCTGTACGCAGATGATAACCGGGGGTGGTTTCCGCCCAACTTGCAGGGGAGTGGGATGGGGGGCTGGATTCAGGGCCACATGGATTGGTCGCTGGATACCGAGAATACCAATACGGTCTTGCTATTGGCCGGCAAGATCGGTCCGTACACCAAGAGCCTGGGCATCTACAAATGTCCGGCGGATAATTACCTTTCTGCGGCGCAACGCGGGCGGGGTTGGCCCGGGCGGGTGCGGAGCATCTCCATGAATGGATTTATCGAAGGTGGTGCGTACAAGTCCGACAAAGGGACTTCCCCAGGCTCCATTTGGTACCCCGCCTACTATAGTTATGACAAGTTCTCCGATGTGGTGAAACCCGGACCGAGCGACCTCTGGATGGTGGTGGACGAGCATCCGGACAGCATTAACGACGGTTGGATGATCACCGGAATAACCAGCCCGAACAGTTGGATCGACCTCCCGGCCAGTTATCATAATGGAGCCTGTGGTTTCAGTTTCGTGGATGGCCACAGCGAAATACACTCCTGGAAAGAGGCGAGCACCAAGAAACCAGTCACCTTGACGGATTTCGTTAGTCCCGCGGCACCGAATAGCCGCGATATCAACTGGATGATCCAGCACTCCAGTGCCCTCCGGTGACGATCGGGGAGCAGCGTCCGGTTGGAATGCACATCTTTCCCGCTCAAACAGTTCCGATAGCGATTCAGGACTTTGATCGCTGAGGCCTGATTGCGGACGGGGAGGATAGTGCGCGGATAACTGCAAATTCTCATCCAAGTTCTTGGGCAGCCCGGTGACGTACTTGGCCATGGTTTCCGGAGGGAGATTACGCCGCGCATTCGTGCCGCCAAGATTTCTGCTGTCGGCCCCCTTGGCTAGAACGGTTGCCAAAAAGGATTTCCGGGTGTTTGAAAAACAATTGAAAAAA
>CAZIJO010000276.1:0-6493 GCA_964539515.1 uncultured Bifidobacterium sp. | reverse complement strand
ATTGCGAGCCACGATGATCCAGAAGTATGGTGCGGCGGAGATTGACCGGCACTTTCGCTTCTTCGACACCATCTGCGGCGCGACGCAAGACCGGCAGGATGCCTTGCAAAAGTTGCTCACGCAGCCGCTCGATCTGCTCATCGTCATTGGCGGCTACAATTCCTCGAATACATCGCATCTGGCGGAAATGGGCGAAGCCAAGCTGCCCACCTACTTCATCAAGAACGCCGCCAAAATGCAGTCGGACCGGCTCATCGTCCATTACAACCAGCACCAACTGCAGGAGGTGGAGACCCGGGACTGGCTGCCCGCCGGCAAGATCACCGTCGGGATCACCGCCGGTGCGAGCTGTCCGAATAATTTGATCGAAGACACCATCCGTCGCCTGTTCGAATTGCGCGGCATTTCGGTTCAGTCACTGCTGGCGAACTGAATTTCGGGTTGGCTCCGTTCTTACCGCGTAATTTTCGCCATGCCTCGGACGCGTCAGGAACTCGAACGCCGCGAACGCCAGGAACTCGCGCCCTATGCCCAATTCAGCGACGAATCCCAAGGGCGCAAACACAACGAAATCCCACCGGACTGGCGCACCGAGTACCAGCGGGATCGCGACCGGATCATCCATTCGCGGGCATTTCGGCGGCTCGAAAACAAAACGCAGGTCTTTCTCAGCGGCACTGGCGATCATTTGCGCACCCGGCTGACGCACACGATGGAAGTCGCGGCCATCGCCCGCGGGATTGCCCGGGCGCTCAAGCTCAATGAAGATTTGACCGAAGCAATCGCCCTGGCGCATGACCTGGGTCATTCGCCGTTCGGTCATCGAGGGGAGCAGGTGCTGGATCGCCTGATGAAAGGTCACGGCGGCTTCGAACATAACCGGCAGAGTTTGCGGGTGGTCGAGGAATTGGAGCAAAAATACCCAAGCTTTCCTGGCTTGAACCTGACCTGGGAGGTGCGCGAAGGGCTGGTGAAGCATTTTGCCCGGGGCGCTCATCCCGCGCGGCGACCGGGTTTTGACGCGCAACATCCCACGCTGGAAGCCCAGGTGGCCAACCTGGCGGACGAAATCACCTATTACAGCCACGACCTGGACGATGGCCTCGACGCGGGTTTGCTGAGCGAGGACGAGTTAAAGGACCGGGTAACGGTGTGGCGCGAGGCGGCGCGCAAGGTGCGCCGGGCCCATGGCGACTTGCCGGATGAGTGTCGCCGCTATTTCATCATTCGCACCATGATTGACGGGCAGGTGCGGGACGTGGTTCGAACGACGGAGAAGTTGATTGCCCGCGCCGGGGTGCAGAGCGCCGACGAGGTGCGGCTCCACCCACGCCCGCTGGTGCAATACAGTTCGCCGCGCCGGAAGCTGAACCAGGAGATGCGGAAATATTTATTCCAGAATCTCTATTTCAGCCAGCAAGTGGATGAGGCGAATACCCGGGCGGTTCGTATTCTCGCCGAACTCTTTGGATTCTACCTGGCTCATCCGCGCGAACTCGGGGATCTGACCCGCAAACGCATTCGCCAGGAAGGTTTGCATCGGGCCGTCTGCGATTACCTTGCCGGCATGACCGATCGCTATGTCATGCAGGAACACCGCCGATTGCTCGGGGTGGGGGGCGGAGAAAGCGTTGGCAGAGTGTAGCCGCTGACGTGAGGAGAACTCCACCAACGGTAAAGTCGGTGCATCGGCGACATGAACCCTTATTTTGTAGCAGCGGACGTGAGTCCGCTCCAATCGGTTCACCGAAAAGTTCGAGCGGACTCACGTCCGCTGCTACGAGGTGGATGGATAGGCGGATGAATTCGCCGAAATTGCCGACAACGATCCGCCTCCTCACGTCGGCGGCTACGAGTCTCATTGCGGCTTCCGCGCCTTCACGGTCACCTCGCTGTCCTCCACCTGGATGCTCTCAAACTTCCGGATGGCCTCGGCATGTTGCGGATCCTTGTACGCTTCCTTGGCCAGATTCTCGCCGCGTAACTGGGTCATAACAGATTCCGGAATGGGCAGGCCTTTCACGCGGATCTCCTGCGCCGTGACGATCAAAACCCCATTCTCGAGGGACACCTTGAAGGTGGCTTCGCCGTTGAGATAACGTCCCTTGCCCAGCCAGCCGAGACCCGAAAGCGGAATGCTGATCATTCCTTTGACTTCGTTGCCGTTCAGTGAGACATGAACCTTGTCCGCCAGTTCCTTCGTGTTGGCCGACCGGGCGAGCAGCGCATTGAGATCGCGCTCGTTGAGTGTCAGGGGTTCGAGCCCCTTGCCCGCCTCGAGCGCTTGGGCGAAGGACTTCACGCGCTCATCCAAAGCCTGGAATTCGGCATCCGTCATTTCGACTTTGGGCATCTTCAGCGGTTGGGCCTCGGTGTAGGAGTTGATCTGGTTGCGGACGAAGCGCACCCCGAGGAACACCAGCAGCCCGGCGAGCAACACCAACACCACGGAGGTGAGGCAGCCGTAGAATAAACAGCCGCGCCGTTTGGGGGGCGGGGTAGCAGGGGAATAATCAGTCATGGTTTGGATGGGTTAGGCGGGTTGAGAAAGGGCAGGGTGGTTGTCACTTTTTTCCGCCCTTGGGAAACGGCGGACGGGTGCGAATCGGCGGGGGGATGGGAGGATTCTGGCCCGGGCGGGCCGCGGGCTTCGGCCAATGCTTCTCGGCCAGATCAATTACCCGCGCGGCGATGTTGATGGCCTGGGGAGGCAGGGCAAGTTCGGTCGGAGGCGGTTCCAAGGGTGGAGTCTTCAGACTTTCAACCTTTTGCGCCATCCAGTCGGTGGCTTTCGTCACCGTCTCGCCGATTTTCGTTTCCGGGAACTTCATTTCGCCAATATTGAAATCCGTGAGGGTCTTTAGTTTGTCCACGGTTTCGCCGGCGGAACGCACGACGTCGTCCCATTTGCTGCTCATGGTGGCCCAGGCCTGATAGCCGTTCACCAGCCATTCGAGTTTACCCGTCTGGATGTCGAGCAACAGCCCATGCACGGGAACTTTCGGGCCGATGAGCGGACTGGCGCGGATGATTTCGGACGCTTTGATGACGTTCTGCCGCTCGCTGCCGAACATGCCGAAGTATTCGTTTACATTGTCCGGTAACAAATGCCGTTCGACGCCGAGATTCTTGAGCCGTTCGAGCAATTGCATGGTGCTCGTCTTGCACACCTGGCAATCCGTGTGGCCAATGACGGCGATTTCCTCGGCGCCCTTGACCGCGCAGGCCAGGGACAACGACCGCATCGTGCTCGAGACCGGGCCGGTGATGATGTTGCCCGCGTTGCGCAACCAGATGAACTGTTCCTCGGGAATCCCCAGCACTTCCGGCAGGAGCGGATTCAGGCGCACGTCAATGCACGTCAGTGCCGCAATGGGCAGGGAATCGGCGAATTCCGCCGGTCGCAGGCCGGCGCTCGGGTCGCCCGCCGCCGCGCGATGGTTGGCTTCGATGATGGCTTCAAACAGACGCATAAGTGTTCGTGGCTCAGGTTTGACTTCGTTGTCGCGCCTGCGTTGCCAGGCTCTCGTAGGCCGCATTCAGCGACTTCGTCCATTCTTCCGCCAGCGCGCGCGCCGGTTCATCCATGGCCGCAAATAGGTCCGGGTGGCACTCCTTGATGCGACTGCGGTAGGCGGTTTTGAGCTGAGCGAGCGAGGCCGCCGGTCGAACCCCAAGAATTTCTGCCGGGCTGAGTCTCGCGGGTTCGGTAACCGGCACAGGCGGCGGCTCCGGTTCGGGAATGGAAGCGGAAGGGTCCCGCGCCAGCAATGCGCGTAGTTCCAGACGCAGGGGCGCGGCCAGAATCACTCGTAACCCGTCAGGTCGGAAAAAGATCACGCCCGCCAGCAGTTGGAGTTCATTGGTCAGCCGCGGCCATTGCACTTCAGGGAAATGCCGCAACACTTCGGCCTTGGAAGCCGGGACGTCTCTTCCGGCCAGGTAAGCGAGGACGTTGGTGCCAATCGCCAGGTCCATCCGGGCGAACCGTCGTCCGCGCAGCACGTACGGCCAGCCTTCCAAGATCAAGCGCGGGCCGATACTGATATACTCGCGCAATAACCAGCCCGGAAGGAAAGACATGTCATCACGCCGGACGCGAAGGGCATCGGCGAAAATCAAACCGGTGACCACGGCGGCGAGGATCGCGCTGCCCGCGGTGACGAACGGCGAAAGCGGAAACGCCGAGAGGAGCAGGACCTTGGCCGTCACGAAAATGAAGCAGTAGGTCAACCCGAGCACGAGGGCGCCCCCGGTGAGCGTGGCCGCGGCATAGAGCGCCGCCACCCGCATTCCTTGGCGTCTTTTGCGCGCCAGCCAGGTCGTTATCTCGTTTTGAGCCATGATTACTTGGATTAACCCAGTTGCAGCTGGACCAGCTCTTTCCGCAACTCTGCCGTCAAGTTAAGCCCCTTCTCCAGGAACACAACGCCGTCAATGCTGCGAAGCTGGGGCAGCCAATCCTCCCAACCGGCCTCGCGCAACTCCGCATATGGAACGGCCACCGGCCGGCTGGCCAGAAAGGCGAGCAATTGGCTGCACCCCTCCACGTCCAGTTTCGTCACGGTCCGCGATTCGCGCCACAGCGCCCAGGCCCCGGACACCAGCCGCGGCCCGCTCAGCAGAATGTCCGCAATCATGTTCGCGGAAGCGCCCGGGTAGGCCAGCATGAATCCCAGCGCGCCCGCCACGCCGGCATGCGCCTGCAATCCCGGCGCCGCAACGTAATCCTCCCGCGGGTAATCGCCCCAGTGCCACGGGCTCGTGCGGAAATGCTGGATGAATAACAGCACCAGAAACACCGCGCTTACGGCCAGTCGCCCTTCGTGTGCGAGGTGCAGTTTCTTGCTGAAAACCAGGGAAGCAATCGCCGCCATCCCTTGCCAGCCCGTCCAGACAATCGCGTAGGTGAACCAGAAGGTGAGAAACAGGACAACGAGCCCCGCCAACAGTGCGAACAACGCCATCCACCCCCGCGCCATGGCGCTGGTGGCCTTTTTTCGTTTCAGCCAGGTTCTGATGGCTTCGGAGTTCATCCGATGAGTTAAACTGTGTCCGGCGGACCGTCCCCTGGCCAATCCGTCCCCCCGGCATCCGGCCTGGGACGTCAGGTTTTAGGTGGCTGGAATCGGCGGTTGTCTGGCCTTCGAGCGACCAAAGAAAAAATAAAGCAGCGCCCCGAGGAAATGCAGCAGCAAGGTGACCAACACCCACGCGACTCTTTCGCCCTCGTTCAATCCGCGGTTTTGGATCGCATGAACCATCATCCAAATCCAGAAGGCAAAAATCGCGACGGCCAGAGGAATGCCGGCGAGAATCGCCAGGATCAAAACAAGCTCCCAACCGCCAATCATGGCTGCGAACATGGGTTTCCTTTCGCGTTACGTTTCCGTTTCGATCGCCCGCACAACGGTCTCAACTTCCTCGGGCTTGAGCACCCCTTTGGCAACCAGCAACCGGATCAGCGTGGCCAGATACAACTTGAGTTCGCGATTCTCGTGCTTCAATTCCGCGAGGCTGCGTGCCTGCGTGAGATCGACCTTTTGATTCTCCAGGACCACGCCCTGCATCTCGGTAATGGCGGTTTCCAAATCACCGATATCGAGCTGCTGCCCGACATTGCCCATCAATAGCATCCGGCCCCAGCCCATGATCAACCTTTTGGTTCGGCGCCTTTGCCCATGGCGTTCTTGAGCGCTGGGACTTGTTCCAGCAGCTTTTCAAACTTCACCCCGGTCAAACTTTCCAGCACCGGCGGCAATTGCGCGATGATTTGCGTCACGTCGCCGGTCAGTTTGCTGGCGCCGCCGCCCGGGCCGCTGCCGCCGTTGATGATCACGATTTTCTCCGTTTTGCTGAGGGGTTCGGCAATCTTGCCGGCGATTTCCGGCATGACCTTGACCAGCAGTTCGATGACGGCTGCTTCATTGTATTTCTGGAACGCTTCCGCCTTCAAACGGGTGGCTTCCGCGTTGGCCTTGCCTTGGGCCTCGATGATCGCGGCTTGCGCCAGACCTTTGGCTTTATCCGCTTCCGCCTGGGCCAGGCCGGTGGCCTTGTTCACTTCGGCATTGGCAAATCCTTGCGCCTTGGCCGCCGCCGCCGCGCCCGCCGCTTCCGTTTCCAACTGGAACTTCTTGGCGTTGGCCAGTGTTTCAACTTTGTAACGCTCGGCATCGGCCGGGCGTTGCACGGTGGCCTCCAATTCGCGCTGCCGGCGGAGGATTTCCTGCTGTTGCAAATCGATCTGCTTTTGCTTCTCGATGATCTGGACCTGCACTTCTTCCGCCTTCACGAGCTGGCCGGTTTTGTATTTCTGCAAGTCGTAGGCAAGATCGGCCTCGGCTTTCTTCTGATTCACCGCCGCCTGGTACTGGGCGACATTCGTCTGATAATCGCGCTGGGATTCGGCAATCTTGGTGTCGGCGGCAAATTTCGCCTCCTGTCCGGCTTGCGTGGCATTGACCGCGAACGGTGCGGCCCGCAGTCGCCC
>CAZIJO010000275.1:0-6513 GCA_964539515.1 uncultured Bifidobacterium sp. | reverse complement strand
GAACTCCGGTGGCCGTCTAGTCACTAAGGTGCTTCCTGAGGACCGAGCGGGTCGCCGGTAGCAGGGGCAAAGATCGCTGCCAAATCTTTTGAGTCCATTTCCTTATCCAAGTCGATTACATCGAAATCTCGGCCGCTTCGCCGGAGAATTGCGCTTATCTCGGGGGAGATCCACACCGGTTTCCTTTTCCGCTTCTCGTTCCGTTCTTGGGAGGCTAGCCGGAAATGACCCGTACCATCGGTTTCGACGAGATTTTTCTCCAGCATGCGGTGGAGAATGGGGCCGGCCCAGTTTTCATCCTCGCGGAATCGCCATTTGCCTCCGGCCCGGCGGCAGATCTCCTTCCGGGATACAAATTGGTCAGAGTACGATTTTAGATACTGACAAATCTCGGTTTCGATGGAGTCCATGGTATTACTTTATGTTGCGGATACGGGCTGCCTTGCCACGCCACGGGTCGCCGGGCGCCAGCCATCATGGGCGTGATCGATCGGGGGCAAAGTTGATACTCCCTACTGCGTTTTACCCGCCAAGGCCAAATCCTCCGTCCCAACCCGCTACACCCACTATATGCGCGGCGAAAAAGCTGGCTACGAGGCCAAACCGGGTGCGAGAGCAAGGGTAATACGGGAACCACGGCCCGGGAAACGCCTGAGGGCTGAAGGTCTGTTACAACGCAATCTTGGCAAAAGTTGCGGCGGCCGGACTTTGCTCCGAAGATCCGAGCCGCTCGCGTAGCTTGTGAGCCGCTTGGCCGCGAAGTGCTCATTTGCCTTCCAGTTACGGACCGCGGCGGAAATGTTCTCAGTTGGCCAGGCTTTGCTCATGGTCGTTGCTTTCCTTCCCGATGGTCGCCGGATTGGCGACCGCCGGAAGTTGCGGACTGCCCGCACCCGCGTGACTGGTCGCCCACGGGATCCAAACCGCGAAGTCGGCGAACAGGGCGACGCGTTCCACGGCCTCGCCGTAGAAGTTGGGGTCGTTCCCGTCATACACGTCCTTCTGCCAGCGCTTGAGCATGGGCACCAGCCGGGCCGGTTCCAGGCTGCCCGCTTCCGCCACCATCTGCCGCACCACGACCACCGCATTCTCCAGCAGTTTGCCGCCGCACTCGGCGAAGATGCGCTGTACGGTTTCCGGTTGCTCCCGTTGCACCCGCCGCCCGTAGTGGATGCCGTTGGCGAGCCAGTCCATCAGCTCCGCATCGGAGACCGGGCAGTCCTTCTCGCTCGTCGCGCCGCACGCGCCCAGGTGCTCGCGCAGGAAACCCTGTACCACTGCGCACTCGGTCGGCCGGCCGGGATACAGCTCCCGGACCATGCGCAGCACGGGGTGTTCGAGCCGGTCGACCAGCGTGCGCCCGACGGCATCCGCCGGTGCCCCCAGCCAGTGCCTCCACAGGGGATCCCGGAACTGCATCCGCGAATCGGGCGGCAATGCTCCGTAGAAATCACAGAGTGGCGGGTCGAGGTGGGCGAGCGCGGCCGCGGCGAAGCCGGAGCGCATTGTTCGCAGCGCGAGCTCGGCATAGACGCCGTCGAGCTTTTCCGGCGGGGTGTCGGGATACTGCTCCTGCACCACGCGGGCGAAAGCATGGTGGAGGGCCCGACCCGTGCCGGCTTCCTGATCGGAAAGCCGCTGGAGAATCCCCAGCCGTCGCCGGGAATCGCGCACCGCATAGTCGGGCAGGACGTCGGGGAGCAGTTCGGGATGGCGCGCCCCCAGGTCGTTCCCGGCGAGGAACGCGAAATACAGCCAGTCGGTGAGATGCTGCTGCCGCCGGGGCATCTCCAGCAATACCGCCTCGCCCACGAAAGGGAACAGCAGTTTCACGGCCTCGAAGTCGAGCGGGTCGACGCCCGCCTCCAGAAAGGCGCGGCACAAGTCGTTTCCCAGCCGGAGGTAGGGCACGGCCGTGTTGTGCCTTTGCGCCAGTTGCTGCTCGCGCGTGGTGTAGGGAGCCGAACCCGGCGGCGTTTCCGTCGACGCCGGCATTTGGGCGAGTGTCATACCGGGCTCCAGTAGATCACGGGTTGCCACTTCCGGCGAGACCAGCGGTCATAGACGTGCTCGAAATGATCGTAAAGCTGCCGATAGATTCGCGAGCTGATGGTGGTAAAGTGACGCAATTGGGCCGGAGGGGTGCTCTCGCAGTTGTAGTTGTTGTAGGCGAGCGGTAGCCCGCCCTCGAGGTCCGGAACACGGGTGCGCTCGAGGAAGTGGATGAGCCGCGCCAGCGAGAGCGGCTGCCGGCTAGTTGCAAAGGGCAACACGAACTCGGTTTTATATTCGTCCACGATGCTATAACGGATGCCCTTCGGGTCGCGCGCGGCGCGGATACTGATGACATCGGCCGTGGTGGATTGGAGTTCGATCCGGGCAATCTCGACCTCGGTGGCCGAATAATCGGGCAGGTATTCGCCGCCCATGAAGCTCGGGTGAATCTGGCCCAGCCGCCGACGCGATTCTTCGGGCAGCGTGTCCTTGAGCAGTTCCGCGTCGAGTTCCGTCAACCGGCCCTGTTCCCAGTAATCGGTGATCATCTGGCGGCGTTGGGTGCCCTTGACGTTCTTCAACAGGGCGGACAACACGTCCTGGTCGTCCCAGTAGCTCACGGGTCGGAAGTCGTAGTCGATATCAGGATATTTGGTCATATGCTCTTAATTTTGGTCGCTGCGGTTAACGGGCGGGAAGCGTTGGCGACGAGCCGGCCGCCGGATCTCAGGCGGGCAGAACGGCGAGGAGGAAATCGCGAATCTGCCGGGCCTCCTCGAGGCAGGCCGTGCCGAGCGAGCGGCGCAGCCGCCGCTTGGTGAAGTCGGGCAGGTGGAGGGTGAAATGACACCACCACGTGCCGTGGTTGTTCCAGAGATGATGGTTGGCGTTGCCGCTCGGGCGGCGCGCGGAGACGATAAACGGATTGTTCATGACTGCTTGCTTACTTGGTTGTGAGCGCAGTCATCAGGAGGGCCGGAAAATGAAAAGGCCGTTGCACCGGGTATCTGTTCGGCGACAACGGCATCAGAGTTCACGGAATTGTTATTTTCAAAAACCCGCTCGGGTCTCTGCACATCCGCCAACCGCACTCACGGTTGACGAAGCACCTTGGCCCCCCGTTGGGGCTAGGTCGCTGGGTTCGGGCCACACCGCCCGAACCACTCCTGATGCCTACATTCAAAGAACTGTAACTGAGACAGACACTACGCCAGTACGCTCAATAATGAAAGGGCGGAGAGTGTCATAAACGCAGAGAAATTGACCGGGGCAACCCCGGGGCTTGCTCCAAGCCTGGAGACTCTGCCAACTCCGGGGAAATCCTGCCGCGCCTGGTGGACCTGGCGTTCGGGGAGTGCGCCTCCGGCAGCAGCTTTCAGCCTTGACCCTTGCCGCCGCCACGCTTTGTTCCCATCCTCATTGCCATGCGCACCTTCGGCGACATGGCCCGGGAACTGAACCGCTCAACCGTTTACCTTTCCGGCCTGCAAAAGCGCTTTGAACTGCCGGCATTCGAGGGCGCAGCCTACTCACCCGCCTACATGGCTTTTCTGCGCGGCGTTATTCACCTTCGCACCTTCGACATCGCCAAGGAAACCCTGCGCAACGTCTGGCATCTTGAAAAAAAACTTCTGCAACTGCTCCACGTGGATTCCGCCGGCTCGGCCACCTGGTTTCTTGATTCCTGCGGTGCGACCACGCACCCCGAACGCCGTTTGCTCCTCACGAACCACGATCTCGGCATTCCGCTCACCGGCGGGGAGGTTCAGACCGGCCTGAACTTCTCGAATTCGCTTCCCGAACTCTTCGCCGGCCAGGAAATGGGGGAGGACGCTTTGCGGGTCTTGCGCGAATGCCTCAAACTCCGCGCTCGCATCCTGGCCGACCTCGCCTCCGAACTCCCCCAAGTCCGCGCCGCCGTCAAGTGGGCCGCGCCACTTGTCCGGCTTGCCGCCCACCATTGACCTCTGAAGCTGATACGCCCGCAGCCAATCCTTTTTAAGAGTGCCTCGCGCAACCATCGTCACCCACGTTCAACTCGCCCAGTTCTTCCGGGCATTAACAACTCGTGCTTGTGCCCGCGACCCTCACGCGCCACAGTCCCGTGCCGTGACCGAAACGGAAGAACTCAAGTCACTCCAAAACAAGGCCATCGCCAGTCTGGGCCGCAACGTCCTCCATTTCCAACACCTCGAAGCCCAGTTGAAACTCCTCGCACTCTTTTGCGATTTCCAGTCCCCGCTCGACCAGTTCACGGCCAACCATATAAAAATGGCCGAGCGCGTTCGCGTTAAAACCTTGGGAATGGTGGTAAGCGAGTTGCATGAAAGCCTGTATGGAAAACCTGCCGATCTTCTGACCGCGAAAGGCATCACGGAAGCGTCGCTAGCGATTGGGTTCCGCGTGGACGCAGATCCCGAATACCTCAATCAGCAAAAGCAGAAGTTGAGCGACCTTGTGTTGGAGCGAAACCAGTTGATTCATCACGACCTTGCATCGTTCGACCCCAACTCAGCCGGGAGCTGTCGAGATTGGATCATTCGTTTGGATGAGCAGAACGAACGCATCCTTGTCCAACTGAAGGCGGTGGAACAATTGATCAAGACTGGCAAAGAGTCTTTTCAAGCACTTCACGCATTCCTGGATTCCGACAAATATCGCAGTCAGCTTGAGTAGGCTGCCACGACATGCCGGCTGGAGGGCTCGGTACAAAGAGAAAGGCCGGGTAACAAGTCCGGCTTTTTCACACACGGCACCGAGAACGCAGTGCCAGAGCCACCTTCAACTAAGACTTCGCCATTTGCTCTACACCCACCGGGACCGCCTCGTGGGTGATGCCTTGCGCGGCCCTGTCTGTAAAATCCCGATCCATTTGCGCCAATCCTAGAAACGCCTGCGCCACCCGTTGCACCTCATCCGGCTCCAAGGGCTTCCCAAATTCATTTTCCACGATGTAATCCCGCAGCTGGTCTTCCCGCAGGCAATTGACTCGGCCCGTCTTGCCCCAGGCCGCTTCCACCCGGGCCGCGGTGAACACGAACAGCCCTTGAAAGTAGGGATCCGTTCCGGCGGCCAGCGCACGCACTTTTTCCTTCACTCCCATAATGCGAGCTACGTACTGGCTAATGTAGTTTTTGTCCAGCCGCTTGCCGTTGAGGAGCAGTTCACCTTTGCCATCCGCCTGCACCACTCCGCGCCAGTTCTTGGCATCCAACACAAACACGCCGGTCGGCCCCACCACCACATGATCCAAGTTTCCGGAAGGGGTGCTCAGGTCGCTGATCACATAGAAGCCATCCGGAAAATCAGCCAGAATTTTACCGACTACCGTTTCGCCATCCGTGCCCCGCTGCCACTTGCGTCGCTCGGCATCCACTTGATCTAGTTTTTGCCAACCCCACCTGATTGCTATCCCCGTCAGAATAATTCCTCCCCACTGCACCAGAGTGGTGAGCCAGGCGGGGGGATTGAGTTTTGACGACAAACTGGACAACGTCACCCCTTCGGCGAAGCCAAGCAAGCCGATCAGCAAAAAGCCAATCACGAGGCGATTGGCGCGCTGTCGGGCCGCTTCATCACTGGTGTATCGACCAGCCTTTCCCAAAACCCTTGCCATGCTAAATGCCCTCGGTGTGAGGTGTTGCGCAAGAAACCCAGCAATTGAGATGCCCCGCCAATCATCAAGCTGCTCAGGGAGGGGGGTGAATGGAGGCGGTACAAAGAGAAAGGCCGAACAACCCGTCCGGCCTTTTCATTCCTAAACCTTACTTCAGGCTCATTTCTTGAAACCGCGAATCAACGCGACCAAGCCCTTCACTTCATCATCGGAGATCCCTTCGGCCGGTTTCATGACCACCTTGCCCTCCTTGTCCTTGACGCCTTCTTTGATGGCCTTTGCCATCTCCTCATCCTTCATCGCGGCTTGGACTTTGGCATCCGCGTAATTCTTGACGCCCAGTTTCTGCCCCATCTTCGTCTGGCCTGTGCCGTCCGCGCCGTGACACTTGGCGCAACTCTTTTCATAGATCGCCTTTGCTTCACCCGCACAAATCGTCCCCGCCCCCAGGGCGAGACCCGCGATGACCATTGTCAGTAGTTTTTTCATATTTTTAAATTCCCGCGTCTCTCCGCATTTTCTAATTTCGTGCGCCCTGCCGGCGTTGCTCCATTTGACGCGTGCGCCTCCCGCTTCATTCACCGCAGGAATCCAAGCCGCACCGCATGAGGTGCTTGGTGCGGATGGTGTCGGCTTGGGCGGCTGCCATGAAGTTCCCGTCGAAGGGTTCGGTACAAAGAGAAAGGCCGGATAACAAGTCCGGCCTCTTCACACACGGCACTGAGAACGCAGCGCCAACACACCCTTACCTTACCCGCTGCCCGATCCGTCACCAGTCCCCATTACGGGGGACAGCTCACCTTGCAATCTCGAATTGTCCGCCAGATGTCGAATCTCCCAGTCGCCCCGGCGACCGACCGGTCCTGATTCACTCAGCACGCCAGCAATGTTCCGGGTATTGC
>CAZIJO010000274.1:0-6541 GCA_964539515.1 uncultured Bifidobacterium sp. | reverse complement strand
TCGATCAGTCGGCGCGCCATGAGGCAGTTGTAGGCGAACGTGCCCTGTTCCTTCACTCCCGGGCCATAGAGATCGAGAACCGATTTGGGTTCATGCGAAATGTCCGCCAGTTCGGGCACGCTGGTCTGCATGCGAAACGCCATCTCGTATTGGGCGATGCGCGTCGCGATCTCAGGATCGCCATGCTCGCGCAGTTTGCGTTCGTTCAACGCCGCGAGGTCATCGAGCATGGCCCGGCGCAGCGGCCGGCTCAGCCCGGCGGGATTGCCCAGATAGAGCACCGGTTCGCCGCTGCCGCGGAACTTCACGCCCTGATAACGCGACGGCAGGAAACCTGAGCCCCAGTAAAAATCATAGAAAATCTGGCCACAGCTCGTGCCTTTGCTGACTGACGTCATCACGACGAAGGCCGGCAGGTTTTCCGTGGCACTTCCGAGGCCATAGGTGAGCCAGGCGCCGAGCGTGGGCCGGCCGGGAATCTGGGCGCCGCTGAGCATCAGCGAAATGCCCGGGGCATGGTTCACGGCATCGGTGTGCAGGCCCTTCACGAAGCACAGGTCGTCCGCGATCTGCGCCGTGTAGGGGAGGAACTCGCTTACCCACGCGCCGCTCCGACCGTGCTGATGAAACGGCTCCACCGGTGCGAGCAGCAGTTTGCCGTCGGCCTTGCCGGTCATGGTGCTGAAACGTTTGCCGGCGATGTAGTCGTCGGGGACCGGCTTGCCGTGGAGTTGCTGGAGCTTCGGCTTGTAATCAAACAGATCCACATGGGTGGGCGCGCCGTTCTGGAACAGGTAAATCACCCGCTTCGCCTTGGGGGCGACATGGGGCAAACTTGGCAACCGCGGCTGGTTGCCGTTGTTGGTCGCAGCAGCGGCCAGCACCCCCGCGCGACCCAGCAATCCGGCGAGCGCCGCAAGGCCCAGACCTGTGCCCGACCGGCCAAGGAATTCGCGGCGCGTGATCTGGAGTTGATTTTCGAGGATGGGATTCATGGTTCGCTCATTCCTTGTTCAAGGCCTCGTCCAGGTTCAGGATCAGGCTGCACAGAACCGTCCAAGCCGCGTGTTCGACGGGATCCAGACCTGCGTTCCGCGGAGACTCCCCGACGCCGAGCAACTGGGTGGCCGACGCTGGCTCGGCCGCGAACTCCTGCCGATACCGCTTCAATCCACGCAGCAGGATTTTCCTTTCGCTCGCGGTCGGTGGCCGGCTCAGCACGCGTTGGTACACCAGCGTGACCCGGCCGGTATCCGTTCGTTCGTTCTGCATCACCCGCTGGGCCAGCGCGCGGGCGGCTTCCACGTAGGTGATGTCATTCAACGTGAGCAACGCATGCAAAGGCACGTTGGTGCGCGGGGTTTTGACGGTGCAGGTCTGCCGGCTGGCAACGTCAAAGAACATCGTGGGACCGATGATGCGGCGCCAGAAGACGTAGAGGCTGCGACGATACAGCGCCGCACCATGATCCTGTTCGTAGCGCTTGTTGCCGAAGGTTGCCTCCTCCCAAACCCCGGAGGGTTGATACGGTTTGACGGGTGGCCCTCCCATCTTGCTTTCCAACAACCCGGACGCCGCCAACGCCGCATCGCGGATCATCCACGACGGCATCCGGAAACGCGGACCGCGTGCGAGCAGCCGGTTTTCCGGATCCCGCTCGAACTGTGTCGGCGTCACTTTGGACGACTGACGGTAAGTAGCGCTCGTGACGATCAGGCGGATCAGCCGCTTCACGTCCCAAGCCTGGGGTGGTTGAGGGTTGAGGGTTGAGGGTTGAAGGACGGATGGCTGCATGAATTCCATGGCGAGCCAGTCGAGCAGCGCCGGGTTCGCGGGTTTTTCGCCCTGCACCCCGAAGTCTTCCGCCGTCTTCACCAGCCCGGTGCCGAAGAAGTTTTGCCAGAAACGATTCACCGTGACGCGCGCCATCAGTGGGTTCTCCGGCGCGATAAGCCACCGGGCTAGGCCCAGCCGGTCGGACTGCGACAGGGAATCACTTCGCGTGAGATTCGCGGGCAGGGCGGCCGCCACCTCCGCCCCGGGCTTGAGGTAGTTGCCCCGGTTCAGGATGAATGTGGCGCGCGGCTTGGGCATGTCCTCCATCACCATGACGCGCGGAATGCTACGGGACACGGCGTCGCGGTCCTTGCGAATGTTGCGTTGTTCTTCGAGCACTTTCACGTAGGCGGAATCGCGGTCCTTCCAGTGGGCGGCCAGCTTTTCGAGACGCCCGGCATCGCGATCGGGCGGTGCAACTTTCAACGCTTCGAGCACTTCCTTGGGCAGATCAATCGCCGTCGTTGACTCGGCGATGGTTTCGGCGGGTTCGCGGTCAAACTTTGTCGCCTCGAACTTTTCCGTGGCGCGGCTTGCGGATTCCAGCTTTGCCTCCAGCTCCGCGAGACGGCGCGCTTGTTCCGGCGAAGGCACGGCCAGATTCGGCGGTGATTGCGGATCGCCGCCGCTGCCGTCCACGATGGTTTGGTTGAAAAATGCCAGCAGCCCGTAGTAATCCCGTTGGGTGTAAGGATCGTATTTGTGGTCATGGCAGCGGGTGCAATTAAAGGTCGCTCCCAGCCAGACGGTGGCCACGGTCTCGGTCTGGTCGAAGAGGTAATCGATCCGGTTTTCCTCCGGGATGCGGCCGCCTTCGCCATTGATCGCATGGTTGCGCAGGAAACCGGTCGCCAGCCGTTGCTCGTTGGTCGCGAGCGGCAGGCGGTCGCCGGCGATCTGCCAGACCGTGAACTGATCGAAGGGCAGGTTGCGATTGAATGCGTCCACCACCCAATCGCGCCAGGGCCACATCGTGCGCTCGCTGTCTCCCTGATACCCGTTCGAATCGGCGTACCGGGCGGCTTCCAACCAGTCCCATGCCATGCGCTCGCCGTAACGGGGCGAAGCCAGCAGACGATCCACAACGCGTTCGTACGCATCAGCAGATTTGTCGTTGAGAAACTCGTCAACCTCCTCCGGCGTCGGCGGCAGGCCGGTGAGATCCAGTGTCACGCGGCGGATCAACGTCCGGCGCGGCGCTTCGGGCGAGGGCCGCAGACCTTCCGGGGCCAGCCGCGCCTGGATGAAGGCGTCAATCGGATGGCGAATCCCGGACGACATTTTTGGCACGGCCGGCCGAACGGGCGGTTCGAAAGCCCAGTGCCGGCCCCACGGCGCGCCCTGATCAATCCAGCGTCGGATCAGTTCAATCTGGGCGGCCGAAAGGTGACGGTTCGATGCGGGCGGCGGCATGACATCGTCGGGATCGTTCGTCGTCAGGCGGCGGATCACTTCACTGCGTTGGCTGGCCTTGGGCACGATGGTCACCGCACCACTCTTGCCCGGGCCGAATGCGCCGGCCGGCGTATCGAGACGGAGCCCTGATTTGCGCGCCTTCTCATCCGGGCCATGGCACTTGAAACAGTTGTCCGAAAGCAGCGGCAGGATTTCGCGCGAAAAGTTGACCGCCTCGGCCGCCGACAGCCGATGCCCGACCATCAACGCTATCAACAGCATCACGCGAGCACTTACCCGAATCGAAAGGATGCTGGCTGTCTTCACGCGCGAACCCGGCAGCTCTTGAGGGGGAGTTGGGGCTGGCGTTGTCTCAACCGCTTCCCGGCGGGCGACCAATTGTATGGCTTGACCCCCTCGGCGTCCGGCCGGCGGCGGCCGACCCATTGGCCCTCCTGGGTGTCCGGCTCGGGGTTGTGTCTCCACGGGGCGTAGCCGCCGCGAATGCCGGACTGCCACGCGTTCCCCCGAGGCATCCGGTGCGTGCTGACCTTCGCTTGGGCCGCCAGCAAACTGGCAGAGGCTGAAAAAAGCAGGCCGTCAATCAGGGGTGTCGGATTGGGCTGATGCTTTTTCATGCTTTCATTTTGCGGGAACCGGACGGGCCGGTTCAAGGCCAGATCGCCCGCAGTTGCCAGGCGTCCAACTTTTTTAGCAACGCATCCTGGCCTTGGGCTCGAACGGAAACGCCAATGCTGTCTGGGCGGCCCGGATAGACTCGTTGCGCAAGGTATTGCCGGCCATTCACGAAAACTTCCACCACGCTCCGGTCCACGAAGACACGGAGCTTGAGCAGTTCGCCGGGCTTCCGTTCCAGCCCCGTGCGCTCCGGAGGCCGCAGCCATACGTCCGGCAAGTTGCTGGAGCGCGAGCCATCCAGGCAAACGACCCCTTGCGTGTCGTACCAAATGCTGAGTTTGCGATCGAAGTTGTAGAAGGTGATCGCGGTCTGCTCCTCGGCATCGGGCGAACGCAGCACGTTGAGCTGAACCCAGCGCGACAACTGCGGGTCAATTTCAACTTCCAGTTCCAGAGTGTTTCCCCGGATGTCGTCCAGCACGATCTCGCGATTGGCCGGCAAGCGGGTCTCGCCCACGTGCTGGCGGTTGCCGCGCAAGGTGGCGGTCGCCGGGACCGGTTCGATGTGCAGCCGGTTGTCCGGGCCCAGGGTCAACCGTTGCGCGAGGGACATGATTTGGTCCCAGTCGTCGCTGGGCCGGCCATCGTTGAGGTTGAGAATGTTGATCAAGCCGCCGTTGCCATCGGCTGCCGCGGACGGAGCGTGGACGCCGCCCGGCGAAACCGTCCCATGATTAAACCGCCCTTGCGCGGAAGACTTGAACCTGCGTTGGCTTCGGTCGTAGTCGCCGAGCAGGTAAAGTCCGCCGGCGGAATGGCTGAAGCCGAGCAGGATGTGCTTGTTCCCCAGCGGCAAAAAATTCGGGCAGGATCCTTCCGCCCCGGTGTAGAACTCGCCGTGCGCCACCCAGTTCAGCAGGTTGGTGGAAGTCCACAAACTCCGGCCGATCAGCCCGAGATAGGTTTCGTCCTCCTTCCAGATGCAGGAATCGCCGGCCCGATTGGGAATGACGGGATTGCCCTCGAGCTTCTCCCAATTCAACAGGAGCGGATCCTTCGCGATCGCCACCATTTGGCCCGCGCTGATGCCCGGATAGAACGCCACCACCTGATGCGCCTCCACCACGGTGCCACCGGAAAAACACATTTTCTCGATGCCCGGGTAGATGGCGTACGGCAGATCGCGCCAATGAACCAAATCTTCGCTGACGGCATGCCCCCAATGCTGCCGCCGCTTGGCAATGTCCCGGGGCTCGGGAAATTCATCGGGCGGATAGGCCTGATAAAACAGATGCCAGCGGCCCTGCCAGAAACAAAGACCGTTCGGATCGTTCATCTGGCTTTCCGGGCTGACGAAATGGTACGCGGGCCGATAGGGGTCGGCCGCCAGCTTCTGCCGCGATCTGGCAAAACGCTGCATCAGGCTGTTGGTCTGCAATTGCTGCTCCTGTTCCGCCAGGGTGGAAGCGAACACCTGCCGCGGTACGGGGGACGGGAATCTTTCCGGCAGAGGCTTCCGCGGCGTGACTTGGAGCATGGCGATGCCGCTCGGCGTTGAGCCGATCGCGACGGAGTATGCTCCGGCATCGGTTGTTTTCACGCCGCGAATACGATGGCTGGCATTGGTTGCGCCCGGGATGGGATTGCCCGCTTTGCGCCATTGAAATGTGTGGCCGCCCTCTGGCGGGGGCGTGGTGCTGAGGGTGAAGTCGCTGCCCTCCGAGAGGTTGCCGCCCGCAGGCTGAATGGCGACCGTGGATGAGGCAGGATAGGGTGTGCCGGTGATTTTGATCTCGGCCCGGCTGATGTCTCCGCCTGGATCGCCGCGGGTATCAAAGCGGAAGAACAGTTGATCCCCGTGTGCGACCGCGATCCCCGTCAGGGAGTTGCTAACCCCACCCGCGAGATTCTCCAGGCTCACCACTTCCCGATCCACCCCACCGCTGCGTTGGATGATTTCATAGCCGATCCCGTCCCCCTGTTCGGCTGCGCGCCCCAGGACATAGTCGAGGTTGATCACCAAGTTGCTCGGAGCGGTCCACCCAATGACCAACCGCGAGGGAGAATCCCCGCCTTTGGGGTGGAACAGTACCTCGCCCGGCGCCCAGCGCGTGCCGTTCCGCGAGGAGAAGAGTTCCCTGCCGCTGACATTTTTTCCAATTCCCCAATAGCCCGTGGCGTCGCTCCACATCTTCGGCGGGGTGGGGAAATCCGAACCCCACAGCGCATTCGCGTCGCGGTGGTTCGAAGTCAGCAGCGGAAAGGACGGCAGCGGTTTGTCCGAGTTGTCCATCCGGTAGGACCAGGTGCTGTTAGTGCGATTGTCCGTGTCGGAGAAATCGGCGGACAGTGAAAACGTTGCCGCCGGGGCGGCGGTCAACTGCGCGGCGAGACCCGCGGCGGCGAGCCAGCCGAGTTGGAGTTTGCGGAAGGCCGGCGATTTCATGCGCGGTTCAAGGTGTGGTCCGTGAGCGATAGGTTGCCGCCATAGTTGACAGATCACTGGACCAAATCATTTTTGTCCAGGTGTCCCTGTGTTCACGCGAGGATGGCCCTCACCACCTGGCCATGCACATCGGTCAATCGATAGTCCCGGCCGCCGAAACGATAGGTCAGCTGTTCGTGGTCGAGCCCGAGCAGGTGCAGCATGGTGGCGTGGAGGTCGTGGATC
>CAZIJO010000273.1:0-6571 GCA_964539515.1 uncultured Bifidobacterium sp. | reverse complement strand
CTGGATAAGAGTCTGTTCCCCCAGGCCGCCATCATTCCGCTGCTGGACAAACACCACATCATCACGCAGGTGGCCGGTCACAACATTGATGTCGTCAAAATGCTGCCGCCGCTGGTCATCAACGAAAGCGACGTGAACTGGTTCCTCAAAGCTTTCGAGGAAGTGCTGGTGCAGATGCACAAGTTCCCCGGCCCGGCGTGGGATGTAATTTCCGATATCGGCAAGATGGCGGTGACCAATCGCGCGCGGTAAGCATTGTCGCGCCCCAACCGCATTTCCACGCCACTTGGGCGCGGATTCTACGGGAATTGGTTTTCCCTCGCCGGTTGGCAAAACCGACGCCATCGGCTATGGACCACCCAGGTTGAAATCGCCCGTGGTGATACTGGCGGGATCTTCCACGCCGAAAGAGAACGCTGAGTACCGATAGGTGCCCTCGGTGGCGGTTTGGAAGGTCAGAACGATTACTTCGCGGTAAACTGCCGGGTTGTTGCCGTCCTCATCATAAGTAAAGACCAGTTCGCCGGTGCTGCCGCTGGTCTTGGTGTAATCCCAGTTGCCTGGTTCGCCGAACCAACTGAAGCGAGAAGCGCTCAGGAATGCATACTGGAAAAGCGTCTTACCACTGACGAGAACAGTAAACTCGGCATCGGTCGGTGCGAGGTCGACCGAGGCTTGACTGGCTCGGACGCGAAAGAAAGCCGCCGGCTGCCCGGCGTTGGCCAGGGTTTGGGTCTTACTCAGGCCATCACCCGGTACGGTTACTCCGAAATCCACCCAGTTCGTCAGATCAGTTGAGATTTGAAACTGATAGTTCGTTTCCGGCTGCGAATTCCAGATCACGCGAAGGTTATCGCCCGCAGGTTCGCATTGCAGCACCAAGGCTGCCCGTACCGCCGTCCCCAAGACGACGCAGAATCCACTCAACAGAACCGTTCGGCGCATGGCTTTCATGATTTGCTCCTTTCTGAACATGCTCGCTAGCGCAGTCTCCTTTCCGGCCGGCCACAACCATTGACCAGACGAGGGATTGCGCGCGTGTCCATGAAGTCCCCTGCTGAATGAACCTTTGCCCGCTACCCGCTTCTGTCAAACGATTTTTGCTCCCCTTTTCGGGCTTTGAAAAGACGCGCGAAACCCAGCCCTCACGTCGGCGGCTGCCATCAGCTCCGCCTCCTCCAATCGGCCGCTGCGGCGAGTCGCCAGCAGGCCACATGCACGAGGCCCAACAGGATCAGCAACAAGCCATCCGCCACCACGACCGACAGCACCGGCGTGCCGGCAAAACTCTGCACCGCCACCAGCAGGGCCAGCGCGATGTTCCGGTTGCTCGTGCCCAGCGCAATAACCCGGCGTGAACCCGCCGGTCCGCCGCCGAGCCAATAACCCAGCCCCAGCGACAACTCGGCAACTACTCCCATGGCGACCAAGGATCGCCAACCGGTTTGGAGGATGGCACCCAGTTCTGTCACCGTGACAAAGGCCAGTGAAAGCGCGCCGATTGCTTCCGAAACCACCTCAACCGGTCGCAGTAATCGTTGGCCGAGCGCCGGCAGCTGACGATGTATCAGCATGCCCACGGTCAGGGGCACTGTGATCGTCGCCACCAATGTCAACAACACCCCGCCCAGATTAAACCGGATGGCGGCACCGTTCGTCACCGCCTTGAGGGCGATCTCGCAGACCATTGGAGTGAGGAACGCCGAGAGGACGGCAAAAACGGAGCTCAGACCGGCAGCCAGCGCTAAGTCGGCCCGCGCCATGCGCGCGAACACCGGCACCACTGGCGCAAAGGGCGCTGCCGCCAGCAGGATCATGGCAATAGCAGCCTCGCGCCCGACGTTGAAACCCCGGGCGGCCCCCACGGCAAGCGCAGGCACGAGGATGAAGTTGACCAGCAGGATTGGCCAAAAGCGGCAGCCCTTCAACGAAGCGGTCACCTGTCCAAACGTCAACCGCAAACCCACCGCCCCCAACAACCCGACCAGGGCGCTGATGGTGAGGAGGCGGATGATGGTCTCAGTCTTCATGCGCAGCCGCAGAGGTAACGAGGCGGGCGGAATTTGCAACCGGGAAGGTCCGCCTCCTCGCGTCGGCGGCCACCAAGTCGTGTCGGCTGGGCTCGTTTGCGCCAATCATCTGGTAACCATTCCTGATGCGAGGTTTCAGCCTAGATGGATATCGCCGTGGCGGAATCCTGCAATTGGAAGTACTCCAGGATCCGGGCGACCGATTCGGGCACGCTCAACTGGTCCGTGTGCAGTTCGATTTCCGGATTTGGCGGCACCTCGTACGGGGCGGAGATGCCGGTGAACTCCTTGATCTCATTCTTGCGCGCCTTGGCATAAAGCCCTTTCGGGTCGCGCTGTTCGCACACCGCCAGGGGCGCGTTGACGAAGACTTCCACGAACCGGCCCGGCGGCAGGATCTTGCGAACCAGCTCCCGGTCGGCGCGGTAGGGCGAAATAAAGGCGGTGATGCAAATGACGCCGGCGTCCGCGAACAGTTTGGCCACTTCGCCCACGCGTCGGATGTTTTCCGTGCGATCCTTCGGCGAGAAGCCGAGGTTTGAACCCAGGCCATGCCGGATGTTGTCGCCGTCGAGCACATAAACCGACCGGCCCTGATTGAACAACTCCCGCTCGAGTTCGGTGGCGATGGTGGACTTGCCGGAACTGGAAAGACCGGTAAGCCAGATCACGCAACCTGGATGGCCGTGGCGGGCTTCACGTTGTTGGGGGGTCACCTTGCCCCGGCTCCAGAAAATATTCTCGCTCTTGGTTCCGGCATCGTGCGTGCGCCGCGGGTAATTATCGGCGACAATGATGCCACCGCCGGCCACATCAAACTCATCCACGATGACAAAGCGGCCCATGGTTGGAATGTCGGCGTGGACATCGAAGGCAAGCGGCTTTTTGGTGTGCAGCGTCAACTCGGCGACCTCATGGCGGCCCACAAAACTCTCATCCGGCCGGCGGGCAACCGTCGCCAACGAGGAGGCGTCAATGACCTTCTCCACGGACGAGATGAAACATTCGACTTCCTGGGTCGCCAGCTTGAGCTTGTACGCCCGCCCCTTGGTGAAGGGCTTTTTGCCCAGCCAGAAGATCCGGGCCTTGAAGCGCGACAACTCAAAGGGCGGCGCGCTTTCCCGGGCGGCCACCGTTCCCCGCGCGACAAAAACCTGCTCGGTGAGCGTGATGCCGATGGATTCCCCCGCGACCGCCATCTCGGTCCGGGGCGCGTTCCAACGTTCAATGGTCTTGACCGTGCTGGTTTTGTCCGTCGGCGAAAAGACAAGTTTGTCACCCACCTTGAGCGCGCCGGCCTCGACGCGACCGGCGAAAATCCGTCGCTCGTCAAAGCGATAGACGTCCTGGATCGGAAACCGCAACGGCTGGTCGGTGGGCCGGTCGGTCACGCGAAACGCATCGAGGGTCTCCACCACGGTCGGGCCCTGCCACCAAGGCATGTTCGCGCTGCGCGCGGCGATGTTGTCGCCGTGCCGCGCGGCGATGGGCACAAAAACCTTCGGCTCCACGCCGATGGTGTTGAGCCAGGCGCGGTATTCCGTCTCGATCTGCTGGAAGCGCGCCGCGCTGTAATCCTCCAGGTCCAGCTTGTTCACCAGCACGGCAATCTGGCGGATGCCGAGCAGGTGCAGCAGATAGCCGTGCCGCCGGGAATTCTCCTGAACGCCCTCATGCGCATCAATGAGCAGGAGGGCGGCTTCAGCCTGCGCCGCACCGGTGACCATGTTCTTCAGGAACTCTTTGTGACCGGGAGCGTCAATAATGACATATTGCCGCTTGGCGGTGTGAAACCAAATCTGGGCGGTATCGATCGTGATGTTCTGGTCGCGCTCGGACTGGAGTGCGTCCATCAAGTTCGCCCACTCGAAAGGCACGCCGCGGCGCTCGGCAATGCGCTGGAGTTGCTCCAGTTTGCCCTCGGGCAGCGAGCCGGTGTCGTGAAACAAACGGCCCACGAACGTGGACTTGCCGTGATCCACGTGGCCCACGATCACGATCTTGAGTTGCTCGGAAGAATCCGGGGGCGTGTTCATGGCAAGGCGATCCGCCAGATTTGGTTTTTCACGCCTCCCGACGGAATGAGGACGAGCGCGGTTACTCCTTCTCCCCCGCCACAGGGGAGAGGGTCGGGGAGAGGGGGAATGCGCATCAAAACCGAGCCAATGGTATTGCCCCAGGCACGAAGCCAACCCCACACCCAGGCCGTCTCCCCGGCCGCAGGGGAGAGGGAATCCGTCCACGCCTTGCTCGCGATGTTTATTTTCGTTGCCATCATCGGAACGCCCCAATTCTCACATGTAGCCATCGCGGCGGAGCTTTTCAAAAGCGTCCTCGCTTTCCTTGTCCTGGGCGCGCCCGGAGCGCTCGGCCGTATTCGACTGGCGCAGTTCCTCGATAATCTGCCGGACAGTCTTTGCGCGGGATTTGATGGGGGCCGTGCAGGGGGCGCAGCCCAGGCTGCGGTAGCGTTCACCGGCGCCATTCGCGAAATAGAGCGGTATCACCGGAATATTCTCCCGTTCGATGTATTCCCAGACATTCAACTCGGTCCAATGCAGCAAGGGATGAATGCGGATGTGCGTGCCCGCCGCGAAATCGGTTTTGAACTGGTCCCACAACTCGGGCGGCTGGTCCTCGACATGCCACTCCATGTTTTTGTCGCGCGGGCTGAAGTAGCGTTCCTTGGCGCGGGTGGGTTCTTCGTCGCGTCGCACGCCCACAATGACCCCGGTGTAACGATGCTTGGCCAGCACCTGCTGGAGTGCATCCTTTTTGAGTGTTCCGCAACATTCGACCCGCGTGGCCTGGCCATTCGGATAGGTCGCCCCGCGCTTGAGGACTTCCTTGTTCTTGCCGGTCACGAGCTGGAGTTTCCAATCCTTCACGAGCTGGTCCCGATATTCGATCATGGACGGCACCTTGAACGTCGTGTCCACGTGGACCAGCGGAAATGGGACGTGACCGAAAAAGGCTTTGCGCGCCAGCCACAGCATGACTGTGGAATCCTTGCCAATGCTCCACAACATCGCGAGCTGTTCAAACTTGTTGAACGCCTCGCGCAGGATGTAAATGCTCTGGTTTTCGAGTCTGGCTAGATGATCCATGCCGGTTGCCGCCGGCCAGATTAGCGGGAATGAAAGTCGACGGAAAGTTCCTTTTGGGAAGCAACCACGCTTTGCGCCATGGTTGCTGGGCGCGCAGCGGGCTCGAAAGTCCCGCCGCCAACGTCCAGCCGGCCGGCCGCTTTAATTCGAATGCGCGGCCAGCCGACCGACGATGACCCGTTCAAACCAAGCTCAGCGTTTAAGCAAGGTCGAAGCGATCAAGGTTCATCACCTTGGTCCAGGCGGCGACAAAGTCCTGGACGAACTTCTTCTCCGCGTCGGAACTTCCGTAAACTTCGGCCTGGGCGCGAAGCTGGGAGTTGGAACCGAATACCAGGTCAACGCGCGTGCCGGTCCATTTGACCGCACCCGTCTTGCGATCGCGGCCTTCAAACACATCCGCTTCCGGGGAGACCGGCTTCCACTCCGTGCCCATGTCGAGCAAGTTCACAAAGAAGTCGTTCGTCAGCGCCTCGGGACGTTGGGTAAAGACGCCGTGCTGCGTCCCGCCCGCGTTGGCCTTTAGCACGCGCAAGCCACCGAGGAGCACCGTCATTTCCGGCGCGGTCAGGGTCAGCAACTGCGCCTTGTCAATCAACAGGGCTTCGGCCGAGACGTTATATTTGCCCTTGAGGTAATTGCGGAAACCATCCGCGATCGGCTCGAGCACGGCGAAGGACGCGACGTCGGTTTGCTTCTGCACAGCGTCCATGCGCCCCGGCTTGAAGGGAACGGTGATTTTGTGACCAGCGTTCTTTGCCGCTTTTTCGACCCCGGCGGCACCGGCGAGCACGATCATGTCGGCGAGCGAGACCTGCTTGCCGCCTTTGGCGGTCTTGTTGAATGCACTCTGGATGCCGGCGAGCGTTTTGAGCACCTTCGCCAGTTGTTTTGGCTGGTTGACTTCCCAATCCTTCTGTGGGGCGAGACGGATACGCGCCCCGTTCGCGCCGCCGCGCTTGTCGGAGCCACGGAACGTGGACGCCGCGGCCCACGCGGTCGAAACCAGTTTGGAGACGGACAGGCCGGAAGCCAGAATCTTGCCCTTCAGGAGCGCGATTTCCTTCGGGCCGATTAATTTGTGATTTACCGCGGGAATCGGGTCCTGCCAGAGGAGTTCCTCCTCCGGCACCTCGGGCCCGAGATAGCGCGCCCGCGGACCCATGTCGCGGTGCGTCAGCTTGAACCATGCCCGGGCAAACGCGTCGGCAAACTGATCCGGATGCTCCAGGAAGCGCCGCGAGATCTTTTCGTAGGCCGGGTCAAACCGCAGAGCGAGGTCGGTGGTCAGCATGGAGGGCGTGATGCGCTTGGACGGATCGTGGGCATGCGGCACCGTGCCGGCACCGGCGCCGCCTTTCGGCACCCACTGATTCGCACCGGCGGGGCTCTTCGTGAGCTCCCATTCGTAACCAAACAGGTTCCACAAGAAGT
>CAZIJO010000272.1:0-6696 GCA_964539515.1 uncultured Bifidobacterium sp. | reverse complement strand
AAGAGCACGTCCGGTCGCGACGGATGCAGCGCGATCCGATGCACGCAATGGCCGACTTCCGCGGTCGAGTCCGGCAGTTCCCACTGCGACTTCAAGCCTTGGTTGATCGGCTTCCAGGTCAGGCCGCCATCCTCTGTGCGGAACGCGCCTGCCGCCGAGATCGCGATGTAGATGCGCTTCGGGTTCTGCGGATCAATGATGATCGTATGCACCGCCATGCCACCCGCGCCCGGTTGCCAGAGATGCCCCTTCGCCTGGCGCAAGCCGGCCAGTTCCTTCCACGTTTTGCCTCCATCGGTCGTTTTGAAAATCCCCGCGTCCTCGACGCCCGCGTAAGCCGTATCGGGATCGGTCAGCGACGGTTCGAGGTGCCACACGCGCTTGAACTCCCAGGGATGCTGCGTGCCGTCGTACCACATGTGCGTGCCGGTTTCGCCCTCGTAAACAAACTTGTTGCTCTCGCCTTTGGGCATTCCCTCCGGGCCCTTCAACTCCTCGGGACTGCTGCCCGGCGGGTTCCAGGTTTTCCCGCCGTCATCCGAGCGCTGGATGATCTGCCCAAACCACCCGCTCGATTGCGACGCGTAAATGCGGTTCGGATCGACGGTCGATCCCTTGAGATGATACATCTCCCACCCCGCGAAGTGCGGACCGCTGATCTCCCAATTCTGGCGCTTGCCATCCGCCGTGAGGATGAATGCGCCTTTCTTCGTGCCGACCAATACTCGAACTTTGCTCATATCATGCCTGTTCTCCTGGTTGACCCGGGTTCGAAGCCTGAACTTCCGCCCGTTTCCCCATCGTCCGCGACAATTTCAATACTACGACGAATGAGCCGCCATGTTAAGGACAACTATTTTTGAAAATAACCAATGGACACTGGAATGGTCTAAACGAAACTGCTGGGCCGCTCAACAAGTTTTCCCTTCTCCGCCTCGACCGGGGAGACTTGAGCGGTTTGGGAAACGCGAAAGGAATTTGCCAGCAGCAAAGGCCCGCCGAGGGCCGAGCGAGTCCACGTGACCGCCGGCCGGATGAGGTGTCGAAAACTCGCAACCTCAGATGAACACAGATGGACAGTCCTGCCCTTACTTTCCTGCGTTCTCCGCGATGCGTGCTTTGACCAATCGCTTCACCAGCGCCGTGGGCAGTGGTTTTTCCGACGTGAAACGAATCGTGCCCTTGCTTTGTTCGAAGCCTTTAAGTTCTTTCTGAAATTTCTTCTGAATCGCCGGGCTCGCGGCATAAAGCGCGCAGTGCTTTTCCCACGCGCCGAAATAAACGAGCGGTCGCCCGTTAAACTTGAAACCGGCCAGTCCGTAGCCGATATATTCCTCCGCGCCCGGCGCCGCGGCGTGGATGGCTTTGCGGAGTTTCTCAAGCACGGCGCGCTGCCCGGGATTGGTCCGGGCGAGGTATTCATCAATCGTCTTAGGTTTGGTTTTGGTGGAGCGCATGGACGCAATTTGTTTTCGTTTGTAGCCACCGGCGTAAGCGCCTTTTCCCCTCGACGGCTGCAAGTTTCTGCTGCGGTGGTCCCTGCTCGGCCCTGCCGGTCCACGAACCGACCAGCGTTTTCATCCGCGCGAACTCCGCGGAGTCGGTTTCGGTTTGTCGGTTTCGCCAGCGTTCGGGCCGGGCAACTCGGCCGTGATCATGGCGGTGAGGAGGGGAGTCAGGTGGGTTTTCATATTCGGTCGTTCTTTTGATCCTTGTTGGTTGATCGGACTTCAGCAACACGACGAACGAGTTGAAACGTTCCGGACAATTAAGTTCAACCCTCCTTGCCCGGCACGCTGACCATCCAGCCAATGCCGAATTTGTCCTCCAACATGCCGAAGCGCGGGGACCAAAAGGTCTTGTTCAAGGGCATGGTGACCTTGCCGCCGGCGGCGAGGGCGTTGAAATACCGGTCGGCCTCGGCCTCGGTGACTACCGAGAGCGACAGCGAGAAGCCCTGGAAACCTTTCGCTTCCGGGCCGCAGCCATCCGAGGCCATCACGGTCGTCTGGCCGACCTTGAAACTGGTGTGCATGATCTTGTCGCCCCAGTTGGGCGGCACCATCCCGGGCGGCGGGGGCTCGGGACTTTCCTTGAAGCGCATGGAGAATTCCACGACCGCGCCGAGGGCTTTGCGATAGAACTCAACGGCCTCCGCACAATTGCCATTGAAGAACAGGTAGGATTGGATCAGTGGGCTGTCAGTTTGGTTGCTCATGATGGTTGTTGTTGGTTGGTGTGGTTAACGAGCGTCGAGATTGAAAGCGGCAAATGAACCAAAATGCAAATACCTGAAACGGTTATCGGGGGTGATTCACGGTTGGTCGAGTCGTTCAGATTGCCACGATGGTCTGGAAGCCGCCGTAAAGCATGCGCTGGCAATCGAAGGGCATGTGCTTGGGATCGCACATTTCGTTGATGCGCGGGTCTTTCATGACGGCAGCATTGACCCGGTCGCGATGGGCGCGGGATTTATAAACGATGTAGGCGAACACAATCGTCTCGCCCGGCTTGCTCTTGATCCCCTTGGGGAACGTCAGGCAAAACTTGTTGTCCAAGTCGTCGCCGATGCACTCCTTGTAATCAAGCGCACCGTGTTCCTTCCAAATCTTGCTGGCCCTTTTGGCCATGCGGGTGTAGGCCGCAATGTTTTTCTTGGGCACGGGCAAGACGAATCCGTCAACGTAGTTGGGCATAGGTGATTCTGTTTGGTGGTTAAGAGACAGTTCCGGCGTGGGCGAAATGTTCGTCGGCTGCCAGTTTCTCGACCATCGGACATTGAGGAGCGAAGGGTCGCACTTCCGCGCGGATACCGTCTGGCGAACCCGGGCATTGCCGGGCGATGGCGACGGTTTCATCCATGGAGCCGACTGTGAGGAGAAAATGGCCGCCAATGGTTTCCTTGGCTTCCGCGAACGGGCCGTCCGACACGGCCTTGTTCTTGCCGGAGACAATTCTGCCTTCGCGTTCGAGCGGGTTGCCACCGGCGCGCTCGCCATCCGCTTTCAAGCGATGGAACCAAGCCATCCAGTTATCGGCGACTTGTTGCATTTCGCTGTAGTATTCATCAGGGCGGGAGAGCAGCACGTATCCGTTTCTGTTTAATGTGCTCATAGATATGGAATGGCGCGCGTAATGATAGGCCAAATTCGGGTGATGAATAGGATAAATTATCAGGCTTTACAATCGCCGGCAAACGCCGGGGTCTCGGACCAGACAATACTGGGGCGCTCGTTGCTTCGAGTTGCTCATGCTTCGACTGTCCGTTGCCGGGTGAATTTGCGTTTCGTCGAAACTGTGGCGAATCTGCAAAACCACCAGGGCCAGTTTTCTGGAGGGAATTGATTCGCCTGGCTTTCTGAATGACCTTCCGGCGGGGGCAACAGCGGAGGGTTTGCTGCGTCCGCGGACAATCGGGTCGACGCAAATCCACCTTTCTTTATTGCGCCTGGCGGGTGGTCGGATTCAAGTGCGGCAGTGATTGTATAAAAGGCAAGAAATGGCTGAAAACGGGCAAAAAATGTTTTCTTTTCACGCTCAAAAGGCGTAACATGAATTGCGAGCCGCTCATAAAAAAAGCGAGCCAAGACAGTCAAAGCCAATGAAAACAAAAGTGCAACCATCCGGAACATGGCGGTGTCTGCGAAATCGCCGGGCCTTCACCTTGATCGAACTGCTGGTCGTCATTGCCATCATTGCCATCCTCGCCGCGATGTTGTTACCGGCGCTGACCAAGGCCAAGATACGGGCCCAATCCATCTCCTGCATGAGTAATGGTCGGCAACTCGGCATCGGTTGGTTGATGTATGCCGATGATCACGAGACCAAGTTGGCCAATGCTTTTGACTGGGTAGGGGGCTGGCTGACTTACGACGGATCCACCGACAATACGAACCTCACCATCCTGGACAAGGGGCTTTTGGCGCCTTACTTGAAAAGTTATGCGGTATATAAATGCCCCGCCGACCGGAGTCTCAGTCGCGGCAAGACCGGGTTGCCACGGGTGCGCAGCATCTCCATGAGCCAGATGTTCCGGAGCTGGCCGGATGGTCATTCTACTTCTCCCCCATGGCGGATCTACCCGAAATCCTCATCGATGGTCAATCCGCAACCGTCCAATTTGTGGGTGATTACCGATGAGAACCCCGACAGTGTTAACGATGCGGCGTCTGCTGTGAAGATGGATCTACAAGGAGCGGCCGCCACTTGGCAAGATGGGCCCGGAACTTCCCACGGGGGGGCCTGTGGATTCACGTTTGCCGATGGACACTCCGAAATCAAGAAGTGGAAGGACGGTCGCACGACCACGGGAGTCATGCTTCCAAACTACACCTACACTTTTCCTTACGGTTTGCGCCATGCCAATAGCCCGGACATCCTGTGGGTTCAGGAACGCACGAGCGCCAAAATCAAGCCCTGATCGCCTCCAACCAAGACAGGTAAACTGGCAACCAAATCCAGCTCTCGGCACTCTGGTAACTCCCAGCTCTGGCGTTGCCAAAACGATACGTGAGTCGTCTGCAACACGGCTGGTCGGGTATTGCGAACCTCAGTAGAATCAAGGGAGTTCCATGGTGTCTGAGATGTCCGCAGGTATGCTCCCCGGCGTGCCATCACCAACCTGCAATTGCGAAAGGCAGGGCCGATTTGGCTGGATTGCAGCCATGTTCGCCTCCTGATTTGGTCGGCTGAATTCAACGATGCGTAGCACGAACCGAGGCCATGCGAAATTTCTCCACGGGGGCGAAGAATCGTTCTCTACTGCCTCTTGTAAACATACGAACAGACCAAACATTCCGGATGACATATTGCCGGTTGCGCCCTTGCAAAGGAACTGCGGTGGAGTGGGCTTGGCTCGTTTCATTATCGACCACCACGCCCGCCTCGGCGAACTTGGAAGGACGGTTCCGAAATCTACCGCCGCGGAAATGAGCGTTTATTCGGATCAGACCAAGTTCACCTGGCAGAAGCGCCAGCCCATCTCATCACGGTGTATGCCAACGTTCGCTTGCCAACCAGTAACGCCAGAACTAATTTGCAGAGGCAAGTGACGCACCCTGCGACTTGTTAAACAAGCACGAAAATGAATAAACCTTCGCAACCGAAAAATTGGCTGCAGGATCGTGTTGCCCGCGGCCGAAACTGTTACCCCGCCGCCAGCCGTCTGCGGTCTGGTGCCTTTACCCTTATCGAATTGCTTGTGGTTATCGCTATCATTGCGATTCTCGCCGCGATGCTCATGCCGGCGCTCAGCAAGGCCAAGTGCAAGGCGCAGGGCATCGCCTGCATGAGCAATCAAAAACAACTGACCCTGGCCTGGCTCATGTACGCCGATGACAACCGGGACCGAGTGCCACCCAATGCCAGTGGGAGTGCAAATGCGTCTCAGAACGGTTGGGTGCAAGGCTGGCTCACTTTTGACGCAGGCAACCCGGACAATACGAACACCCTTTACTTGTTGAATGCCCGGATCGGCCCCTACACCAAGAGTGTTGGCATCTACAAGTGCCCCGCGGACATTTACCCTTGTGCCGTGCGGGGAGGCGCCATCATGCCCCGCGTCCGCAGCGTCTCCATGAACTCCTACATTGGAGTTCTCGACCCGGACTATGGCACCCGGCAAAATCCCCCCTGTTACACCTACCAGAAGCTTTCCGATATCCGACGGCCGCCGCCCTCCAATTTGTGGGTGTTTGTGGACGAACATCCGGACAGCATCAACGATGGCTGGTTGACCGACAGCTGGCCGGGCGGGGGCGGTTGGGGCGATTTGCCAGCGAGTTATCACTGCGGCGCTTGTGGGATCGGTTTTGCCGACGGTCACGGTGAGGTTCATAAGTGGCGGGATCAGGCCACTTTGGAACCCGTGACCAGGCAAACCAAACCACGATTGGGCGGAAGTGCGCCGAACGACACGAGGTGGTTTATGGAACGATCCACCGCACCGATTCAGTGAAAATCAGGGGCAAGCCCCAAAGCGATCACTAATGCACCATGCATCAGCATGGGGTGGGAAAATGCCCAAAGGGCCTGCTTCTGAAAAGGGACATGGGACTTCATGTTGCGCCGTAAGGCCGATGATTTGACAAGCCGCGGCTCAAACACCGCCTCCCCAGCCCAGTAAAACCGCCATTAGCCTCTACCTGTCGCACCTGGTCGACAACCGTTTGCAATTTGTCGAACCGGTAAACCGTCCCTCTCGGATGCAGCAACATGTCTAACAACCGCTTGCTCCCAGTGTAACAAACGAACCGCACCAGAGGAGGGGAGGCCGTAAAATTCCTGATTGCGTCCTTCCTGCAGCCCTTGACTTTCTGCTGCCATTTCGAGCAACGCGGCAGTTAGAAAAACGGCAACTTCTTCGAATCTCTACAAAAAAAGGTTGCCTGTTTTCAAAAAATCTGGCTATAAATCTTCTCAGTCCGATAACGCATCAAGAACTAACCAGTTAATCCATACGAGTATGAAGAGACACATCCGATTCCTAACGACCCTTGCAGTCGTTGCCTCCGTGGGCTTGGCGCACGGGGCAACTTTTACCGTGACCACTACCGCCTCCTCCGGTGCGGGAAGTTTTACTCAGGCAATTCTTGACGCCGATGCCAGCGCGGATGCGGCGAACACCATCCGATTTAACATCCCCGGTGCTGGGCCGCATTACATTGTGCCGCCGGCGGGCGGGTTTCCGGTCCTGAT
>CAZIJO010000271.1:0-6858 GCA_964539515.1 uncultured Bifidobacterium sp. | reverse complement strand
AAACCGGTTTTACCTCATAAATGCAACGGAATCGACAGTCACGAAACAAACAAACAACAACATCGGAGGAACTAAAATGAAGTTTAACAAATGGACATTGGGCTTGGCCGCGGTTGGTGCGGTAAGCCTTGGGTCTGTGGCCCAGGCCGAGGAGAAAATGAACGTCCTGCAGACGGCAATGACCTCAACCACTATCAGTGGGTATGTGGACACGTCGATGCAATGGAACTTCGGCACCGGTGACCAGAACCTGCCGACTTACGCGTTTGGCGGTCCCGCGAAGGCTGATGGATTCAACCTGAACGTAGTGCAACTCACCATCGCCAAGCCGCTGGATGAAAGCGAATGGGCGGCGGGTTATCGCGCTGATCTTTGGTTCGGCCCCGATGCGAACAATTTGCCAGGCTTCGGCCCAGGTTTGGGTACGGGAAGCCCGACCTCCGGTGACGTTGGTTACGAAAATAACGATTTCGCCATTCGTCAAGCCTACGTCGCGCTTCGCACTCCGGTGGGGAACGGCATTGATTGGAAAGTCGGTGTCTTCGACGCTATCGTGGGCTACGAAACTCTTGAGGACGGGAACAACCCGAACATGACGCGTTCCTATGGCTTCACGATGGAGCCTTACACCCATACCGGCCTGCTCGGAACCTACCGCTTCAGCGATTCGATTTCTGCCTCGGCAGGAGTGGCGAATACATTCGGAACGAGCATTAACGACAAGGCTCAAAACTACGCGGGCCAGGCTGAGTCCTACAAAACATATATGGGATCTCTTGCGCTCACCGCTCCCAGCGATTGGGGTTGGGTGGCCGGCTCTTCGCTTTATGCCGGCGCGGTTGTCGGATTCGATGCCGCCGCATTTACTTCGGGCCAGAATCAGGGTCACCGTGAGCATTACTACGTAGGAGCGACCATTGCGACGCCGGTGGCGGGCTTGAAAACTGGCTTTGCGGTTGATTACAGCCATATTCGCCACGTGGACAATAACGACCAAGCGGCGTACGCGCTCTACGTGTCGTACCAAGCCACGGAAAAAATGAGCCTTCATGGCCGTGCAGAGTACTTGAATCAAGAGGGCACCCTAAACAGCCCTGTTCCCAACAACGAGGTTTACGCGCTGACAGGCACCATTCAGTACGACCTGTGGCAGAACGTGCTCAGTCGTGTGGAAATCCGCTGGGATCACTCGGAGGACGACCAATACGGACCGAACCAAGACCTCAAGAATGCGGTCATGGTGGCGGCGAACTTCATTTACAAGTTCTAAGTTAGTTTGAAATTCAGCGACCCCTTCCGGGCAACCGGAAGGGGTCTGTTTTTGACGTCAGCAAAGCCTTGATACTGAATCCGTCCCTTGAACTGCGCGCATCCGCTGGAGTATTCGCGGAACCGTAAGCGGAAAGTCCCACGATGCAAAAACAAGCGCTCGCTTGCCGCACAATCCTACACTCAGTCGGTGTCGCTGCATGCCCCAGACTCCACGCAGACCATGCGCCCTACCTGCCGCCGCAATCGCTTGAACAGCGAGCAACGAACCAGCACCATGAGCTTCTTGGGCAAAACCTGACTCCACGTCGCTCCGCTCAGCCGGACTAACGTACAGCACATCGCGTTTGAAAGAATGGGGCAGGCGAGGCAAACCAGCGGACATTTCCGGATGGAGGGGATGCCGGTGGGTTCAAGATGCCGGGGCTGTCCCACGCGTGGACTTGACCGAAGACGAAACTTTCTTAAAGCCCGTTGGCCTTAACCCATGTGCGGCCGCTGGAATCATGCCTCGGTTTAAACACTTGGGGCCATCGGCTGCTCTTGCTACGAATATTCGCGTGCCTGAAGCGCATGTCCATTCCATCCTGCTGAACCGCCATGCCCCATGCCTCCCCATCGTCCCGGCTTGCGTGGATTGATAATCTGCGCACCCTGATAATCGTGCTGGTTGTGAACATGCACGCGTGTGTCACGTACAGCCACGTCGGCAGCTGGTACCGAATGGAGTTCCCCGAGCCGGCGATGCCCTTCAAAATTGCATTCCTGTTCTGGCAAGGACACCTGCAAGCATTCTTCATGGGCCTCTTGTTTTTCCTGGCGGGCGTTTTTGCGCATCGTTCCGTGCAACGGCGAGGCCCTCCAGCTTTTCTGCGCGAACGGGCGATCCGGCTTGGGCTTCCTTCGCTCCTGTTCATGCTGCTGATTCAACCTTTCACGCTCTACGTGCTACTCGGATATCCAGATGTCCCGGACCGGCCATCGCTTGGCATGCTCTTCGGGCGCTATATCACTTCCGGCAAAATCTTCAGCGGCAGCGGTCCGATGTGGTTCGCGCTGGCGTTACTTGGCTTCTGTACTGCGCTGGCCGGCATTCGCACCTGGCGGCCATCAATAACGACACCGCAAAGCTCAACGCGGCCAGCGCCGGGCGCTTTGGCCTTGCTCGGATTCGGCGCATTGTTGGCGGTGAGCACCTTCCTCGTCCGACTGGTGCAGCCAATCGGCACCAATGTCTTGAACTTCCAGCTCTGCTTTTTCCCGCAATACATCGCAGCCTTCGCCGTAGGTGTGACCGCCGGGAAACATGGGTGGTTGGGCGAACTGGCAACCTCGCGCCGGGCGAGAATCGCGGGCGGACTCGCAGCGGTCGGTGGGCCGCTGGTTTTGGCCTTCATCGCCGTGTTGGGCGGCCCGCCGCCCGAACAGGGTCCCGACCCCTACGCCGGTGGCTGGAACGTGCGGGCCCTGGCACTCGCGGCTTGGGAGCAATTTGCGGGACTGGGTCTCGCTCTGGGACTAATGGCTTGGTTTCATCGCCGGGGGAATTCAGCAAGACGCCAGGCGACCTGGCTTTCTGAGCGCGCGTTTGCCGTTTACTGGCTACATGCACCGGTGTTGGTCGCATTAACGCCATTGCTGCGTCCGGCTGCCATCAACCCGTTCGTCGGCATGTTGCTGCTGACAGCGACCGGCCTGGTGGTCAGCTTCATAATTGCGGACGGCGTTCGCCGAATACCTGGATTGCAAAAAATACTTTAGCTCTTGCACTCCAAAATTTCTGCTCCCGGGCGCCAAAACCGCGATGAAGGATCAGCCCACAGAAAGGAGCGGTGGCAGTAAAGATCGACCGCAACAGAATCCGCCATTTCCGAAACGGCGATTGAGGACACGAATCGCGAGCCGCGCCCAACCATCAAAAAAGGTCGCCCTCAAGGCGGTTCCGACTTCGACTCTCACCGTATGGCTCCAGTTCCGATCAAATGGCTTTGGTCAAAATCAATCCGATTTTTAGGGCTTAATTTTCCAAACAAACTTGTTGCTTCAGCATTGGCACAGGCGTAAAAGATGGATTGTCGGTCAATAGTTCGAGTAAGAATTACGTCGGTTGGCACAACGCAAATCTCGGTTCCTCACCAATTAGTTGTGCGGTCGGCGGGCTGTGCCCCAGTATATTGTGGTTTTTCGCTTTACAGGGCCCGGTTGGTTTGGTTTGTTCTCAATTCACAAAAGTCATGTATCTCAAGAACTTAACTGTTTTAGGGTTTAAGTCCTTCGCGGACAAAACCTCGTTAAATTTTCAGCCGGGTGTTACCGCCATCGTGGGACCCAACGGCTGCGGCAAGTCGAACGTTTCGGACGCCATTCGGTGGGTGCTTGGTGAGCAATCAGCGAAAGCGCTCCGCGGCGGTGAGATGGCCGACGTGATTTTCAATGGCACGGACGGTCGCAAGCCGCTCGGCATGGCGGAGGTCTCGATCACCCTTGGCGGGGTTGATGCCGAAAATCTCAGCGCGGCGGGCGTCACGGTCGCGTACAACGAAGTCACCGTCACGCGCCGGGTGTTCCGTGACGGCGGCAGCGAGTATTTCATCAACCGCACCCCTTGCCGGCTCAAGGACATCCAGCAGCTCTTCATGGGCACGGGCGTCGGGCGCACGAGTTACAGCATCATGGCGCAGGGCAACATTACGCAGATTCTTTCGAGCAAACCGGAAGATCGCCGCATGGTGTTCGAGGAAGCCGCCGGCATCACAAAATTCAAAAGCCAGAAAAAAGAATCCCTGCGCAAACTCGAATATACCGAGCAAAACCTTTTGCGCGTCGCCGACTTGATCCGCGAAGTGAAACGGCAGATCGGCTCCCTCCAGCGGCAGGCGGGCAAGGCGCGGCGGTTCAAGCAGATCCAAATGGAGCTGCAACACCTCGACACCCAGCTCGCCCGGCATCAACTCGACGTGCTGCTCGGCGAGGTGCGCGAGCGCCAGACCGCCGCCGACAATCTCCGCAACGATATTGAAGCCGAATCCGCCGCGGTCTTGCGCGCGGAGGACGAAATCGCCCAGCTTCGCGAGCGCCTCACGGAACTGGATCACGAAGTGGCCGCCACGCAGCAGCGGGGACTGGAGTTGCGAAGCGAAATCGACCGCCATGCGAGCCGGATCCAGTTCAATGAAGAACGCCTGCATGAGTTCGCAGCGCAGAACACCAAGGCCACCACTGACATCGCGGAGGCCGAGGAACGCAACCGTTTTGCCGCCGACGAACTGGCGTCGGTTCGGACGCGGCTGGCGACAGCCGATGCCGCGCTCACCCAGCACCAGCAGACCCTGCAGACACGCCAGACCGCGCTGCAGAAGATCGAGAGCGACATTCGTGGTGGGCAGGAAGAATTGCGTTCGGCGCAATCCGAGGCGTTCGCCGCCGCCCAGGACTTAACCAGGGTTCGCAACGAGATCAACGCCCTGGATTTGCAGAAATCCGGTAACGGCGTACGCCTGGAGAAACTTTCCGCCGAGAAGATTCAACTCGAGGAGGAGCGCAACGGACTGGAACTGCGGCTCAATGCCTTTGCTTCGAATGTGGAATCCGACAAACTCACGGTGGCCACGAAGCGTGGCTCGGTGGAGCAGCGGCAGGGGCGGCTGAAGGAATTGCAACTTGAGTTGCAGCAATCTTCCACGGAACAGGACCAACTTTTGCAGCAACAGGCCGAGAAACGCTCCCGCCTGAGCGTGCTCGAACAACTCGAGGGTTCGCACGAAGGTTTCAGCGCCGGGGCGGTCGCCGTGTTGCGTAAATCGCGCTCGGTCATTGGCTCGTTGGCCGACCGGATCCGGGTGCCGGACGATTATGTCGTCGCCGTGGAGAACGCGCTGGGGCATCACTTGCAACTGGTGCTGACGGAGCAACCGGAGTCGGCCCAGCAAATTCTCGCCGAGCTCAGCACCAGCAAGCTCGGCCGCGCGAGCGTGGCGGCGCTTGCCCTCGAACAGCGGGACGAAAAGCAACTGGCCTTTGACGGTGAACTGGCCCCCGGCGCCGCGGACGCGGAGGCCAAACCCCTGCTGGCCGGCGAAGTGGTCCCCGCGTTGCGTGTGGTGCAAAGCGATCCGTCGGTGGCCGGGCTGCTCAAGTCGCTGCTCGGCCGGACCTTCATCGCAGCCGACCTCGGCACGGCCACGGCGCAAATCCAAAACGGTCACGCCGGTTGCGATTTTGTGACCTTGAGCGGCGATTTGTTGAGCCGGCACGGCATCTACACGGGCGGCTATTTGAACGGCAACGGCAACAGCCAGGCGCCGTCGTCCATTCTCGGCCGCAAGAACCAGATCACCGAGTTGCAGGCGCACGTCGCCGCGATTCAGGAACGCGTGGCCGAGGCGAGCCGCCAACGGGGCGCGCTGTTGAGCGAACAGACGGAATTGCAGGCCAGTTTGCAGGAGGCGCAAAACGAGTTGCGCCATCAGGAAGTCGCCATCGCCACCCGCGAGGGCGAGTTCAAGGCACTGGAGAATTCGCGCCGGCTGCTCCACCAGAAGATCGACACCGTGGTTTACGAAGTGCAAAGCCTCGCGGCACAGGAGCAGGAAGGCAACGCCCGGCGCGGGGCGCTGGTCGAACGCGCCACGGCGCTGGAAGAGCGCGAAGGGGCCGCCCAGCAAAGGGTCGCCACCTTGACCCTCAACCTGGAGAATCTCCGGCAGCAGCGCGACGCCGCCACGACCACGTTGACGGAAAGCAAGGTCGCCCTCGCGACCGAGCAGCAGCTGGCCGCCTCGTTCCGCCAGCAGCTGCAATCGCTGGACCAGCGCGTGCGCGAGCTGGCCCAGATCATCGCCCAGCGCCGCGCGGAAATCGCCTCGTTCATCAGCCGCAAGGCGCAGGCGGAATCCGAGATTGCCGATTCACAAAGCCAGCAGGCGCGGCTGACCCATGAACGGGAGCAGGTCAACGCGCAGGCCGCCGAAATTCTGGCGCGGAAACAGATGCAAGAAGCGGACGTGACCACGCGCGATGAAGCGTTGCGGGAGCAGCGCCGGCATTTGACGCAGTTGCAGGAATCGCGCAGCACGATTGACGTCGAGCTGGCGCAGAAACACATGGCGGCGCAAAACCTCCGGGAGCGGATCCAACAAAAGTACCACCTCAATCTGGACGAGATCCGCAGCGAATGCATCACCATCACCTACGCCGAGGAAGGACCCGCGAAGGTCGAGACGATGACGCCGGAGGAAATGGCCGCGAGCGGCGTGGGCACGGATTGGAGCGCGGTGGCCCAGCAGGTTGAGGCCTTGCAGAAGCGGCTTGATGACCTCGGCCCGGTCAACCTCGTGGCCATCGAGGAATACGAGGAAACCGAACAGCGCCATCAGTTCCTCAGCACCCAGTACGACGATCTCACCAGGGCCCGGGAGCAGCTTCTGGATGTGATCAACCGCATCAACACCCAGACCACGGAAATGTTCACGGACACGTTCAACCGGATCCGGGAGAACTTCCGGCAGATGTTCGTCGAGATCTTTGGGGGGGGGAAGTCGGATCTGGTCCTGATCAACGAGGGAGACGTGATTGAGACCGGCATCGACA
>CAZIJO010000270.1:0-6866 GCA_964539515.1 uncultured Bifidobacterium sp. | reverse complement strand
AGATCAGTCCGACCGAACTGGACAAGATCAAGGCCCGTGCCCTTGATCCCATAAAACTCAAAACGGCGTGGATCGAGATGAGCGACGCGGCGGAGGCGGAGATGATTCGCGTGGCGGATGAGCAGCCGGACCTGCCCATCGGCGTGGTGTTTGTGGATGCGGCGGGAAAGCCGGGTTGGATTGGCCAGGATGCCACGCTGAAACCACATGCGCCGTCCGTTCGCGGTTGCTGGCCGACGGTGCGCGGATTGGAGCCGTAGCGTCAGGCATCCCTGATGCAATGCCGCGGAATAGACGAGGTCGGTGTTGCGCGCGACGATCTCGGCAAAGGCGGCTTCTGCGCCATGTTCGGCGTACTCGCGGAGCAATTGGGCGTCGGACTGATCGTGCATCTCACCCATTAAACAGCCACCGACCGCAAAATCCGACAAAGTATTTTTCCCACTGGCGCGGGGCGGGAGGTCTGATAGCGTCGATCGCGTGAGTAAACTCCACCAAGACCGGTTCTGACCCATGTGGCCAATAACCTCCGATCAACGCCGGGATTGAAATGGCTGCGAGATACTGGAAGCAAAAGGGGCTACGTATGCTAACCGCCCTCATCATCGGGTACGGCATGGTGGTGCTCTTGGCCGCAATTTTCCAGCGGCGTCTGCTTTATTTTCCAACCCGGGTTTCGCCCGAGCAGGCGGAACAAACCGCCAGACGGGCTGGCTTCGTTCCGTGGAAAGGTCAGTCCGGACAAACCATTGGCTGGAAACTCCCCGCGAACGGTTCGCCGACGGGCAGTGTGTTGGTGGTCCACGGCAATGCGGGTTACGCTCTCGACCGGGGCTATATCTGCGAATCGATTCACGCGGCGGCGGCGCTTGACGTGTTTGTGCTCGAATATCCCGGGTATGGGGCGCGATCGGGGGCTCCAAGCATGAAAGATTTTCTGGCCGCCGGCGAGGAGGCATTCCAGACATTTCCAACCAATACGCCAGTGTACCTTGTGAGTGAATCCATCGGCGCGGGCGTGGTGGCGCATCTCGCCAAAACCTTTCCAAGCCAGGTCGCCGGCCTCTTGATGTTTGCCCCGTACGATGACCTCGGCTCGGTTGCTCAACGGCAGATGCCGCTCCTGCCGGCGAAGTGGATCCTGCGAGACCGATTTCTGCCGGCCGCCTGGCTGGCAAACTATCGTGGTCCGGTGAAGGTCGTCATTGCGGAACGGGATGAGATCATTCCTCCTCGGTTCGGGCGGCAGCTTTACGATTCCTACCATGGCCGGAAGGAATTAACTGTCATCCCGGGAGTCGGCCATAACGACATCGCTGAACAATCGCCGGAATGGTGGCAGGAGGTTCTTGAGTTCTGGTCACCGTCCGGCAGCCGCCCGGTGCAAACCGCCCGGGAGCCTGCGCCTAAAGTCGGGCCGCGATAAACGACGCCAGTTTCAGGGCATCGGCGTTGAATTGTCGGATTCCTTCCGCGGTTTTCTCGGTGGCCATCTGGTTTTCGTTCAGCAGCCAGCGGAATTTCTTTTCGTCGAGCACCAATCGCTCGATCTTGCTCGCCTTCGCCAACTCCGGGCTGAGCTTTCGGGGCAGGGGAGCGGAGTTGATTTTCAACTCCCCGAGCAATTGCGGACTGATGGTCAACAGATCGCAGCCAGCGAGTTCCTGGATTTCCCCCACATTACGGAAGCTCGCGCCCATGACTTCGGTCGCGTGCCCGAATTTCTTGTAGTAGGAGTAGATTTCCTTTACGGACAGCACGCCGGGATCCTCGGCCGGGGCATAATCCTTGCCGGTGGACTTCTTGTACCAGTCGAGGATGCGGCCTACGAAAGGGGAGATTAGTTTTGCCTTCGCCTCGGCGCATGCCACGGCCTGGGGGAGCGAGAAGAGCAGGGTGAGGTTACAGTTGATTCCCTCCCGTTGGAGGATTTCGCAGGCACGGATCCCTTCCCAGGTGCTGGCAATTTTGATGAGAATGCGCTCCCGGGAGATGCCTTGCTTCCGATAAAGTTCGATGAAGTGACGACCTTTGGCCACCAGCGCATCCGGGTCGAAGGACAGATTCGCGTCCGTCTCGGTGGAAACCCGACCCGGGACGATCTTCAAAATTTCGATGCCGAACAGAATCAGCAGGTCATCGAGCACCCGATTCAACAGCGCCGAACCGGTAACCCCGGAAGCCCGCCCATCGGTGATCGCCTTGTCCACGAGCCACTGGTATTCCGGCATCTGCGCCGCTTTGAGGATCAGCGAGGGATTCGTGGTGGCGTCTTGCGGCGCGTATTGCTTCAGCGAGGTGAAATCGCCGGTGTCGGCCACGACGGTGGTGAATTGCTTGAGTTGGTCCAGTTGGCTGGGGTTACTGCTCATGGGCCGAGATTAGCCAAAACGGTTGGTGTTGTCATCAGGCCAATCACGGCGAGCGCGCCAGATTTGGTCTTTGGCCAATGAGTCAAAGGCTTTAAACTTCGGGCCATGAACAGTGCAATCATTGTTGCCGCCGGCCAAGGCACCCGCATGGGGCCGGGCGTGGACAAACTTTTCCTCGAGGTCGCGGGCCGGCCGGTTGTGGCCCACACCTGGCAGCGCTTTAACGACGCCCCGGGCATTGATGAAATCGTGATCGTCGTGCGCGATGGGATGCAAGCGGACTTTGTGGCGCTGGCGGGTGCGTTCGCCTTCGGCAAGCCGCATCGCCTGGTCGTGGGCGGAGCTCAGCGGCAAGATTCGGTGTGGAACGGGTTGGCGGCGCTTTCACCCCAGGCTGAGCTGGTGGCGATTCAGGATGGTGCGCGGCCCTGCACGAGTCCGGATTTGATAGCCGCTACTCTCAAAGCGGCGAGCAGAACTGGCGCTGCCGTTGCAGCCCAGGCCGTCACGGACACCATCAAGGAATCAAGTGACGGCCAGACTATCGCGCGTCACCTTGACCGTTCGAAATTGTGGGCGGTGCAAACGCCGCAGACCTTTCGGGTGGAAGTGATCCGCCGGGCACTGGCCGAGGTGCGGCGCCTCGGTCGGCAGGTCACCGACGATACCGCCGCGTGCGAACTCATTGGCCAACCCGTGCATTTGGTGACTGGTGCGGGGCCGAATCCGAAAGTGACCTTACCCGCGGATTTACCCCAGGTGGAAATGCTGCTGGCGGGGCGGTAACGGTGGAGGTCGCCGCCGGCCCTTTGTGGCGCCGGCCCTTTTGTGGTTGCCGCAACTTGCCAATTGGCCTGCCTGCTTCTATTGTCACAATCAACAGTAAATGCTGCTATGAAAAGACGTTTGATATTTGGCCTGACGACCTTGGTGCTCGCCCTCAATCTGGTCCTGGGAGCGTGGGTCTATTCCGATACCGCGGCCGCCGCGGAGAAGGATTCGGTCTATCCCAACCTGGAGCTGTTCTCCCTGGTGATGGAGAAAGTCCGCAAGGATTACGTCGACGGAACGAATCTTACGTATCAGGACCTTGTGTATGGGGCTTTGAAGGGGATGGTGGGGACGCTCGACCCGCATAGTGAATTCCTGGAGCCGGAAAAATACAAGGAACTGAAAAGCGACACCGAGGGACGGTTCGGTGGGCTGGGCATCGTCATTCAACTGCGCGATGGTTTCGTTACGGTCGTCGCCCCGATTGAGGACACGCCGGGTTTTCGCGCCGGAATCCTGGCCGGCGATCGGATTATCCGGATTGATGGTACTAGTGCCGAAAAAATGTCCGTGGAGGATGTCGTGAAGCGGTTGCGCGGCGAGCCCGATACGGAGGTGGGCTTGACGATGGAGCGCCCTTCGACCGGCGAAAGGAAGGATTACAAGCTCACCCGCGCCGTCATCCAAGTGAGCATGGTCAAAGACGTAAATGGCCGACAGGAATTTCCGCTGGGGGAGGACAAGATTGGCTATGTCCGCCTGACGCAATTCGGGGAGCGGGCGAGCGAAGAACTGGATGCGGCCCTGAAGAAACTCAAGGGTCGCGGCATGCAGGCCTTGGTGCTGGATTTGCGCGGCAACCCGGGTGGTTTGTTGGACCAGGCCGTGGAGGTTTGTGAACGATTCCTGCCGCGCGGTCAACTGGTGGTCAGCACCGAAGGCCGCAATCCCGCCAAAAGCACCGTCCGCAATGTGACCGGGCGTAGCGGTGAATTTCGCGACTTGCCGGTCGCGGTGCTGGTCAACCTTGGCAGTGCGAGCGCTTCGGAGATCGTCGCCGGTTGCTTGCAGGATTGCGCCGCGCTCGGCAAGTGCAAGGCGGTCATTATCGGCGAGAAAACCTTCGGCAAGGGCTCGGTGCAGGAGATCATCCAGTTGGAAGGGGGCACCGCCCTGCGGTTGACCACGTCGAAGTATTATACCCCGAGTCACAAGGTCATTCACGAACACGGTATCACGCCGGACATCACCGTGCCGATGACCGAGGAGGAGGAGATGCTTACCCGCCTGCGCGTCACGCCGGGCGGCGTCGAGTCGGCCGACGCAAAGGACCGGGACCGAATCATCAATGCGCGCGACCCGCAACTGGAGCGCGCGCTGGACGTGCTCAAGGCCATCAATCTCTTCGCGGAACGCGCCCCGGAAGTGGATTCGCCGAAGGCACGCAGTGACAAAGTGGCCAATGCCAAATAATCCCGCCGCCTCGCACGAAGCACAGGCGGACTTCATGCCGGGTGACACTTCATCGTGCGGCTGACTCCTATGGCGCTGCTGGCGATTGAAACTTCCTGTGATGAAACCAGCGTGGCCATTGTGCGTGCGGGGCAGGTTCTGGCCAATGTGGTGTCGTCCCAAATCGAAATGCACGCGGATTACGGCGGCGTCGTGCCGGAGTTGGCGGCCCGGGAGCACCTGCGCAATCTAATTCCGGTGGCGCAGGCAGCGTTGGCGGCGGCCGGGGTGTCGCTGACGGAGTTGCAGGCCATCGCGGCCACCCAAGGTCCCGGTCTGGCCAGCGCGTTGATGGTGGGATTCAGGGCGGGGCAGGCATTCGCCTTCGCCTGGCGTCTGCCGTTCGTTGGCATTAATCATCACGAGGCCCACCTGTATTCGCCTTGGATTTCTGGAAATCCAGCCCAGGCGCACTTTGATGAGTTTCAACCAAACGTTTCGCTCATCGTCAGCGGTGGTCATACGATGCTGGTTCACGTTGCCGCCGAATTAGAACATCGAGTGTTGGGTGGAACGATCGACGATGCGGCGGGGGAGTGCTTTGACAAAACCGGCAAACTAATGGGCCTGCCGTATCCCGCTGGCGCCGAAATTGACCGGCTGGCCAGTCAGGGGAACGCTCAGGCGTTCAGTTTTCCCCGTCCCCTTCTCAACGATACGACGGACGACTTCAGCTTCAGCGGCTTGAAAACGTCGGTCCGCTATTGGCTGCGCGATCATCCGCACCAGCTGGAGGACGTTCAAGCCCTACGCGATATCTGCGCCAGCGTGCAGGCGGCCATCGTGGAAGTCCTGGTGACCAAAACGTTACGGGCCGCGAATCGATTGGGAGTCCGCTGCGTCACCGCCTCCGGAGGCGTGACGTGTAATCGCGCTTTGCGAGAAGAACTCGCGAAAGGCTGCAGCCGAGCCGGATTTTCGTTGCGGCTCGCGGAAAGAAGTCTGTGCACAGACAACGCGGCAATGATTGGCATTCTCGCCGAGCGGAAATTGTTGGCGGATGCTAATTATCAAAGCCTGGAGGAGGACATTCAGCCCGGCTGGCTTTTGGCATAAAGCCCCCGGACGGGACCTCAAAATCCGACGACTAATTTCCACTGCCCCCCGAATTGTTTGAAACGGATTTGTACTGGTGAGTCAACGCCCGGCATGCTTTCGACTGTCAGCACCTCAACACCATGTTCACCTGGCTCTCGCCCCAGAATGCGCATTCCGGGCAAGGTGTCGCTTTGCTTGAAAAACTCCTTCGCGGAGGATGCATTTTGCAACCTGGCTTCAAGTCTTTTTGCGTCCTGAGGGTCAAACGCCCCTAAGAAACGGGTTGGATCCTTTTTTTTGCAAGGCCCACAAGCAGGATTGCAACGTGGCTTCCGGCGTTGCAAAACCAATGAACCTAGCCTCTGACTTTTTGATGTAACCCGTGGGCTAGGCTATTCCACCGGGCATGTAGGACTTCTGGAAGTACGGACTCAACCGACACGAGGCTCGCAACGACGCCCTGCCGCTGGCAGCCTGAAGTAAGAGTTTTGTCTCACACCCGTTTACTGCAGTTAGTCGTAATCCGGGTGGTAAATGGACAAAAAACTTCAACTATGCTGAATAAATGCCGTGTCCATCCGAATCCATCCGTGGTTCAATCTCGTTGTGACTCGGAAAAATGATGCCATCTCCAGCCTTTGCCCGGCGTGCGGTTTGTGTTGCAACGGGGTGCTGTTTGGTGACGTGGAATTGCAACGCACGGACGACGCCAAGCAGCTCCAATCGCTGGGTTTGGAACTATTGCGCAAAGGTCGCAAAACCGCTTTCAGCCAACCGTGTTCTTGTTTTAATGGAGGGCTCTGCGGCATCTATGGCAACCGGCCCAAGCAATGCCGCGCATTCAAGTGCGGCTTGCTCAAGCGGGTGAACGCCGGCAAATGTTCCAGTGGCAAAGCGTTGCGTACAATTGTCGAAGTGAGAAGTCAGGTGGATGCGGTTCTGCACCTCGTTCGCAAACTTGGCAACCTGGATGAGCACAAACCGCTAAACCAGCGCTACGCGAGCGTAGTCGCTCAGCCGATCGACCTGTCTGAAGATGAAACCAAGCTGGAATGGCGCGGCGAATTAATGATGGCGGTGGCGAAGCTGATTGATTCCTTGAAACGCGATTTTTTGGGCTAGAGCCTGTCATGCACATTTGGCGAACAGTGATTTGAGCATGAGCATGGCGAA
>CAZIJO010000269.1:0-7080 GCA_964539515.1 uncultured Bifidobacterium sp. | reverse complement strand
TCTGGCGGCCTGAAATCGCAATCCAACTGCTGTCAACCATCCCGCCGATGGTGAATCTGACCTTGTCAGCGGCTCCGAATTCCTCCTGGGCCATCGAGCGGGCCCGGGAACTCACCGGTCCCTGGACCAATCTAAGCGCTTTGCTGATTGGCACGAATGGTTCCGCCCAGTTTCAAGATACCAATCCGCCCTCTCCCGCCGGTTTCTACCGGACCCGGCAATAGAAGTGAAATCGTCAAGGGAAGGGTGTCAGGGGAACGAAGAACCAAGCCTCAAAACTATTTCAAAATCTTTGGCGTGATTGGGCGGTGGAAAACGCCTTGGACCGGTGACACGACACAACAGGCTTTCGTCGCCTGAAAAACCAAAAACCAGTAAACCATGAAAAAAGCGACGTTTCTCGTTTTCGCCGCGGCCTTTGCCACTGCGATCTATTCCACCAATGCTCAGTTCATCGTCAACGGAAGTTTTGAGACCCCGGATACGCCCACCTATATGTACATCTATGCCGGCCAGAACACCCTTGCGCCCTGGGTCGTTGGCTCGCCCTACGTGGAGGTGGGCGACGCCGTCGGCAATGGCTTCCTCACCGGCCCGGCATTCGCGGGCGTCCAGATGCTCGACCTCCATGGGCGACTCACCCAAGCCTTCGCCACCACTCCTGGCTCGCTCTACACAGTCACCTTTGCCTACACCGACAACCCCGCCGAGCCCGCTGCTCCGGGGCCGGCGTTGGCGAGAGTTCGCCTCTTCGACGGGTTGGGAGATCGCCTGAATCAGACATTCACTCACACCGGCGCTGTCTCCACCGACTTCAAATGGAGTGCATTCAATGGGCAGTTTACCGCGGTTACGAACACGACCAGTTTGGAGTTTACTCCATTGACCAATGTCCGCGTTGGCGTCCCCGGCGGCATCTTGCTCGATGCGGTCCAGGTCACCTTGGCCCTGCGGGCGACGCTGGTCTTGCAGGGTTCCGGCGTCACCTTGAACTGGACGGGAGGCGTACCGCCTTACCGCGTGCAGCGCGCGACCGATTTAACATTGGGAGATTGGACGGACGTTTTGACTAATGCTGTTCCACCGGTGGCTCTGGCCTTGGAACACCAGGCTGAGTTCTATCGCATCGTCGGACAATGAAGTTCTGGCATGCTTGGCTCGTGCTTCCCTTTTTCAATCCCTTTGGGATGGAGAAACCGGCGTGGACTTGTGAAGAATGCTTAAGGAGGCCTTTACGCCTTTTCCCCCATCAATAAATATTTCCAATCCCGTGGCGTGATTGGGATGCGGAAAACGCCTTGGACCGGTGACACAACAAACCAGGCGCTCGTCGCCTGAAAAAACCAAAAACCAAGAATCTTATGAAAACGAACTCAATCTCCGCCGCCCTCGCGGTCCACGCTCGAACCATCGCCACCACCCGGCAGCTTAGCTTCCGCCGCGCCTGCCTTTGGACCGGCCTCCTGGCGTCCGCTACGATTGCGTTCGAGCCTCCGCCAGCCCAGGCAGCCGTAACCGAAGCCTGGGTGCAACGCTACGGGTCTGAGGCCGGATCCGAAGACCGCGCCTACAAAGTCGTGACTGATGCCGCCGGTAACGTCATCGTGGCCGGCGCCACAACGCACAATCAAGCCGGCAGCGGGTCAGACATGCTGATCATCAAGTATTCGGGCTCGGGCGTGCCGCTGTGGACCAACCGCTACAATGGACCTGCCAACGGCTATCACCAAGCCTATGCCGTGGCGGTGGACGCTAGCGGCAACGTGTTTGTGACGGGAGATTCGACTGGCAGCGGAGGCAATTATGATTACGCGACGATTGCGTATTCGGGCTCGGGCGTGCCGCTGTGGACCAACCGCTACAACGGACCAGAGAACGGCAATGACTTAGCTCGCGCCTTGGCGGTGGACGCTAGCGGCAACGTGTTTGTGACGGGGTATTCATATGATGGCAGCGGAGGTAATGAGGATTACGCGACGATCGCGTATTCGGGCGCGGGCGTGCCGCTGTGGACCAACCGCTACAATGGACCGGAGAACTATCCCGACATTGCCAAAGCTGTGGCAGTGGACGGCAGCGGCAACGTATTTGTGACGGGGTCTTCATTTGGCAGCGGAGGCGGTTATGATCACGCGACGATCGCGTATTCGGGCACCGGCGTGCCACTGTGGACCAACCGCTACAATGGACCAGACAACAACGATGACCAAGCCAATGCCGTGGCGGTGGACGGCAATGGCAACGTGTTTGTGACGGGGTCTTCAGGAGGCGATTACGCGACGATCGCGTATTCGGGCGCGGGCGTGCCGCTCTGGACCAACCGCTACGACGGACCGAACAACAACTATCACGTAGCCACCGCCGTGACGGTGGACGCCAGCGGCAACGTTTTTGTGACGGGGGCTTCATATAGCAGCGGCTATCCTGACTACGCGACGATTGCGTATTCAGGCGCGGGCGTTCCGCTGTGGACCAACCGCTACGACGGACCAGAGAACAGTTATGACCAAGCCACCGCCGTGGCGGTGGACGGCAGCGGCAACGTTTTTGTGACGGGGTATTCAGGGTTTACACCCAGCGGAGGCGGTTATGATTACGCGACGATTGCGTATTCGGGCGCGGGCGTGCCCCTGTGGACCAACCGCTACTACGGACCGGGGAACGGCTATGACTTCGCTTCCGCCGTGGCGGTGGACGGTAGCGGCAACGTTTTTGTGACGGGGTCTTCAGTTGGGAGCGGAGGCGACTCTGATTTCGTCACCGTGAAATATGTTTGGCGGCCTGAAATCGCAATCCATCTGCTGTCAACCATCCCGCCCAAGGTGAATCTGACGTTGTCGGGTGCTCCGAATTCCTCCTGGGCCATCGAGCGGGCCCTGCAGCCCACCGGTCCCTGGACAAATCTAAGCGCGCTGCTGATTGGCGCGAATGGTTCCGCCCAGTTTCAAGATCCCAATCCGCCCTCTCCCGCTGGATTCTACCGGGCCCGGCAGTAGCGTGGGCAGCATTGAAATTTCACCAGGAAGGGGAGCCCCGTCTGAGATTCTCAAATCCCGCCGGGGCCAGATGGCCTTGACCGACCCAATGCATTCCTTGAAATGGACGACTAGACTGACATCCCCGGCGCCCGCCATGATCAACGCGGGCATCCCGCTTTCCACTGCGAGCTCTCGATCTCAGAACCTTGAAGCCGCAGCCGCAATCGAGGGTCCGCGCCGGTCGTTCATCGGTTTCCCCGGAAAATGTGCGCGGCCCTATGTCGGTGGCTACGCGGGGAGCGGTGTTTAACCAATTGCTAAGCCAGTAGCGCTTTGACCACTTCGCCATGCACGTCGGTCAAACGGAAGTCGCGGCCCTGGAAGCGGTAGGTCAGCTGGGTGTGGTTCAAGCCGAACAGGTGCAAAATCGTGGCGTGCAGATCGTGGACGTGGACTTTGTCTTCCGTCGCGTAAAAGCCGAAGTCATCCGTCTTGCCATGGATGATACCGGGCTTGATGCCACCGCCGGCCAGCCAGACAGTGTAGCCGTGCGGGTGATGGTCGCGGCCGATATTGTCGGGCTTCAAGCTGCCTTGCATCATGGGGGTCCGGCCGAACTCACCACCCCAGATCACCAGAGTTTCGTCCAGCAGCCCGCGCTCTTTGAGGTCCTTGATCAGGGCAACAGTGGGTTGGTCGGTTTCGAGGCAACGTTTCTTCAGGTCAAAAACCAGGTTGCCATCCGGGCCGCCGTGATGATCCCAGCCGCGATGATACAACTGAACGAAGCGCACGCCCCGCTCGACCAACCGGCGCGCGAGCAGACAGTTGTTCGCAAATGAAGCGCGGCCCGGCGTCGTGGCATACGCCTCATGCATGCTCGCCGGTTCTTTCGAAATATCCATCACGTCGGGCACACTCGTCTGCATCTTGTAAGCGAGTTCATACGCCGAAATGCGGGTGGCAATTTCCGGATCCCGCAGCACATCGTAGCGCATCTGGTTCAGATCGCGCACGGCGTCGAGCGACTGCCGTCGGCGTTCCGCGTTCATCCCGGCGGGATTGGAGACGAATAGGACGGGGTCGCCCTGCGAACGCAACTGCACGCCCTGATGCACCGTCGGGAGAAAACCACTGCCCCAGGCATTGTTGGTGAGCGGCTGACCGACGCCCGTGGTCATCACCACGAAGGCCGGCAAATCCTTGCTCTCGCTGCCGAGACCGTAACTGAACCACGATCCCATGCTGGGCCGGCCGGACAGTTGCGCACCGGTATTCATGAACAACGTGGCCGGATCGTGGTTGAACGCTTCCGAATAAAAGCCCTGAACGAAGGCGACGTCGTCCACGATGGTCGCCAGCTGCGGCAACAGTTCGGAGAGCCATACCCCCGACTTGCCGTATTGCTGAAACTTGTAACTCGTGCCGAGCAGGGCGGCATCCTTGCCAATCTGCGCGAGCCGAATGTTCTTCAGGATTTCATCCGGCATCTTCTGGCCATTCCGCTTGATGAGTTCCGGTTTGTAATCAAACAGGTCGAGGTGGGACGGCCCGCCGGATTGGAACAGGTAAATGATATTTTTGGCCTTCGGCGCGAAATGAGTGCCGGGCAGCACGGCGGCCCCCGCGTCCCGTGCCGGGGCGGCGAACAACTTTTCATTCAGGAGCGAACCCAACGCCAGCGCCCCCATGCCGGTGCCGCATTGTTGAAAGAACTTCCGGCGGGTGACGTATTTCAAATTTTCCAGATCCGGTGCAAACATATTCAACCTTTCGTGAGCGTCTCATCCAGATTGAGCAACACATTGGCGACCACCATCCAGGCCGCCAGTCTGCGGACATCCAGACCAGCCGGGCGGTCGGCGGCCCCATGAGTGACCAGTTCGGCCGCGGCTTTGGCATCGCGCTCAAAACTTTTCAACTGTTGTTCGTAAAGGCTGACCAGGCGTTGCCGCTCCGGCTTGGTCGGCGGTCGGGCCAGGCAGAGACGAAAGGCATAATCGATTTGCCGGTCCGGATCAGAACCGCCCTGCAACATGATACGCTGGGCCAGGACCCGCGCTGCTTCCAGCAGGGTTGGTTCATTCAGGGCCGCCAGTGCCTGCAGTGGCGTATTGGCCCGGGGCCGGCGCGACACACAAACATCGCGGCTCGGGGCGTCGAACGTTGCGAAAGTTGGATACGTGCAGACGCGCCGCCAAAAGGTGTAGAGGCCGCGGCGGTAAAGTTCGGGCCCCTCGCTGGTGGGCCATTCGTCCATGCCGATCTCGGGCCGGAGGAAGCCCAGTTCCTTCCACAAATTAGGGACTTGTTCGGGATAGACACTCGGCCCGCCGATCGCCGGATTGAGCAGCCCGCTGACCGCCAGCGCCTGGTCGCGGATCATCTCGGCGTCCATGCGAAACCGGGGGCCGCGCGCCAGCAGCCGGTTATACAAATCTTTTTCCAACCGTTGGTCATCCACGGCCGCGCTTTGACGATAGGTGGCCGACATGACCATGAGTTTAAGAATGTGTTTTACGTCCCAGCGGTGATGCGTGATCCGTGCTGCGGAATCCGAAACGGTCGGGGAGACGAATTCGCAGGCGAGCCAGTCCAGCAGTTCGGGATGCGACGGCGCCTCGCCTTGCTTGCCAAAATCCTCACTGGTCTTGACGATCCCGGCGCCAAACAGGCGTTCCCAGAAACGGTTCACTGTCACGCGGGCGGTGAGCGGATTATCCTCCCGCACCAACCACCGGGCCAAGGCGAGGCGATTGGGCACTTGATCCTCCGGCAACGGCGGGAAAACTGCCGGCACCCCGGCCGTGACTTCCTTGCCTTTCTCCAGAAAATTTCCCCGCACGTGAACGAAGGTTGCCCGGGGCTCGGGGCGTTCCTTCATCACCAGCGTGGTGTATTTGCGATTGGCGAGCTCGTTCTCGCGCTCGTTCAGCCGGAAGATCTCCCGTTCGAGGGAGCGAATGGTGGGAGACACGGTCCGGTAGTAAGCCGCCAATTGTCGTTTTTGTTCCGGGGTTCTTTCCGCTCCCGGGATCGCCAGCAAGCTGCTCACTTCAAGCGGGAGGGGCCAAAGCTTGGCGGGATCCGACTCGCTCGTCACCGAGAGCCGCAGCCGACCCACGGTGTGATTGTTGCCGTGGTACGAATCGAAGCGAAAACCAAGTTTCGCGCCCGAGTCGAAATGCAACGGAGATTTGAGTTCTGCGATGAGAAAATGCCGTTCGCCAAAACGGGGGCCGATGGCCCATCCGGTTTTGGGATTCCGATCCACCGCGTGTTCCGCGCGGTAATATTGCTGTTCCCAATCGGCGGTGGCCCGGCCGAAAAAAACGGTTTCCGGCGCGATCCCGGTGCCCGACCGCGGCGCGGCGGTCAGGCCGAGTTCGTCCAGGATGAAATTGCCGGTCTGTCCCCACCGGCCGGGCCCGTTCTTGGGCAGGCTCGGATCGGGCAGGACTTCCAGGAGAACCGCCGTAATATTCTTCAGGCCAGTCTCCGCTTCGATCTGGTACGTGTCGTAGGTGGGGTTGACGGCCGTCGCGAGGAGGGACTGATCGGGCAGATTCGTAAAGGTCGCGCCACCTGTGGAAATCGCATTGGTCAGGTCCAGCGTCACCCAGGCATTTGGCTGGCCCGCCATCTTTCGTTCCCACGCAGCCTGTTCGGTCGGGAGTTGTTGTTCCGCCGCGGCCAGCTCCTGCCGCACTTTCGCGAGGCGATCACGCAGGTAATTCACCATTGAGCCCACCGGTGGGGAAGGCACGGCGACCGCGGGATCCGGACTGTAATTGCCTTTGTCGGCGGTGGTGTTGAAAAAAGCGTAGAGCCGGTAGTACTCCTCCTGGGAAATGGGGTCGTATTTGTGAGTGTGACATTCAGCGCACATCACCGTGAGGCCGAGCCAGGTGGTGCCGGTGGTGGCCACCCGGTCCTTCACGGCCTTGGTCCGGTATTCCTCATCGTCACCGCCACCCTCGTCGTTGATCTTGGTGTTGCGGTTAAAGCCCGTGGCGATTTTCTGCTCCAGCGTGGCGTTCGGCAATAAGTCGCCCGCGAGCTGCTCAATCGTGAACTGGTCGAACGGCATGTTCTGGTTGAA
>CAZIJO010000268.1:0-7120 GCA_964539515.1 uncultured Bifidobacterium sp. | reverse complement strand
CCTTCGGTTTCGCCAGGCGGGCGTTCGCCACGTCGGACAACCAGACCGCCACCATGCATCTGGTGGACATCCAGGAAGATTCGCGAACCCATTACCACAAACGGATGACGGAGATGTATCTCGTGCTCGAAGGCGAAGGCCAGATGGAACTCGATGGCGAGGTGTTCCCGCTCAAACCCATGACCGCCATTTTCATCAAGCCGGGCTGCCGCCACCGCGCCATCGGGAAACTCAAGATCGTTAACATTCCCATTCCCGCCTTCGACGAGACGGATGAGTGGTTCGATTGACACCGCTAACCACTAACCGCGGAATACCGCCCGCGCCGTGCAGGTTTCCGCCACCACCACTTCCGTGAGCAATGGCAATCTGGGTTTGAGTTTGCGCCAGATCCAGACCGCGATTTCCTCGCTCGTGGGGTTTTCCAGCCCCGCCACTTCGTTCAGATATCGGTGATCCAGCTTCTCCCACAGCGGCTTGAACGCCGCGGAGATATCCGCATAGTCCATCAGCCAGCCCAGCTTGGGATCGCACTCGCCCGTCACGACGATCTCCACCTTGAAGCTGTGCCCGTGCAGCCGCCGGCACTTGTGCGCCTTGGGCAGGTGCGGCAACAGATGGGCCGCTTCAAACTGGAATGATTTTCGAAGTTCCATTTTCATGATTCATAATCGGTCCACGTGACCAAATCACCGAGCGTGGGCCGGCCGTCGTGCCGCCAGGTCAGCGGCGGATTTTGCATCTGGCCCAGCGGGCAGACCCGCGTCACGCCCCAGCGCGCGAGCGCCTCGGTGATGGCCGGCGCCTCCTCTTCCAACGCCGCGAGGCCAACGGTGGAGACCTTTCCTCGCACGGCATCGGCATTCTGGAGCGCGCTCTTCAAATCCGCCACCGTCTTGACGTAAATAAACCGATATAGACAAGACACCGCGAAGCGCGCGTCCGCCTCGCACACGACGGTCCAAGCCGTTGAATGCTTGCTGTGCCATAGCTGCGTTTCGGGCGAGTGCGCGGCGCGCACTTCGTAGATCCCCCGGCGCGAGGCGATGCCGGCCGCCACCTCGGTCGGCACTTCGCCGCGCGGTTCAATGGCTTCGCGGCGTTCCAGTTCCTCGGCGAGCAGTTGCGCGAAATGCTCCGGGGCGTATTCCCCGCCGTTCTGCACGTAAATCACATGGGGTGAGAGACACCCAAGTTGATTCCACGCCACCACATCATCCGCCGCCGCACCGATGAGTTTCTTCGCCCGGTGACCGGACAGCGCTTCGCCCGTCACGTAGCCAAAGCTCACGCGATGGCCGTGGCCGAGAAAACGCGTGTGCGGGGGCAGTTTGGCGCGGATCGCCGCCAGGGTTTCATCGCTACCGGTGGCCGTGACGCAATCCGCCGCCGCAAACAACTCCGCCTCCAACGCCGCGTGCCCGCCGCGCCATTCGGCAATCTCCAGACAGGCGCCGAGCTTGTGATCCGCGTCGTAGATGGAATGCGCAAATAACCGGGGTAAAAAGGCCGCCCCGCTGCCGCACTTTACAAACTGCGCCGAGCGGGTGAGCAGCCCCAGCACCAGGCTCATCCAAGTGGGATTCGGAATGGTCCCCGCCGCAATGTGCACGAGAAACTCCGGGCCGGTGGCGATGGCGGCGCGCGAAAACTTCTCTTCGCCCGGCGTGGCCGCGAGTCCATCCAACCGCTTCCCATCGCCAAGCTCCTGCACGAGGAGGGTGCGGAGATTCTCCCGCGTGATCCGGCCAAAGAACTGATCCAGCCCGCGTTCCAGCGTGGGCCGGCCGAACCCGGTTTGGCCCGGCCCGTGCGCCAGCGCCAGCTTGCGAAACGGATTATCCGCGTCCAGCCACCCCTCCGCGATATTGGCGAGAAACCTGACCATCTGCTCCGTCGTTCGCGCCGCGAGGTATTGTTCGCGATTGCGCTTCAGCGTGGCGCAGGCCTCGATGAGCATCGTTGGCGAGATCGGGGTCCCGGCGGGCAGATCGGCCAGAAAGTAATTGGGCAGGTTCATGGGCGGGCGGGGGCGACGTTTTCGTCCAGATGTTCCCGTTTGCGGATCGCGTGCAGGCAAGGCAAACCGAGGAGCGACAGCAGAATCATGCCCGCCAAAAGACCATAGGTGGTGAAGTAACTCGCAGGCTGGTGGGCCGCGGTCCCCATGCGCCGCACCACCTCGCCGACGATCCAATGCGAGAGATTGCCGAGCAGTCCGCCCACCGTGATAAACAGTCCGAACACCCGGCCGCGCACCCCGTCCGGCACCGATTGCATCAAAGCCGCCTCCACCATGGGATAACTCGACATGAAGAAAAATCCGTAGGTGAGGAAAAGCGGGATTGCCCATCCCGCCGGCACATGTGGAAACGCCGCCACGAGCAGGACCGAGATCAACAGCACCGACGCGGTCCAGCGTTTGCGCCCGCGATCGCTCAGGTGGCCGAACAGCGGGTTGCTCACCGCGCTCGCCAGAAAAATTCCGCTCAACGCCAGACCCGCGTGTCGCGCATCGAACCCATGAGCTTGCTGCAAAAACAGCGATCCCAAACTCCCCATGGCCGAGCCGGCGAAATCGCGCAGGCTGAACGCCAGGGCCCCCGCCAGAAACAACACCCACAGGATTGGCGTCGGAAAGAGCTGCTCCGCTGATCGGGCCGATCGCGTTTGCGAGTTGCCGGGTTGATCATCATCCGCCAGCCAGGCGAACACCAGCGCCGCCCCAACCCCGAGGAGGCCCAGTTCCAGGACCGGCCGCCGCCACGCGGCGGCACCGAGCAGCGGCTCCAACATCGTCGCGCGCCAGCCGGCGTAAATCGGCCCGAAAAAGAAACCGACGCTGGCGCCAATCCCGATCAACCCCAGCGCCCGCCCGGTCCCCACGGGAAAAAGCCGCGCCACCATGGCCGTGGCTGCCGGGTGATAAAAACTCCCGCCAATCCCCGCGACGATCACCGCCGCCAGCGCGCAGGCGTAATTGGGTGCAAACGCCAGCCCCACATAGCCGAGCGCATTGATCAGCAGCCCCAGGCCCAGGAGTTTTTTGCGGCTTACCCGGTCCGCCAACACCCCCATCGCATAGCTCGGGAGGAAGTAAGCGACCATCTGCACCGTGACCAACGCAGTCGCCTGACCGACGCTGGCGAATTTGAAATCGCGTTGCACCAGGAGGTAAAGCGGCATCAACACGACGTGATAGACGTGGGTGAAGGCATGCAAAGCGCCCACCAACACGAGCGACCGGGTCTTGTGATTTGCGGCCGAATTCATGCCTGCCTGGATTCCGCCGTCATCAGCGAGCACCCGCGCGGTTCGGCAGGCTGCGCGCGACCGATCAGTTCAAAACCAGCGCCGCATCGTACGGCCAGGTCCTCGGTCTGAATGGCCAGTACGGAAAATACGTTGGCCAGATCGAACACCCGCAGCAAACCCGTTTCGCCCTCGCCCACTTCGCGGCCGGTTTCGGGCGAAATGATCTGAGCCCGCGCCCACGGCGGGAAATGGAAGACGCGCCGCGACTGAGGACTTTGGCCTTCAGCCTTCAGTTTTGCGGTGTCGTACGCCTGCGAACTGAGTTCGCTCATGCCGTATTCGCAGACGATCTGGGAAGCCGTCACCCCGAGCCACTCGGAGAAGAGCGCGTGAAGTTCCGCCTTTGGCAAGGCACGGGAACGCCCCTTGTAGCCACCCGTTTCCAGCACCAGCGATCCAGGCGGAAGGTGCAACCTGGCGTTTCTGGCCGCCATCTCTTCCAGGAGTTGCACATAGGCGAACGCCGTTCCCAAAACGAGCAGCGGCCGGGAATCATCCAGGGCTAACGCCGCCAAGGCGGCCTCGAAATCCACTGTCCACGATCCATCGTCGCCCAGGCAACCGACAAATACGCCCGCCTCCCCACCCGACTTCTGACGTACGAAGTCAAACATGTGCACCAGCGAAGAATGCGGAGCTTCTCCCGCCGGCGGAGTCAGGCTCAGCATCCGCCAATCGCTGTTCGCACATCGCAGATTCAGCTCGAATCCCGACCACAGCGATGTCTCGTAAACTGCCAGGGACGCCGCGTTGTGAAAGTGGCGGCTCGGGCGATGCCCGGTCGTGCCGCTGGAATGAAAAACGTGCGTGCGATCCGCCGGGGACAAGCAGGTAAGGTCCAGTTCCTTGAAGGCCGCCGCCGGCACGGCGGGGATCTGCGACCAGTGCGTTACGGTCAACGGTGTGACGCACCGCGCCTCGCAGATTCCTCGATAGGCAGGGTTGTTAGCGAATTGCAGCGCGAAGAGCTCCGGCGCGAGGACGCCAAAGTCATCCACTGGAAAGCCAGACTGGATGGATTCGCGCACGCGCGCGGCGAAAGTGGAGAGCTCGGATGTCATGCGGTTTTTATTTGCAGGCTGGTGTGCCGCCACAGCCTGAGCATGGATGTTATCCGAACTCCGCCGCCCGGCAAGAATGGGTTTTAGCCGCCAACAGGCGCAAACGGCACCAAACCATTGCATCCCTTGGGCAGGTATGCCGTACGGCCTTGGCAAACCGTCATTTCTGCTTCAACTTCGCCACCGCCCCGGTCATCTCGGTCAAATGATCGTCGGCCTTGGGTGAGTCTGTGATGTGCAGGATTTTCCCATCCGTCCCAATCAGGAAGCTGACCCTTCGTGCCATATTCTTCCCTGCCATGCGCACGCCATAAGCATCGGCGATTTTGCCGTCGGTGTCGGCCAACAAGGTAAAACCAAGGTTGTGGTTGGCGATGAACTTCTGATGGCTCTCGGCGCTATCAAAACTCACCCCCACCACTTCGACATTCGCCGGCCTGAGATCACCCATGCGATCCCGCAGGCCGCAGGCCTGCTTGGTGCAACCGGGCGTTTCGTCCTTGGGATAGAAGTAGAGCAGCACCACTCTTTTGCCCGTGGCCTCCGCCAGTTTCCACGGCTTGCCATCCTGATCCTGCCCCACCACCAGCGGTGCGGCCGCCCCAACAGCAAGTTTCTTTGCTTCCTGGGCCGGCGCGAGCAACACACCGATCAGGAGCAGAACGGAGCCCAAAGCCAACAATGGTACGAGTTTGTTTTTCATGCTTATGTGATTTTAAAATTCAACTGCCGGTTATGGCGCGCAACTTCACGCCTTGCAGTTTCTCGGTGAAGTTGACGAAGCCCTCAGCCTGATTCTTCAACCGCTCCAGCAATTCGGGGTCGGTGAGCCGTCCGTTGGCGTCGAGCAGCTTGCTGATGCCCGGAAGAAAGACGCGTTCGGGATAGAGGTAGGCGTTGCGGTAGCCGAAAATGGCCTGCAATTGCTCGACTGGTCGCAGCGCGCCCCAGATGCCCGCCGCCACCCCGGTGAAACACACCGGGCGCCGCTCGAAACTCTCCGGAAACTTGAGCATGTCGATGAAATATTTGAGCACGCCGGGAATCCCGCCGTTGTATTCAGGGGTGATGACGTGCAGCCCGCTCGCCGACAACACCGCGTCGGTAAAGGGTTGAAACGATTTCGGCTTCTCCCCGTAGCTGGCCGGGGAGAAAATTTCCGGCGGCAATTGCGCAAGGTCAATGACGCGCAGGGGCGTCTGCAGCCCGGCATAGATGGTTTCGATTTGCGCGGCGACCTTGCGCGAATTGCTGCCCGGCCGGTTCGTCCCCACCAATAATGTGATCATGGGACTAATCTAGGGAATCAGGGGCGTCAGGCAAGAACTCGCCCTTGAAAAATGTTTACTTCGCACGACTTGGAAAATACATTTTGGCCCGGTAGCCGATGTGGCGGAATTGGCAGACGCGCTAGACTCAAAATCTAGTACTCGTGAGAGTGTGTGGGTTCGACCCCCTCCGTCGGCACCATTTGATCAAACTCTGAAACACGTTCGTCGAATTGTCGCGGACGTGGAATTTCTTGATTTACGTTGACCAGCCTCAAACTAGCTTGAATAAGCGAGTTGTGACGAAAATCGGAAAGTCGTTGTGTTGTTATCCTGTCGCGTTTTCTTAGGATGTCGCGTCAGGGAGAACTCCAAAACTGATGGAATTGCAAAGGAAATGCCCGTTTTGGACATTTCAACGACACATGCCAGGGGGTGTAAAGTGTAAAGCCAAAACAGCCCGATCTGCTCCCCATTCCAACACCAGCCGCGCTTGAAATTCAACCCCGCAAGGCTGCTGGACAGTATCAATCCCAGCCTTGAAAAGCCGTTTGCACACCCTTTGAAACCGACGTTCAAGCCGCTTGCCTGGACTGATCCTGCCAGGCACTTCGTTACGGCCTGTCCTTTGGTTCAAGATATGGCAACCGCACATGCGCAAAGAGCGCCGCTTCCGACTCTGGCACGTAGAGCAACTCCCCAGTCAGCCGGTCCTCGAAGCCGCGATACATGTTCCACGTCTGTCCGCGCGCGATGGCCGCATTGCAAATCCTCGTATTCATCTCCGCGCTTCCCGTGCGACACACCAGCAACGTCCAAAAGTTCTCCCTGTTCGCCTGGAAGAAATCAACACCGATGCCCGACGCCACATGCACCGCCAGCTTGTTTGAAGCCCCCCAAGCCGATCCACCTTGCGGCCCGACGCGCTTGATGAGCACACCGGCCTTCAACCATTCCTTCAACTGCACGTCAACCAAGTTGGTCGGAACGCGATTTCCAAGCAGATCAGCCGGGTCTGGCTGCAGCTCGACGCGCGGCACATAAACCATCTCGATATCGCCCACGTCGGGTTTCATTCGCCGCAAGGATCCCGCGAAAATAAACCGATCTGGCTCGCACAAGGATTGCAGCGCCGCCGTTAGTTCCCGCGCTACTGCCAGCGCCTGCGCGCGTGGGTGTCTGATTTTGCCGCTCATTTAGCTTAACCCTAACTCACCCGCCGCCGCCGCGCACCCTACGCCGTCAGCCCCTTCACCCCGCGCGAGATCGGCGAATCGGTCCGCATATCCTGGGCGACCGTTACCCGCGCGCCTTGCACCGCCTGGTTGACGATCTCCGCGCGCAGTTCCGGTCCGAGCGTCACGCGGATATCAACCACCCCGCCCGCGCCCCCGCGCGCAAGATCGTTCGCGCTGGTGATCGCCAATTTCCGCCCTTGCGCGCTGCCCACCACCGCCAGCATGCCGCCGACATCCA
>CAZIJO010000267.1:0-7189 GCA_964539515.1 uncultured Bifidobacterium sp. | reverse complement strand
ACACGCGCACGTTCCCCGTGCTGATCTACGACCCGCGCAAAGGCGACAAGATCGCCCAACACCTCGGTCTCCAGGGCAATCCGTCCGAGAAAACGGATTTCTTCATCGAACCGAAGACGAACGAAGTTTATGACTTCATCCGCTTTGCCCGCACCGAAGGTCGCTTCGCCAAACACTTCGACAAAGACGGCAACCCGAGCGAGACGTTGCTCAAAGCCAAACAGGAGCGCCTCGACAACTGGCGCACTTTGCAGGAGCTGGCGGGGATTATTTGAATCCTGATTGTAGCCGACTTAAGTCGGCTCATTCTGGAGTTTGGCCGAGGCGGTGCGGATATGAAGTTTGAGCGGACTCACGGCCGCTGCTACGGGAACAGAATCACTCCATCATCGCACGCCAGAACAACACCGGGCGGCCCGTGCCAGTGGGCAGGTTTATTTGCGCGGGCATGTCGGGATTCGGCAGGGTCATGACATTGCTCCAGGTCACGCCGTCGGAGGAGGACTGGAGGATGTAAGTCGCGTTGGTTTCTCCCTCAATGCTGAAGGTGAACGTGCCGAGTTGGTTGACGCGCGCGTTGGTGAGTTGCGGCGGACGGCGCACGGTGATGCCGACGCTCTTGGTGGCTGTCGCGCCGAGGTTGTCAGTCACGGTGAGTCGTGCGACGTAGCTACCGCGAGCGACGTATGTATGGGCCGGGCTGGCCAGCGTGGAGCTGCCACCGTCGCCGAACGTCCATGTGTAAGATGCGATGCTGCCATCCGGATCGCTCGAACCGGCGGAACTGAAATTCACTGTCAGCGGGGCGTTGCCTTTCGTCGGACTGGCGGAAACGACGGCGACTGGTGGGCGATTCGACGCCCCGACCCAGATGGTGACGTTGTTCGTGCCTTTGCCGCCGGCGTTGTCGGTGACGATGAGCTTTGCCATGTAGGTGCCGGGATTGGCGTAATACCAGGTGGGGCTGGCGTAGTCCGCCGTGCCGCCGTCGCCGAACGTCCACGCGTAGGAGGCGATGTTGCCATCCGTGTCGTAGGAACCGTCGCCGCTGAAATACACCCAGAGCGGCGCAGGACCGTTCGTGGGCGAAGCGGATGCGATGGCGACAGGTTTCATGTTCGGCCCGCCGACGTTGATGAGGATGTTTGTCGTGCCGATCGCGCCGCGGCTGTCATAAACGCGCAGCGTGACCGTGTGCTTGCCGTTCGAGGTGAACGTGTAATAGGCCGTCGCGCCCCAGTAAGTCCCGCCCTCGTCGGCGAGCCATTCGATGTTCCCAATCGGCCCGTCGGGATCATATGAGCCGTCGGCGTAGAGCGTGAGGTTCAACGGCGCGGGGCCGCTTTGCGGCACGGCGCGCGCGACGGCCACGGGGATTTGATTCGGCAACATCGCCTTGACGAGCACGGTTTGTGTGGCCGTCGCGCCGAGATTGTCAGTGACGGTGAGTTTCACGACGTAATTGCCGGCGGCACTGAAGGTGTGCGTTGGATTCGGCGCGGTGGAACTCGTGCCGTCGCCGAATTCCCAAAACCAGGAAATCACGCTGCCGTCGGCGTCCGTCGAACTAGCGGAACTGCAATTCACCGTGAGCGGAATGTTGCCTTCGTTTGTGCTGACATTAGCCACAGCCACGGGCCATTTGTTCGCCGAGGCGTCGAGCCGCGAGCTGGCGATGCGGTAGTTGGCGAAGTTGGTGTCGTTGATCATCTGCGCCCAGGCGAACAGGCTCACGCCGTTGTGCGAAATCACGGTGGGATCGGTTTCGCCGATGGGCGAAGTCGAGAGCGCGAAGCCCTGGGGATCGAGGATTGCGCCGGTGGGGCTGACGCGCATGGCGTAGATGTCGCTGCGGGCGTCGAGTTGATCGAGCGTCCATAGGGCGAGGCGGTTCTTCTGTTCCTGGTAGGCAATGACGAAATGGCTGCCGTCCCAACTGACATGCGGCCGGTATTGGTTGCCGGACCACGGGGTGAAATTGATCATCGCCGAGGCCGCACCGTTGGTTGAAATGATCCAGCCGATCATGTCGTTCTCGACGCCCGACGTGACTTCGGCGGATTGCACCAGCAACGCCTTGTCGCCGCTGGAGTCGAGGCCCAGTTCGATGATGCCGTTCCCGCCGGCGGTAGAGAACAGATAGATGCCGCTCGACGTGAGATTGGTGCCGGTCGTGGGCACCAGCACGCCCGCCGTGGACGCGGCGGATTCATCGTGAGTCCAATTCGAGATGAACGCGGCGTAAAACTTCCCGCCCAGCGTCGTGACCGCCGGCGGGCGCGAAACGTAGCCGCCGCCAAGCAGCAACGTATCGAGCACCGCGCCGTCCGAGCCGCGCACGCGCGTGCCGTAGGCGTCAATGTATTGCGGCGTGTAGCCGTATTTCCGAGTCGTGATGAGGAACGTGTCGTCAATGGCCGCCACGTCCGCCGCGCCGAAATGATTGGAGCGGATGATGACGGGTGCCGGATCAATCTTTACGCCGGTGGAAGACAGGCGCTGCATCGCGACGCCGTTGCTGCGTCCCCACGCGACGAGGTAAAGCGACGACACACTGCTCCAGGCGACGTTCGGTGCGCCCGGGCCGTTGAGGCTGGGGCCGATGTCGAGTTGCACCGGCTCGGCGGTGGTGGCGTTGCCGGTGGCATCGAGTGGTTGGGCGAGCACGCGCGCGTTGGCAGAAGTCGCGCTGCGATACACGAGCATGTAACCGCTGCCGCTCGTCGCGATGTCGGGTTTCGTTTGCTGCGCCGCGCCGGTGGAGAGACAGCGATTCGCGCCGACGACAGTGTTGTTCGCGGCGATCGCGGCAGTGTAGGTGTCGTTGTTGCTGTTGGTGTAGGAGGTCCACACGAGTTGAATGCCGCCCGCGCCGTTGCCGGCGCTGAGGCCGGGACGCGGCCCGGGCACCTTCACGCTGCCGGCGTCGAGCACCGTTCCAGAGGAATGGATGCGCGCGATCCAAAGATTCGTGTAATCGCCCCACGTCGCCCGCCAATTCACGCCGTCCCAAGTCACCGCGCTCGGGTCATAGGCGTAGGGTTGTTTCGTGCCCGAGATGCTGACGCCGTTCGTGCCATCGAGTTTGACGCCAGCCGTGCTGAGCCGCGAGCCCGCGAGTACCACGCTGTAATCCGGATTCTGCCGATTCCACACGATGTAAAAGCCGGTGGCATTCGCCGCCAGCCCGGCGATGCCGCTGTCCGTGATCTGAAACGGCGCGGCGTCGAGCAGGTTCAAGTTGGAATCGAACCGCACGCCTTTCGTTCCCGAATCATCGAACGTGAGCAGGAACACGCCGGCCGCATACGCGAGCTTGAGATTGAAGCGGAGATAGTAAGTGGCCTTCACCATCGCACGCGTGGGCGGATCGAGCACAACGCCCGCCGCCGAAATGCGCCGCGCGACGATGTCCGAACTCGTGGACGTGGTTTCACAGACGACGACCCAGTTTGTGCCGTCGGACGCCACGTCCCATGTGACGCCGCTCGGTGTGAGGCCGTGGAGCGGAATCGGTTGGGCATCGAGCACCTGGCCGCTGGGCGCGACGCGCACCGCAGCGAGCGTCGTTTCGTAGTAATAACCCGTGCCGTTCAGTCCGGTGGTCTCGAAGACCACGAGCCAATGCGATCCGTTCCACGCGACCTTGGGATTGTTCTGCCCCGCCGGCGCGGCGCAAACCGCAAATGGCAACGGATCGAGCGGCGTGCCGTTCGTACTGAGTCTCACGCCGTAGATGTCGCGCGAAGTTTCGTATTCGTAGCCGCCGTAGGGATTGGAGCGATTGTCGCTCCACACCCCGAGCAGCGTGTTGCCACCGAGCGCGATGGCGGGGGCAGCTTGTTCGCCGGCGGCGGGGGCGATCGCGGCATCCCCGGGCAGCAAAGTGGCACTGCGGGATGAGAGCATTGGACTGAGCAGGCAAACGGTTACCACGAGTCGAAGGAGAGAATAATTCTTCATAACGTCCGGCGATGACATGGCCCGAAATTGACGCCGCTGCTTTTCCGAACGGCTCTGCAGCCGTTGTGGCCATCAAGCAGGCTGACGCAACCAATAGATTGTGAGAGGAATCTTGAACCCGAGTGCCAAACCGTCAATGGCGTGGCTGCAAGTATAATCCGGCTGGGTGGTGCAAATTAGTTCGTCAAACGCGTTCCATGCAAAGGCGACAAGATCACCCAGCGCCTCAGCCTCCAGGGCGTGCGGGGGAGCATTCGCGAAAGCGCGCCGCCGTCTTGATAACAACTTTTCAATTGCAACCGCAGGGCTGTGCTAGCTTCGCTACTGCGCCGTCATCACCACCGGATTTCCACCCACGGCCTGAAATGCCCGCGCCGGAGGGGGCCGACACCATTCGGAATGCAGTTTAGCGATTCGGACCTGCCCCGTGAAACCGTTGCGAGTTGGCAGCCATGCACAGTTGAGAGTTTGAAAGCTTATTTGCATTTGCTGGTCATCCGTACTTCAACTGAGACAAACGGAGAGAAACCTCAGCCAATATTTGAGGAGCCCGCCATTCGGGCATCTGAGATCATAACCCTGCAAAGCCAGCCTCACGACAAACTCATGAAAGCTCGACCTGAACATCGGCAAGTCGCTGAAGTGACAAGCCCACCTACAAGCAAATGAGTCGATCTTCCGGGGTAAGTTAAGGCAGACGCGAACGAACGACTACCAATCACCACAAGAAGAAAGGATCGCTATGTATTCCCGCAGACAGTTCATCAAGTTGGCAGGCGCGACGGGTGCCGCTTTGTGCATTCCCGGAAAGGGAATTGTCCGGCAACTCATGGCTCAAGAAGCCCGTCCGTTGCTCGATCCCAATGCGATTCCCAAGTTCTTGACTCCGTTGTTGATTCCGCCGGTGATGCCACGGGCGGGCACGATCAATCAGAAAGGTGGCCAGCCCATCGATTACTACGAAATCTCCATGCGCCAGATCACGCAGCAAATCTTACCAGCTGGAATGCCGCCCACGACGGTATGGGGCTATGGGGCGGTCAAGGCGGCCGACAAGCGTGGATTGCTGATCCACAATGCGCCGTCGCTGACCATCGAGGCCAGCTGGAATCGGCCCGTGCGCGTGAAATGGATCAATGAACTCGTGGACGCAAACGGCAATTACCTGCCACATCTTCTGCCGGTCGATCCGACCTTGCATTGGGCCAATCCGCCGGGTGGCATTGGCGGGCGCGACACCCGCCCCAGCTGGGACTCGACGCCCGGATCATACACCGGTCCGGTGCCCACGGTCCCGCACGTGCATGGCGCGGTTGGCGTTGGGGATGAAAGCGATGGTTATGCAGAGGCGTGGTATCTGCCGGCGGCAGCCAATATCCCTCCTGGCTATGCCAACCGCGGAACCTGGTATGACTTTTTTGCCGGGAAAGCCGCGGCCAAGTTCGGCGTGAGTTGGGGCAATGGCTATGCGACGTTTCAGTACCCCAACCACAACCGCGCTTCGACGATCTGGTATCATGATCATGCCTTGGGCATGACACGGCTGAACGTTTATGCTGGCCCCGCCGGTTTCTACCTCATCCGCGGGGGTCCCGGTGGCGACAAAGCCGTGCTGGACAGCCGCGCCGGGGTGGCGGCGGTGTTGCCCGGCCCGGCGCCGGCCGAAGGTGACAAATTCCCTTCGAACAAGACTTACTGCGAGATTCCGATCGCGATTCAGGACCGGGCGTTTTACGCCGATGGCGGATTGTTCTATCCCGACACGCGCGCATTCTTCGATAGCGCCACCGCCACAGACCCGGGCTTTATACCCGACACCGACCTTTCGCCGATCTGGAATCCGGAGTTTTTCGGCAACTCCATCATGGTCAATGGCAATACGTGGCCGTTCCTAACCGTCGAGCAGAAGCGCTATCGCTTCCGTTTCCTTAATGGCTGCCAGGCCCGCTTCCTGATTCTTAGCTTCGGCAACATCCCGGGGGTGGAAGTCTGGCAGATCGGCAACGAAGGCGGTTTCCTGCCTGCGCCGGTGAACCTTACCGCGCTTGGAAACACCCTGCTGATGGGTCTGGCGGAACGCGCCGACCTCATCGTGGACTTCACCAACGTGCCGGTGGGTAATTACGTACTCAGCAACCTCGGCCCGGATGAACCGTTCGGCGGCGGGGTGCCGGGGGTGGATTTCCCCATCGCCGACCCAAACACCACGGGGCAAATCCTGCAATTTAGAGTCGGGCCGGCGTTGACGCCCGATCCCACAACTCCGCCGGCATTCCTACAACTCCCAGCCATCACACCGTTGCCAGTGCCGGTCACCACCCGCCCATTGGCGCTCATGGAGGAGATGTCGCAATATTGGGATGGCCCGGCCGCCGCGATGCTTGGCAACGTGACCAATGGAATGGCCATGCATCAGATGTGGATGGATCCGGTCACCGAAAACCCAAACGTGGGCGATACCGAAATGTGGGAGTTTTACAACTTCACGGCCGATGCCCATCCGATGCACGTTCACGAAGTCGTGTTCGAAGTCGTAAACCGGCAACCCATCACCTTCGAGGAAGGCGAAATGGGACACATCCACAACGTACAGCTGGCCGGGCCCGCAAGACCTCCGGAGCCGTGGGAGACGGGCCACAAGGACACCGTGACCGCCTACCCGGGCGAAGTGACTCGCATTCGCGCACAGTTCAAAGTCCCGGGTCAATTCGTCTGGCATTGCCACATCGTGGAGCATGAGGATAACGAAATGATGCGGCCGTACCGTATCGGCCCAGTGCAGCCGGGTCAGCCGTAATGCGGCGGTAAAGCGAAATAATCGGGCCGTCCTCGGACGGCCCGCTTTCATCCGGTATCCAATGTCCCGCGACCGGTCCTGGTCCGGCATTTGCCAAGAAATGGGCCCCGACCGAGCCTCCAGGCAATCCATCCGCGAAAACAGATTTCTGCATCGAACCAAAGACGAACGAAGTCTATGACTTCATCCGCTTCGCGCGCAGCTGCGGTGGGAGAAAAGTCAGCCGCGTTCTCACTCACGCAGCTACGGACAACGACGGCGAGCTGAGCGAGACGCAGCTCCAAGCCAAGCAGGAACGCCTCGAAAACTGGCGCACGTTGCAGGAGTTGGCGGGAATTATTTGAGCGCCAACTCCTTGGTTTACGGCAACTCCATCAGGCGTAAACGATAGTAGCGCTCCGCGCCGCTCAGCGGTTCGGTGATTAAACT
>CAZIJO010000266.1:0-7221 GCA_964539515.1 uncultured Bifidobacterium sp. | reverse complement strand
CTCGACGACACTTTGGTGATCTGGGGCGGCGAGTTCGGTCGCACACCGTTCATCCAGGGCAACCTTGATGATCGGAAGCGCTGGGGCCGGGATCATCATCCGTACGCGTTCACCTCCTGGATGGCCGGCGGCGGCGTGAAAGCGGGCTTCACGCATGGGGAAACGGATGACCTCGGCATGAACGTGGTCCGCGACCCGGTTCATGTGCATGACTTTCAGGCGACGATCCTGCACCTGCTCGGGATCGATCACCAGCGGCTCACCTACCGGTTTCAAGGCCGCGATTTCCGGCTCACCGACGTTCATGGCAACGTCGTGAAGGAAATTCTGGCGTGAGTTTTTGGCTGAATGATTTTGACTTGTGCGTTGGCAGTCGCAGCGGACCGGATTCTGAAAGGGGTGGTTGAATCGCCAACCCAAAAGCGGGAACCGCAAACGACGGCCGCAAAATAAATTTCGTATTGGCCGTTGCACACCAGCCGGGGACAGACATTCCTTCGCCAGCCCACGGATGTTTGATTCATTCTCTTCGCAGTACTATCTCCCAAACTCGCCTCGGCTTGTGAAGCTTTTGGCGCGTGGCTTCTTCTTCCTCTCCCCACGACGGAGGAGTGGGGAGAGGACCGAGGAGAGGGGCGATCCAAGACAAACGCTCCTCCTCTCCCCGCCCCTCTCCTCCATCCGATGGCGGAGAGGGAGTTGATCCGGTTGCGGCTTGGCCGCGCTGTGCCTCTTGTGCCTTGATGTGGCTGTGGAACTCCGCTTCCCGGACTAATTCGGTCGCTGGGCGGGTGGCTTATAACCTTTGTGCCAGGAAAGTTCCCAGAGCCTTTCAAGCTGCCACTGGCCCGCGTGGCCATCCACGAAACTGAGGTTGATGGCGCCCGGCAGTTTGGTGCCGGCGGGCACATTGCGCGGCGGCACACCAACGCTGCCATGCCGGGCCAGACAATAGCGACCCATCCCACCTTGCGCGCCCCACCCTTCGTAAAGATTGCGCGCGGGCGGGTCGCTAGCCTGTGGCCAGGCGTCCACCCACATGCCATCCCCGAAGACCGGCGTCTCCACCGGACGTTGGACGTTCATTTCCTTCCCGAAAGAGTTGCTGGGTGGGCCCGCGGGATTATCGGAGTAAAACCAGCCGTTGAAAGCATAGCCGCCGAACCAGTTCACGCCGTCCACCGGCCCCCAGAGCCATGCTTCGTCGCAGGTGCCGTAGGCATCGCCGGCTTGCGTCGGTTTGGGAATCCGCTTCACCGACTCGTACTTGATTACGGGGCAGATTCGGATCCGGTCCATTTTCGCGGTGTATTGCGCAATCTTCTTGAGCCAGAGCACGTAGCCTTCTGTCGGATCGGAATACACCACCGTGGCCCGGTTGTCGGTCAGGTACATGCTGTGGGCCAGGCCGATCTGCTTCAAATTGCTGATGCATTGGATGCCCTTGGCTTTCTGTTTGGCCTTGGTCAACGCGGGCAGGAGCATCGCCGCCAGAATGGCGATGATGGCGATGACCACGAGAAGTTCGATGAGCGTAAACGCACCAATCGACACCTTGCGCCGGGCCCTCCGATGACGGAGCTCAATGGTTCGTGTCGGGCGGCTGAACATCGCTTGTGTGCTGGCTTGTACCGGCTAGCTTCATACGGAAACCAGTAGGACTCAAGTGGAACTTGCGGCGAGCCAAGATTTCTCACCTTGAAATCACAATACGTTTGGTGTCCACGCTTCAGCGAGGTCGGCAACAGTGATCATCCTACGTGGCGAATCCGGCAATATGAATTGCCGGGCCGAAGCCACGCGCGGTTGACTTATTGTTTCGGCCGATGCGATTATCGGCGAACGCCGCTAGCGCACAAAATCGTGAAGTCCTTGTCCGCATGAATCGAATTGGTTGGAGCTTTCCGCTGGGAGCCGCACTCGGGGTCGGCGCCTTCGCGGCGTCTGCTGCCGTGGTGCCCACCCCGCAGCAAGTTTCCTTCTTCGAGCAGCACATCCGGCCGACGCTGGTGAACGAGTGCTATGAATGTCACGGCGCGAAAAAGCAGAAAGGTGGACTGCGCCTCGATTCCCGCGACGGGTTGCTCCGCGGGGGCGATTCCGGCCCGGCGCTCATCGCTGGGGATGCGAAAAAGAGCCTCCTCATCCAGGCCATCAACCACGAAAATGCGGACCCCCAAATGCCGAAGGACCGCCCAAAGCTCCCGCCCGCGGTCATCGCGGATTTCGTAGCATGGGTGAATTCGGGCGCCCCGGATCCGCGCGACCAACCGCCAACGGGAACCGGGATGAACAACGCCGCCGGGGACGCGACGCTTCAGGCGCGCAAGGAATGGTGGAGTCGGAAGCCCGTGCAAAATCCGGCCGTGCCAGCAGTGAAGAACGCCGCGTGGCCGGCCACCTCGGTCGATGCCTTCATCCTCGCACAACTCGAGGAACGGGGGCGGCAACCCGCCGCGCCCGCCGATAAACGTACCCTGCTCCGGCGCGCAACGTTCGATCTCACCGGCCTGCCGCCAACGCCTGCGGAGATTGATGCCTTCGCGGCAGATCAGTCCCCGACTGCATTTGCCAAAGCGGTTGACCGCCTCCTGGGCTCACCGCATTACGGCGAGCGCTGGGGGCGTCATTGGCTGGACATTGTGCGCTATGCCGACACGGCCGGCGACACGGCGGATTACCCGGTGGGCCTGGCCTGGCGGTATCGCAATTACGTGATCGACGCGTTCAACGCCGACAAGCCCTATGACGAGTTTCTCCGCGAGCAGATCGCCGGCGACATTCTGGCCGAAACGGGTGAACGCGAGCGTTACGCCGAACGGGTCACGGCCACCGGCTTTCTCGCGATCTCGCGCCGCTTCGGGTTTGATTCGGAGAATTACCAGCACCTCACCATTCAGGACACCCTCGACACGCTGGGCCAAACCGTGCTCGGGCTGAGCCTGGGCTGCGCGCGGTGCCACGATCACAAGTTCGATCCCGTGTCGATGTCGGATTACTACGCGCTGTATGGCATTTTTGCGAGCAGCCGCTACGCCTTCCCGGGTTCGGAACAAAAAGGCAAGCTGCGGGCCATGGTGCCGCTGGTCCCGCCGGCGGAATCCCAGCCCCAATGGCGCGATTACGATCAGCGGGTGGCGACCCTCTCGGACCAGATTGCCCGGCAGAAGCAGCCGGTGCCAGCGGCGGTGTTTCGCTCCCTGCACGATCCGGATGGCGACTTTGAAATTCAGAAGGACGCCGCCGGCGGCAGTTACGGGGTGATTGTCCCCCCCTGGCTGGCGGAGGGAAAAATCAGCGTGACGACCGCGGCTCAGAGTCCGTTCAAGAATCTCTATCCGTTTGGGAAATTCGGGGCCAACCTCGCCCCGGGCAACCAGGATTACCGGCTGGCGCAGGCGCTGTATCCACGGCGCACGCGGGACACCAGCCGGGTGTTGCATGTGAATCTCGATTTCCGGCCCGCCGCAGCGCCCGCCGGAACGAATGGGCCGCACCGCTTCTGGATCGGAGCGCGAGCGGATTCACCGGCGGTCGAGTTGCTCATTTCCTCGGAAACCATTTTCACCCGCGCGGCCGGGCCGCCCCAACGATTGGCCGAATTGAAGTCGAACCAGTGGCATAATCTGCAACTCACGCTGGACCTGGAGCACCGCATTTTCTCCGGCAGCGTGGGTCAGCCCGGAAGCATCACGACCTTTTCCAACCAATCCTTCGCGCCAGGGTGGTCGGGAGTCATCGATTACGTTGCGCTCGACTCGGTCGCCCGCGCGGGCACGGTTCTGCCCGTCTTGGAAATCGACAACTTTGGCATCCAGCCCGAACCGATCGCACCGGTCTCGTCCCAACTGCCAGTCGTCGCGATTGCGCCGGGCCAACCCGACCCGGTGGCGCTTGACGCGGAATTGCAGCAGTTGATTGGCCTGGACGGCAGTCTCGAATGGCAAACGGACGGCGCGCCGCCGGCCAAACCGTGGAACCCCGGGCCGAACAGCGTGGTGAAAATTTCTTCCGCCGCGCAAAGTCCGTTTTGCAATATCTTCCCGGCCGGCAAACTGGGCGTGGCAATGCCCAATCGGGGCGAGTACGACGGACTCGGCCTGACCTTCGCCTCCAAGTGGACGGCGGCGAGCAACGACGTCATGCATCTGGCTTTTGACTTTCGCTGCGGCGATCAAGCGGCGGGCGGGCAAGGGTCCTGGCGTTTCTACATTGGCCACGGCAGCGGCAGCTCGGCCGCCGTTGAATTGCACTTCAACGGCAGCGAGTTCTTCGCCCGCTCCGGGGCCACACATGATCCCGTCGCCTCCCTCCGGACCGGGGAATGGCATCAAGTGCAACTCCGGCTCGACCTCAAAGCGAAAACCTACACCGGCACCCTTGTTCACCCCGAGGCAACCACGGCTTTCAAGGGCACCTTTGCGACCGGCTGGGATGGCACGATTGATTACGCGTTCATTGACAGTTACGGCCATCGCTCCGGGATTCGACCGGCGCTGGCGGCGGATAATTTCGCTTTCCGCGTGACGCCATTCCCGTCGCTGAACGCACCCGCATTGACGGAAACCGAGGCCGAGCGCGAGTCGCGCCGCGCCCGGGTCGTGGAGTTGCAGAAACAACTGGCGGTGCTCGCCGGCGACGTCGCGAAAGCCAGCCGGGAACTTACAGCCATGCTGGTCGAAGGGCCGTGTGCGATGGCCTATGGCGTGGTGGAAGGGACGCCCCAGAACGCCCGGCTGCAACTGCGCGGCGAGCCCGACCGTCCTGGCGCGGAAGTCCCGCGCGGTTTCATCCAGATCCTCGGGGGCGGACCATTGCCGCCGGACACGGTTGGCAGCGGCCGGCTCGATCTCGCGCAGTGGCTCACCCGCGCCGACAATCCGCTCACCGCCCGTGTGATGGTCAATCGCATCTGGCAATATCACTTCGGTCGCGCCCTGGTTGGCACACCCAATGATTTCGGCGTTCGCGGCCAACTGCCCACGCATCCGGAGTTGCTCGATCATCTGGCCACCCGGTTCATGGCCAGCGGCTGGTCGATCAAGGCGATGCACCGGTTGCTCATGCTGAGCGCGACCTATCAGCAGGCAGGGCAGTTGTCCGTAACCGGTGATCAGGACGTGGCCGCCCGGCGGACGGCGAGTGATGCAGACCCGTTGAACCCTGGCTACACCTTTTTTGAGCGTCGCCGGCTTAGCGCCGAGGAACTCCGGGACGCCATCCTCGCCAGCAGCGGCGAATTGGATCCGAACCCGGGCCACGGTCATCCCTTTCCTTCGCCGGTCACCGCGGCTTATTCGCAGCACGGTCCCTTTAGCGCGGTTTACGATCATAACCAGCGCAGCATTTACTTGATGACACAGCGTCTCAAGCGCCACCCCTTCCTCGCCCTGTTCGACGGGCCGGATCCCAACGCCACCACGGCGGAGCGGCGAACCACCACCGTGCCGACGCAGGCGTTGTATTTTCTCAATTCCCCGTTCGTGCATGCAAAAGCGGACAAATGCGCCAGTCACCTGCGGTCTGCCTGTCCCGACGAGCCGCAGCAGCTCCAACTTGCCTGGCGCCTGACAACCGGCCGGCTGCCGACGGAAACCGAGCTGGGCGAGGCCGCCGAATTCCTGGCCGCCTACCGGGCCGAACTCGTCGCCGCCGGGCAAACAGATCCCGACGCAATCGCCCTGGCGGCTTACGTCCGCTCGCTTTGGGGCAGCAATGAATTTCTCCACCTGGACTGATGTCGCCGTTATGAAACCTGACTGCCAATTCGATTACACCCGGCGCGGATTCCTCCGCTCCCTGGTGGGCGGCTCGTTGCTGCTGCCAAACCTTGTTTCCCAATTGCTGGCTGAGGAAGCGGCCCGCGCCCGCGGCATTGATCCCCTGGCGCCCAAGCCATCGCATTTCCCCCCGAAAGCCAAACGCGTGATTTTCCTCTACATGAGCGGCGGCGTCTCCCATGTGGACTCGTGGGACCCGAAGCCCAAACTCTTTGCGGACGTCGGCAAGACGACATCGGTCAACGAGTATCAGGGTCGCAAAGGGGACTTCAAAATGTTTCTCAAACGGCCGCAATGGGAGTTCGCACGCCACGGCCGCTGCGGCACCGAAGTCAGTGCGTTGTTTCCGCACATGGCCAGTTGCGTGGATGATCTCTGCGTGATCCGTTCGCTGAAATCGGATCACACCAACCACTACGAGGCCACGCTGGGGATGCACAGCGGCTCGTTCACCTTCGCCCGGCCCAGCATCGGCTCGTGGGTCAGTTACGGCCTCGGCACCGAGAATCGCAACCTGCCCTCGTTTGTGGTCATCGCGCCCAAGTCGCCGTATGCGGGCGGCCAGGTGTGGGGCAGCGATTTCCTGCCGGGCGCGCATCAAGGAACGCTGGTGGTGCCGGGCGCCGAGCCCATCGCCAATGTGCAACGCCGGACCGCCAGCCGCCCGTTGCAGGAACTGGAACTCGGCGTGATGGCCCGCATGAATCAACGGCATCTCGCCACCCGGGCCGCTGACCCGCTGCTCGAAGCGCGGATCCGATCATTCGAGACCGCCTTCGGCATGCAGATGGAAGTGCCGGAGGTCCTCGATCTGAGCAAGGAAACCGACGCCACGCTCGGCCTCTACGGCCTGCAACGCGGCCAGACCACCGGCTTCGGCTGGCAGTGTCTGATGGCCCGTCGGCTCGTCGAACAGGGTGTGCGGTTTGTGGAGTTGATTGATACCGGCTCCTCCGAGAATTGGGATGCCCACGGCGACATGCTCACCCACGCGCCCCTCGCCCGGAATGTGGACCAAGCAATTGCCGGTTTGCTGCGCGACTTGAAGCAACGCGGCATGCTCGAGGACACGCTCGTGGTTTGGACCACGGAATTCGGCCGCACCCCGTTTGTGGAAGCGGAGAAAGCCGCTGGGCGCGAGCATCATCACTGGGTCTTTTCGTCGTGGCTCGCCGGCGCGGGCGTCAAGTCGGGCACAGTTTATGGCGAGTCGGACGAATATGGCATCAACGTCGGCAAGGACCCCGTCCATGTGCATGACTTCCATGCCACGATCCTGCACCTCCTGGGACTGGACCACGAGCGCCTGACGTACCGCCACACCGGCCGCGACTACCGCCTGACGGATGTTCACGGCAACGTAGTAAAGGGCATCCTGGCCTAGACTTAATGCCTTTCGGAAATAAACAGGTAAGATTTATATTGTACTTTTAACGTTAAT
>CAZIJO010000265.1:0-7255 GCA_964539515.1 uncultured Bifidobacterium sp. | reverse complement strand
CCTACAAACGGCCGTTGTTTCGGGTGGTGCTCCGCCACATGTGGGATCGCTCGCGGTTGTTCCTGCGCCGCGCGGGCACGGTGATTCTCGGGATCAACATCATTTTGTGGGCGCTGGCGACCTACCCCCGGAGCGGCACGGTGGCGGCCGAATTCGCGGCGAAACGGCAGGCCTTGGAAAAATCCTTTGCGCCCGGCTTGCCAACGGGTGTGTCCGATGACGCGGCCCGGGCCGAGCAGCTCGCCGCCCTGGATCAGGAGGAAACCGGCGCGCAATTGCGCCGCAGCTTTGCCGGCTATCTCGGCCGGGCCATTGAGCCCGTCATCGCGCCGCTGGGATTCGACTGGAAGATCGGCATCGGCATCGTGGCGTCGTTTGCGGCCCGGGAAGTCTTCGTGAGCACCATGTCCACCGTCTATAACGTCGCCGCGGACGATACGGACACCGGGCGCATGAGTCTGGCCCGGACATTGCAGGATCAGAAGCGGCCCGACGGTTCGCCCGTTTACACCCCGTTGGTGGCGATCACGTTGATGGTTTTTTACGTGTTCGCGATGCAATGCGTCAGCACGGTGGCCATCGTGCGCCGCGAGACCAATTCGTGGAAGTGGCCGGTGTTCCAGTGGTTTTACATGGGCGCCCTCGCCTGGGTGCTGGCCTTCATCACGTATCAGGGGGGCAAGGCATTGGGCTGGGGCTGAACTGCTGTCTTGATCTTAATCTTCCTCGTAATCTTAATCGCTTGGCTTGGATGAAAGCGCCGAGCTTCACAGACGGATTAAGAGTAAGTTGAAGATCAAGATTAAGAACTCCTTGGTTCGCTTAGCAATTCCTGTCTCTCCACGTTTGAATCCCGGACTTTGCCCGCCCGTGCTGACCTGATACCCTGCCGGCAATGCCGGATATCGTTCTCGCCACACTCAACGCGAAGTACATTCACGCTTCGTTCGGCCTGCGCTACCTCCTGGCCAACCTCGGTCCGCTGCGGTCCCGCACGAAATTGCTTGAGTTCGACATTAATCAGCGTCCGGTGGACATCGTGGAAGCGTTGCTCGCACAGCATCCGCGCATCGTTGGCCTGGGGGTGTATATCTGGAACGTCCCCCCCACCACCGAGGTCGTCGCCACTTTGAAACGGCTTCGCCCGGATCTGATCGTGATTCTTGGCGGGCCGGAGGTGAGTTACGAGACCGACCAACAGGAAATCGTGCGGCTGGCGGATCATGTTATCACCGGCGAGGCGGACCTGAAGTTTGCGGAGGTGTGTGGACAATTGTTGGAGCTTGCTTCGCCTCTCAACCGGTACCGCTCCCCATCGAATGGGCAGAAGGTAACCGCAGGGCCAGGTGAGGGCTTGGCCAAGATCATCCCCGCCGAGCTTCCAGATTTCTCGCGCCTATCCCTGCCCTACGAGTTCTACGACGCACAGGACATCGCGCATCGCATCCTCTACGTGGAGGCGTCGCGCGGTTGTCCGTTTAGTTGCGAATTTTGCCTGTCGTCGCTCGACGTGCCGGTCCGGGCTGTGGACCTGCCTGTCATGCTCGACGCGCTGCAAAACCTGCTCGATCGGGGCGCGAAGCATTTCAAGTTCGTGGATCGCACCTTCAATCTGAGCGTCCCAACCAGCCGCGCCATCCTCGAATTCTTTCTGGAACGACATCAGCCGGGAAACTTTTATCATTTCGAAATGATACCGGACCGCTTGCCGGAAGCGTTGCGCGCGATCATCGCGAAGTTTCCGCCGGGCGCGCTGCAGTTTGAAGTCGGCATCCAGACCTTCAACCCGCAGGTCGCCGGCTTGATCAGCCGCCGGCAGGACTACGCCCGACTGGCCGACAATTTCCACTTCCTGCGCGAGCATACGGGTGTCCACCTGCACGCCGATCTGATCGTGGGTTTGCCCGGCGAATCCGTCGAAAGTTTCGCCGCCGGCTTCGATCAACTCATCGCGCTGCGGCCGCAGGAAATCCAGGTCGGCATCCTGAAACGGTTGCGGGGCACGCCCATCGGCCGCCACGACGCCGAGTGGCAGATGGTCTATCACCCGCATCCGCCGTACGAAATTCTGCAAACCCGCCTGATCGATTTTGCCACGATGCAAACCCTGCGCCGCTTCGCGCGCTACTGGGATTTGGTGGGCAATAGCGGAAATTTTGTGGAAACGACGCCGTTGATCTGGCACGGCGGCGCCTCACCTTTTCACTCGTTTCGCCGCTGGAGTGACTGGCTGTTCGCCCGGGTCCGGCGAACGGATGCCATTGCACTGGCCACGCTGATGCAATCCCTCTTCATTTTCCTGACCGAGGAGTCGAAGCTTGCCCCCGGACTCGTGGCCGAGACCATGGGGCGTGATTACCAACGCGGGGGGCGCCGCGATCCACCCGGGTTTCTCCGTGAATTTCTGCCGGCGATGGAAAGGCCCCGGCGCAGCGACCGCGCCCCGGCACCGAAGCGCCAGGCGCGGCATCTGGCGGCCGGGTAGAATGCCGGATTGGCAACGCCGCTCCACCTTGCTACCGTTCGCCGCCATGTCGGACCCGGCCGTCGCAACCCAACCTCCTTCCAAGGCGAAAGTCTTCTTTCGCCGCCTGGGCAGCACCTTGATTCTCTGGAGCCTCGTGTTGGCGGGGATGTTCTCGGGCAACAAATTGATTGCCGACAGCGTTTTTGCCCTGTTCATGGTGGTGCTGGCCTGTGTCGGGCTGATGGAATTCTACGGTCTGGTGGAGAAGCGAAACCTGGTTTGTTTCAAGACGTTCGGGATCGTGGCCGGGGTGCTGTTGATGATCGGCACCTTTCTGCACGTGACCGGGCGGCTCGGGATTCACGATACGCCGTCGCGGGTAAACGACTTTGAAACCAGTTTTCTCATCCTGTTCGTCCTCGGCTTGTGTGTGCGGCAATTCGTCGCCCGCCACAATACCGCCGGCATCCTCGCCATCTCGACGACCTTGTTTGGCCTCATGTACGTCCCCTGGCTGCTCAATTTCATCCAGAAAATCAATTTCTTCCCCGGCATCGACGGCAACGGGAAATACTACGTCCTCTATTTCATCCTGGTCACCAAGTTCAGCGACTCCGGCGCGTATGCCGTCGGCTCGCTCATCGGCAAACACAAAATGATCCCGCGCATCAGCCCGGCGAAGACGTGGGAGGGTTTCGGCGGCGCCATCGGAGTGGCGACCGGTGCGAGCCTGGTCTATGCGCATTATTTCGCCGACAAAATGCCGGGCATGACAACGCTGCATGCGGTGATACTGGGCGTCGCCTTGAGTTCAACCGCCGTCATTGGCGACCTGATTGAATCGCTATTCAAGCGTGAAGCCGGCGTGAAAGACTCGGGGAGTTTCTTCCCGGGCATTGGTGGCATCCTCGATTTGCTGGACAGCCTGCTTTTTAATGCCCCCATCATGTATTTGTATTTGCGCCATGTCCTAACGCACCCGTGAAGCATTCTGGATTTACGATTTACCATTTACGCACTCTCCGGCGAACCACAATCTTACTACCAACCCCTTGAAGGCATGACACGCGAAGAGATGAAGGCTCGCACGAAGAAGTATGCCAACCGTGTCGTAAAGCTGTGCGCGGCACTGCCAGATAACTGGATTGCGCGCACCCTTGGCCATCAGCTTCTGCGCAGTGCAACTTCTGTGGGTGCGAATTACCGGGCCGTTTGCCGGGCAAAATCCACCTTAGACTTCATCAACAAACTTCGAATTGTTGAAGAGGAATGCGACGAGTCATTGTGTTGGTTCGAGTTGCTGATGGATAACAATTTCGTCAAGGAAACCCGACTGCGCGACCTGATGAAGGAGGGCGACGAAATCCTGGCGATCGTGGTTTCATCCGCAAAAACGGCCCGCGCTTCTCGTTAACGCGTAAATCGCATATCGTAAATCGCAAATGAAGAATGTCGTTCTTTTGGGCAGCACCGGCTCCATCGGCACCAGCACCATCAAAGTAGCCGAAGACTTGCCCGACCGCATCCGCCTGCTCGCCCTGGCGGCGGGTAACAATGCCGAATTGCTGCTCGATCAGGCGCGCAAGCATCAGCCGGCCGCCATTTCCATCAACGATCCCGCCAAAGCCCAGGAACTGCACGGCGCCCTCGGTACGGCCTGCGAAGTTTTTTCGGGAAACGAGGGTTTGGTGAAACTGGCCACCCTGCCGGAGGCGGACATCGTCCTGATCGCCATCGTGGGTACGGCAGGCCTGCAACCGGCCCTCGCCGCCATTCGGGCCGGCAAAGATATCGCCGTCGCCTCGAAGGAGATCCTCGTCATGGCCGGCGAAATCGTCATGAACGAGGCGCGAAAATATGGGGTGCGCGTCCTGGCCGTGGATAGCGAGCACTCGGCCATCTTCCAGTGCCTCGATGGCAAGCCCGCCACCTCCGTCCGCAAACTCTGGCTCACGGCCAGCGGGGGACCGTTCCGTGATTCCAAGCTCTGGCCCAAGGAAAAATTTGCCGAGATCACCGTCGAACGCGCGCTCAAGCATCCGTCGTGGGTCATGGGCCGCAAGATCACGATCGATTCCGCCACGCTCTTCAACAAGGGACTCGAAATGATCGAAGCGCGCTGGCTGTTTGACATTGAGATGGCGCGCGTCGGCGTGGTGGTGCATCCCCAGAGCATCGTGCATTCCATGGTGGAGTTCGTGGACGGCTCGCTGCTCGCCCAGCTTTCCACGCCGGACATGTGTTTGCCGATTCAATATGCCCTCACGTATCCCGACCGCGCCCCAAACGAGCGCGTCCAGACGGATTTTCCGAAACTCGGCAGCCTCACCTTCGAAACGCCCGACCCGGAGCGCTTCCCGGCGTTGTCGCTGGCCCGGCGGGCCGGCGCCATCGGGGGCACGTTGCCCGCGGTTTTGAACGCGGCGAATGAAGTTGCGGTCGAAGCCTTCGTGAACCGCCAAATCAACTTTCCGCAAATTACGGAAACCGTGAGCCGCACGATGGATGCGCATGAGGTCGTGGCCCATCCCACGCTCGAACAGATCCTCGCGGCCGATCTCTGGGCGCGGCGCGAGGCGGCGCGTTGAAACGAGTCGAGGAATTATCGCTACCGGAATCCTTGTTTCGGGCGCCACCGCTTTGCCCCGGGGCAGTCTTTTCGCGGGGGCAGGTTGCAAAAGCCATCATTGCCGCACCCGTGGTTTCAGCTATATTCAGCCCCGCTCCATCGGGGGCGAATTTGATATAAAATGTCCATCTTGAAAATAGTCCTGGTCGTATTGGAGGCGCTGTTCGCGCTCAACCTGCTGATTTTTGTCCACGAACTTGGCCATTTTCTGGCCGCTCGCTGGCGGGGCATGAAGGTTGACCGTTTCGCCATCTGGTTCGGCAAACCCATTTGGAGCACCAAGATCAATGGCGTGGAATACGCCCTCGGCTGGATTCCGGCCGGCGGCTACGTATCGTTGCCGCAGATGGCGACGATGGAGGCCATCGAAGGCAAAACTGAAAGCTCCGCCGACCAACTGCCCAACGCCTCTCCGCTCGACAAGATCATCGTCGCCTTCGCCGGGCCGCTGTTTAGTTTCCTGCTCGCCATCGCGTTCGCCGTCATCGTCTGGCAGGTGGGCAAACCCGTGAGTGTGGCCGATGATAAACCAACGCTGGGCTGGGTGGTGCCCGACGGTCCAGCCTGGAAAGCCGGCCTCCGTCCCGGGGACACCATTCTGAGCATTGACGACCGGCCGGTGAAGGCTTTCGGCCCGCCGACCCAGGACAGCATCACCTGGCGGGTTATCACGAGCGAGAACACGAATCTGGCGATCAAGTACGTTCGTGATGGCAAGGAGCAGTTGACTCATGTCACTCCCTTCAAACGCGCAAATAAGTGGTATGAGCGCCGCGCTTTGCGCCAGATCCTCGTCGGACCGATTCAACCGGCCCTGATTTACGAAGTCGCCAGTAACAGTCCCGCCGCCGCCGCGGGACTCAAACGCGGAGACGAAATCGTGGCCATCAACGGCGAGAAAATCTTCAGTTTTGCGGCCTACGATCATGTCCAGGACGCCCAGACGAACAAGGACGCCGCACCCGTTTCGTTCACCATTCGCCGGGGCCCGGAACAATTTGATCGCACGATGCTGGCCGAAAAACCACTCACGCCCACCAACCTGCCGCCGTCCTTCGGCATCTTGAGCTGGCAGGGCAACACGAACAAAACGCTGGTTTACCCCGGCCCCTGGGAGCAGATCGAGGCCAGCGCCGGGCAGATTTTTGCCACCATCGGCGCGGTCTTCTCCAAAAAAACGGACATCGGCGTCCAGCAGCTTGGCGGCGCGGTGATGATCATCCGCGTTTACAAAAACCTGTTCGAGAATGAGGATGGCTGGCGGCTGGTGCTTTGGTTCAGCGTGCTGCTCAACGTCAATCTGGCCATGCTCAACATGTTACCCCTGCCCGTGTTGGACGGCGGACACATCACCCTCTCCCTCATCGAAATCGTGCGCCGCCGCCCGGTCAGCCCCAAATTGCTCAATTACATTCAGAGCGGCTTCGCCGTTTTGCTGATCGGCTTCATGCTTTTCATCGCCTTTTTTGACACCGGCGACTGGATCCGCAGCAGCCGGGCGGAACGCGATCAGCGGATCGTTTTTGCACCGAAAAAATGATTGCCGGCCATGCGCTACTGCGAATCCCCCTACATCTTTCGTCGCCGTAAAACCCGGGAAGTGGTGATTGGTGATCCGCTCCATGGCGGGGTCATCATGGGCGGGGATCATCCTGTCGTGGCCCAGTCCATGATCACTTGTGACACGATGGACACGGCGGCCAGCGTGCAACAAACACTCGACCTCGTCGCCGTCGGCTGCCAAATCGTGCGCATCACCGCCCCCACGGTGAAGGACGCGGCAAACTTGCAGGTCATCGTAGCCGAACTCCGCCGACGCGGCTGCCAAGTGCCCATCGTCGCCGACATTCATTTCAAGCCCGAAGCCGCCATGGAAGCGGTAAAGTGGGTCGAGGTGGTGCGCGTGAATCCAGGCAATTATGCCGACTCGAAGAAATTTGCGATCAAAGAATACCCGGACGAGCAATACACCGCCGAGTTGAAGCGCATCGAGGAAAAATTCACGCCACTGGTGCTCGAATGCAAGCGCCTCAAGCGCGCCATGCGCATCGGCACCAACCACGGCTCGCTGTCCGACCGCATCATGAACCGTTTTGGCGACACGCCGCTCGGCATGGTGGAAAGCGCCCTGGAATTCGCCCGCATCGCCCGCAAGCACG
>CAZIJO010000264.1:0-7292 GCA_964539515.1 uncultured Bifidobacterium sp. | reverse complement strand
GAAGTTGGATTTCATGGCGTTACGTTAAAAACTGCCGGACTGCATTTCAATCTTTTTGATTTCGGCCTGGCGGCGCAATCCAGTAGACGGGCGCGGCCAGTCATCAATTCAATCCGGATAACCACTGGGATGTCGCTGATGCCACGACCAGGCGGTGGCGACAATATCCTCAAGCTTGGGGAACCGTGGTTTCCAGCCGAGTTCGCGGATTGCCTTGGCCGCGGCCGCCACGAGCCGCGGAGGGTCGCCGGGGCGACGCGGCTTTTCCACGGCGGAAATTTTTTTGCCCGTAATTCTTTCGCACGTTTCGATCACCTGGCGGACAGAATAACCGTCGCCATTGCCCAAGTTATAAAAGCCGGTTTTGCCTGGGGCTAAGCCGAGAATGTGCGCCTGGGCCAGGTCCCGGATATGAATGTAATCCCGGATGCAGGTGCCGTCCGGGGTGGGATAATCGGTGCCGTAAATCTCGCATTGCGCCGCCTGGCCGAGCGCGACTTTGAGCACGTTCGGGATGAGGTGGGTTTCAATGCGATGGTGCTCGCCGAATTGCTCGCTCGCGCCCGCCGCGTTGAAGTAACGGAAAGCCACAAAGTCCAGTCCGTGAATCTGCTGGTACCACAACAGGATTTTCTCGAACATCAACTTCGATTCACCGTACGGATTAATCGGGCGCTGCGGCAGGTCCTCCGTCATCGGCACGCGGTCCGGCGGCCCGTAGGTGGCGCAGGTGGAACTGAAGACGAATTTCTTGACCCCGCCGGCCACGGCCGCGTCCACCAGGTTCAGTCCGGAGGCGACGTTGTTGTGAAAATATTTCGCCGGGTTGATCATGGATTCGCCGACCAGCGCATTGGCGGCAAAGTGCAGGATGGCCTCAGCTTTGGCCTCGCCGACGACCTGCTGCACGAGCCGGGCGTCACTCAGGCAGCCATGGACAAATTTCGCACGCGGGTCCACGGCGGAGCGATGCCCTTCGGTGAGATTGTCGAAAACGGTGACGTGATGACCGGCCGCAAGCAGTTCCTCAACGCAAACCGACCCGATGTATCCCGCGCCGCCGGTAACCAGAATGTTCATGGGCCGCTAGGCTAGTGGGTGGCTTCTTGTCACTCAACCGGAAAACCCGGAAAATCCGCGCTGCGGAGGATGTGGATCGCGGAATCGACATGAAAACGTTGGTCGGGTGCGGCCTGCCGGATCGGCCAGCCAAGTCCTTGGCTTGCCGGCCAGATTCAATCACCTTGACGCTGGTGCCGGTTGCGGAGTAAACAACGGCCATCGCAGCCGCCACTTGAGGCGTCAGCCGGAGACGCCAAAACCAAATACATCATGATGAACTCCAGAATATCGTGCCTCGCCGCCCTGGCGAGCGTGTGGCTCGCGTTGCCGCTGGCTGCGCAAGACGGTCCGGACAAGAAACCGAATGCGCTGCAAGGTCCCGCCACGGCCCGACTCGGTGCGGTGGCGCAGATTGGGTTGCCGGCAGGCTACGAGTTTTTTGACGGCAAGACGACCCGCGCCATCATGGAGTCCTCGGGCGAACCGACGAGCGGAAACGAACTTGGCTTGCTCCATCCCACGAACGCGCCGTGGTCGGTGATCTTTGAGTTCAGCGACGTCGGTTTCGTGAAGGATGACGAGAAGGATAAGCTCGACCCGGTCAAATTGCTGGCGGCCATCAAGGCCGGCAATGACGAGGGCAACAAGGAGCGGGAGCGCAACGGCAACCCGCCGCTCATTATCGTGGGTTGGGAACAGGAGCCGAAGTATGATCCCGCCACCCACAATCTGACCTGGGCCATCCGGGCGACCAGCGAGGGGCGGGCCATCTTGAATTACAACACCCGGCTGCTGGGGCGCAAAGGGGTGATGGAGGTGGTGTTGATTTGTGATCCTGCCGAGTTTTCCGCAACGTTGCCCCACTTCCAGGAGTTGCTCGCCAGCCATAAATTCCAAACCGGCGAGAGCTACGCCGAATACAAACCCGGCGACAAGATCGCGAAGTACGGATTGGGCGCGCTGATCCTCGGTGGCGGCGCTGTGGCCGCGGCCAAACTGGGCTTGTTGGGACCGGTGATTCTCTTTTTTAAGAAGGCCTGGAAACTCGTCATCGTTGCCATCGTGGCCGTGGCTGCCATGGTCAAGAAGGTCTTGAACAAGATCACCGGCAACCGCGCCGAAGACTGACCCGTTCGCGCTGCCGAACCGCCATGAACGATGTGCAGTTGTTGTTCGTCGTATTGGCCGCGCTTTATCTTTGGGAGTGTGCCTGCTGGTTGCGGCGCGGCTCGGTGGCCTTCGTGACCTGGCGCGGAAGGGGTTGGCGGGTGACTCATCCCGGAGCCCTTGCGGGGAACTCCAGCGGCGGGTTTATCCTCGCCGCTCCGCTGCCGCCACTCGGTACGGTATTCATTGCGAATCAACTTCCCCTTTCCTTCTCGGTGGATGGCGTGGTGGCTTTCGTGGCTACGAATGTCAATCCCGGCTGGCGCCCGCCGCAAAGCGGAGCCTTCGTGCGTTGGGAACAGCTCGGCCCGGTCCGGGTGCGGGGAAAAAAACTGTTCGTCAACGGCGTCCTGTTCCTGGTGACAGCCACGCCGGGCCTGGCGCGCTACTTGAAGTCGGAATTGCAGCGGGTTGCCAAGCTGTCGCCCGCGCACCGCGAAACCGCGATTGCCGAAATGCTGCGCCGCTCGTTGGATGGACCAGCGATACAGTCACGGTTGCGGGAATGGCGCGCGCGCAGTTCCGCAGTGCGCCTGCTGGCCAACTTGCTGTTCCTCTATCTATTGCTGATCGTACCGGGCATGATCTGGTATTTCGGTTTCGGGCTGACCTGGCTCGGGCTGTTGCTCGGCTTGTTGGCGCTTACGATTGCCACCGCCATCTTTTTCGACCGCGCTCATCGCGCGCTCTATCCCAACGCCGGGGACGAGCGTTTCGTTCACACCTTGACGATTGCCTTGGCGCCGAGCTCGGCATTGCGGGCCCATGATGCGTTGTCACGGCCTTTGCTGGAAAGCTTTCATCCGCTGGGGGTGGCGAAGCAGCTCCTCCCGGATGATGAATTTGGGCCGTTCGCGCGGCGAATCCTGCTAGATCTTCGCCATCCGGCGCGGCCATGCGTGAACTCGGATGAGCCGACAGTGGTTGCGACCGAAGCCGGTTCCCGACATGCCTTGCTGGCGGCAGCTGAAGACTTTCTCCAGCAACAGGGTTTGCTGCCGGAGAAACTGGCTCGCGCGCCATTGCCGCTTGATGAGGGATGCCGCAGTTATTGTCCGCGCTGCGAAGTGCAGTTTACCACCCCAACGGGGGTTTGTGTCGATTGCGGCGGGCTTCCGGCGGTGGCCCTGCGGAGCAGCGAAGTTAGTTGATCCGCTGGTGTCGCGGGTTCAGTTCAAGGAAGGGTCCTCCGGCGATTGTGCAAGCAGTTGGTTTCGCCAGCCGCCTTTACGCCGCAAGACGAGCGGCCAAAGTTCTTCCGGTGGGGTATCGAAGATCAATTCCAAGGAGGCGGGATGCGTGAGCCATGCCTTGCGTTTCATTTCTTCCTCCAGTTGGCCCGAACTCCACCCGGCGTAACCGGCGAAAAGCTTGACCTTCTTGGCAGCAGAAAATGATGCCCCGATCTCCACCAGCGAATCCAGCGAATGCCCGAGGCTGAGGTTTGGCAGTACCGTGGCGTCGGGGATGTGGCTGTCCGAATGCAGGTAGCTCAGCGCCGTGGGTTGCACCGGTCCACCGAGGTAAAGCTGGCTCTCCTTTAATTGGTCGGGCAGGTCGGCTACGATGGCGTCCCCAACTTTGTTGCCGGAAGTGCGGTTGAGGATCAGGCCGAAGGCGCCCTTGGCGTCATGCTGGCAGATCAGGAGGACGGTGCGTTGGAAAAACGAGCCGTGCAATTCGCCGCTGTCGAGCAGCAACTGGCCTTTAAGCGACTTGGTTTTCTCCGGCATAAAGATGGAGTCAATATGCACCATGCTTGCCGTCGCGCCAATCTCGATTAAGCTTCGGGCATGATGAAGATCTGCACATTAATGCTCGTGACCGTGCTGTTGGTCACTGTGGTGGGGTGTAAGTCTCACTCGGGCAGTCGGGATTATATCCCTGGCAAAGGCTGGGTGCCAAACGACTGACCGGCCTACTCCTCCGGTAAAAAAAGTTCCAACCGGGTGCCCGTGTCCGCAAGCTGAATCAGGACGGAGTTGGTGCGGATTTCAAGGCAGTGGACCAGTAGATTGGTCCCGGCCAGTGGGATGCGGGCGTGATCCGCAATTCCGAATGTTTGGTTGTTGATAATCGCGAAGCGACGTGCGGGCGTACCGGAAATGTTCCGGAGCACCAACTTGGTTGGCAGCGGGAGCGGGGGCGCAACAGCGACGTAATCGGGGGCAGGGGAGGACGTGGCGGGCAATTCGCTCACCCGGGTCGCACGCACCCCGTCCGGATCGGCGGCGTCCAGTTTAGCCGTTTCCCCGGACTTGACCCAATCCAGAACGGCATTGAAGCCATGGCGGGATTCGGCGGCGAGAAAGGCGGCGAACTGGCCGCGCGTATAGGGGTTTTCCTGGATGATTTTCTTCTGGTGAGTGGCATGGCGATCATCCATCAACCGGTATGCGATCAGCTCACAAAACGCTTCGAGCGCTTCCGGCGATAATGAAGCTTTCCTAGCGGGCGGGAGGTTTTCGTTAACCCAAGCGTGGCTGAACTCATGCGCGGCCACGGCTTCCAGCTGCAATTTGTCCAGGTCGCTCAGGATTTTGATTGAGTGGATGCGATTACTGCCGCCCACCGCATGGCTCTGAGTCGCACCTAAAACCGAGGAGCAGACCCGGGCGTAACCAGGGGCTTTGAACAGGTTATCCAAAGTGAACCGGTCCACAATGCTCACTACGACATTGGTCCGGGGAAAGCTCAGATACCGCCAGAGCATCCGGTCCAGATCATCCCGGACTTCCAGGCAGATATTCCTCGCCTCGTCTTGCCCTCCGACGGCGTCGCGCGCGCATGGCCTGCAGAGGCACCGACCGTCCGACAGAGTCGTGAACCCTGCTTTCACCGGCAACCCGCAGGCAAAGCATCGCGTTTCGAGCCTGGCGCAGTCGACGCAGACTTCATACTTGCCGCCACGCGCCTTGTCCTCCCCGTATTGAAATTTTCCGGCGATGGATTGGTCACAGATATGGCACTGCGGCGGGCGGCCAAACAAGACCGCCGCCAGGCTGGTGAACAGCCAGGCGGCGGTAATCAGCGCACCCAAGGGGCGCAAGTCCTGGCTAAACGACCGATTTGACCATTTTGATGATGGCTGCGGCATCAATACCGAACTGGGCCAGCAATTCCTCTGCCTTCCCGGACCGCGGCAGGGAGCGAACCGCCAGCTTGTGGACCTTAATGCCTTCGGAACTGAGTTCGCCGGCGACGGCGTCGCCCAGGCCGCCTTCCGCATAGTGGTCCTCCACGGTTACCACCAAGTTGCGGGTTTTTTGGGCGGCGGATTTGATCACCTCTTTACCCAGGGGTTTGATGCTGTAAGCGTCCACCACCGTGATCCCGATGCCATCCTTGGCCAGCGCGTCCGCCGCCTTGATTGCTTCGTGCAACGTCACCCCTGCGCCGACCACGGTCACCTTGTCGCCGGCGTTCTGGCGAACCAGCTTTGCGCCGCCAATGGGGAATTGTTCGTCGTTCGGGTAGATCACCGGCGTTTTTGGGCGCGAGGTGCGAAGGAAGAAAATGCCGCGGTTTTGCGCCATGACCTCGAGCAACTTTTCCGTGCTCACGGCATCGCTCGGGTAGAGCACCACGCTGCCGACGACCGCCCGCATCATGGCGAGATCCTCCAAAGCCATCTGCGACGGGCCGTCCTCCCCGATGCTGACCCCGACATGCGAGCCGACCAATTTGAGGTTCGCCATGGATATGCCCGCCACGCGGATTTGGTCAAACGCCCGGGTGAAGAAGGTGGCGAAGGTGGAAGCGAACGGCACTTTGCCGCGTGTGCCAAACCCGATGGCAACCGCCACCAGATTCTGTTCCGCAATGAAACATTCCGTGAAGCGCTCCGGGAACTTCTTGAAGAATTTTTCCGCGAAGGTGGAATTTTTTGTGTCGCCATCCATGGCCACGATGCGTTGGTCCACCGCACCGAGGCGAACCAATGCCGTCCCGTACGCTTCGCGTGTGGCCACCAGCTCGCCGGGTTTGTAACCCAGGGCCGGATAACTGCCGGGAGCGGTGTTGACGGGGGCGGGCAGGGGCGACGGCGGCGGAATCGCCACTCCACTGGCGGACCGGGCGCTGGGTTGCAATTCGGCGATTGCGCGGGCGGCTTCCTCCTTGTTCAACGGCTTCCCGTGCCAGTTGTCCTGGTCCTGCAAAAAGGAGACCCCAGCGCCCTTGTAGGTCTTGGCGAGGATGCAAAGCGGTTGATCGTTGATTCCCACGCCGCTGAGGACCTCGAGAATTTCTTCGATATCATGGCCGTCATCCAGGGTTTCGACACGCCAACCGAACGCTTCGAAACGCTTGCGATAGATACCAATTTCATGGCCAAAGGCGGTCGCCTGACTCTGCCCGAGGCGATTGATGTCCACAATGGCAATGAGATTGTTGAGTTTGTAAATGCCCGCCAGCGAGGCGGCCTCCCAGACGGCGCCCTCCGCGATTTCGCCATCCCCAAGCAGGACGTACGTGTTGTAATCGAGCTTGTCGAGCCGGCCGGCAAGCGCGATACCGACTCCGACCCCCAGGCCCTGGCCCAGCGAACCCGTCGCGACGTCGGCAAATGCCAGGCGCGGGGTCGGATGACCTTCGAGATCGGACTCCAGACGCCGGAGTTTGAGCAGGTCCGCCACCGGGAACAAGCCCGCTTCCGCCCAAGCCGCATAGAGCAAAGGCGCGGCATGACCCTTGGACAAAACGAAACGGTCGTTATTGTGATGTTTCGGATTCTTCGCTTCGAAGCGCATGTGGCCGAAAAACAGGGCCGCCATCACATCCGCCGCCGAACAGCACGACGTCGGATGGCCGCTGCCGGCGGCTGTGGTGGAAGCAATCGAGTGGATGCGCAATTGGTTGGCGATCCCCTTCAGCAATTCAATGTCAGTTTCAATCATGAAGCGCAGAGGCTACGGAATGGGTCGCGAAAGGCCAAGAATGAAAATTCCGGTTCCGGCTTGAGTGATCGGGCGGGCACGCATTTCCAGCCACGCGCCCGCGGACGATGAGGATCGAACATTTCCGCGCCCGGGAGTTGACAGGCATGCCGGGATTTGGTTTCT
>CAZIJO010000263.1:0-7325 GCA_964539515.1 uncultured Bifidobacterium sp. | reverse complement strand
CGGCCACCGGAGTTCGAGAAATGATCTTCCCTTCCTCCATACGACTACGGCGGAGAATGCGGCTAGACCATTTGGCGTGTCGACAGGGCGCTCCAGCATGATAGCGCATCGTTGCTTGGCTCAACGAAACAATGACTTCGGTATAACTCACTGTCGCGGCATCGGCGCGGTGCATACAGGTTGAAAATGGTCCAGGGCGCGGCGAATGGGATCGATGCAACCGACGCAGCCAATTCAAACTGCCCGCAGTGGCTTGCCGTTGGGCCACTCGAAATGTCCTTCCGCGCTCCCGTTGCGCGGATGGCTCATCGAATCCGGAGGAGATCCATTGCTGCGTATGCCAGCGAAGCCTTCTCCGGATGAGCTCTTTCAAATTCCATCGCCATTCAATAATTTCTCTGGTCAATGGGTAGATTCCGATGAGGCGAAAGGGATTAATTCGATTCAGCGGCAAGTTATGCAGGTGAACGTCCGCGACAGCCGGCGAGCTGCCTACGCTGATGGAATTGATGACTTCGCCCCGGCTGACGGCTGTGCCAGCGACCCGCGCCGTGACGGAATACCAGTTGATGAGCGCGAGCACCGCGCCGTGATCGTTCACGGCGATCCACGTTCCACCGCCCGGTTCAGACGGAGCGATTACGGCACGACCGTTCGCATGCCTCATCATCGGCGGGCGACCAGCAGGGCGCGTCAGCTTTTCATCGCGGTTCATCCCCAGGCAGTATCCTTTTTGTCGCGCGATGAAGGTGACCGTGCACATATCTTGACTTAATCCGCCACCGGGTAGGTCGCGACAAGTCGGGAATACTCCCGCCATTTTTGCCAGACGAGCGAGAGCTTCGTCGGAGTGCACCCGCGTTTACGATTCGCAGCGCCGATGGCAAACACCAAATCCCACTGTCGGAAAAGCGTCCGGTAGGCGGCAAAGATCGAATTGCGGGCGTCGTAAATGCTGGTCGCTTCGGAAGCCGCGCCGTTTAGCTCGATGATTTGAAAGTTGACTCCGGCTTGCAAATCCTTGTCGCTCGCATAACGGATGTCGTAGCGTCCAATGTAAAAGCCGGTGAGTTTTTGAGAAATCTCGTTGATACGTGATTGCAATTCAGGTGTGCATAGCCTCATACCGTCACGAAAAATGCAGCCTTGCGCGTGATTGCCTGCCTCGACCAGTTTCAGTTCCTCGCTCACGACCAGCACTTCGCTCTGGCGCTCGCTGAATCGCTGGAGGTACTTGTCTGCCATAAAGCGGGCGCGCGGGTCGTTCGAGATTAGATCGGCAACGGTAGATCTTCCGTCGCCGACGAGAACAGGAAAGTGCTTTTCAGTGATGGCGAAGATGTGGCCGCGCATCTCATGCGGGAAGCGATAATAGAAGATGCCTGCTTCCAGAGGTCCGGATGCGTAACGTTGTGCAAGCAGTGGCACGGAAGTCTGGCGCAAATAGGCTTCGGCCTGTTCCGCCGAGCGGATCAGTTTGATGCCGGCACCGCGTTGACCAACATCGGGTTTGAGGATGAACGGGAAATCAAGGCTGAGTCGCATGCGAATTTCGGCGAGCGACTGCAACCTGGCTGCCAGTGTGTCACCCACGATCAGTCCCGCTTCCGCCGTGAACTCGGGGCTGGTCAAAAAGAGTTCCTTGAGGGTCGCCATTTTGGATTCACCCACGATGCCGCCGGAGAAAATGCCGGGGTTCGCGGCGGTCACGACGGTCAGCCCGCGATATTTAAGCGCGAGCCACGCGCAGTAGATTCCAACGGGCGGATAGAACATCCAAGCGGGCCAGAATTCCCAATGCCGCCAGCGACCGAGCCGCGCCGTGAAACGGCGAAAATTGAAATTCGTAAATGTGCGACGAAGCAATTGCAGCGTGACAAACAAAAGCCCACCCACACCGAGCAGGAGCAATCCGGCGTGCTTGTAGGTGCCGAGCCAGGTGGTGAGTCGTTCGCCAAAAGTTTTGGCCAAAAAGAGAATTGCCACGCTCCAGACGCAAGACGCGACTCCGGTGATAACCAAGAAGCGCGGCAGCGGCACGCGTAGAAAGCCCGCGGCAAGATACGTTGGCAGCCGCGCACCGGGAACGAGGCGGCTGAAAATCAAAATCGGCGTACCGCGCTCGGAAAACCAGCGTTCGCTCTCAGCGACTTTCGCGGAAAAGCGGCGGAGTGACGAGCGCTCGAACCAGCCGCGCCCCGCAAAGCGGGCGAGCAGGTAAAGGCCGGCATCGCCCATCCAGATGCCAAGAGAGCATGCAACGAACGCCGCTGACCAAGAGATTCCCCCAGTGGCAAGCAACAGGCCCGCACCCACGGCAGCCACGTCTTCCAACACAAAGGTCGCCAGAAAAAAGCCAGCTGCCTTCGCGAAGGGAATCCATTCCTCGACGGCTGACGGCGACACTGGCAGGGCTTCAGTCATCAAGATTATGCGGCGGCTTTGGCTGCCTCCGCTTGGTGCTTGAGCGTGGACGGTGCGACCCCGAAGCCAAGAGGCATCTGCAATCCCATGATTCCGCCCATGACGCCGATCAGCGCGTAGTGGTGCACGGCATGTGCGACCGAATACATGATTTCACGGCCCACCGTGGACGGCGAGACTTGCGAACCGTTCGTCGCGTAGCTGGTCTTGCACGTTACTGCCAGGGGACGCGTCAGGAATGCAGGATCGAGACGCTCATAGCTTTCGCGGAGCTCACGGGTTGCGTTCAGCGCAGCGAAACGGTCCTTCTCGATCAGGGTATCGCGTTCCCGATGGTCATAGTTCAAATCTCCACCCATCGCCGCGTCGAGCAAGCTGCGAAAATGATCGAGACAATGCCGAAAATGCCCGCCAACGGAAGCGTTGAAGGCGAGGGGCACTCTTTGCGTGTAAACCTCATCGCTTATTTCCGCCAAGAGGTTTTCGCCTTGTTGCAGGGTTTCAATGACGGATTCAATCAGAACACGGTTGTCGCTCGGGGCGGTTAAGTTCATGCGGTTTGAGGTTTGAATAATTGGGAGACAACGGGAATCTGTCGGCGATGCAGAAATGCGGTGACGGCGCTGGTGATGAACACGGTCATAGCCAACCTGAACAGCAATCCGCCATCGTCTTTCACCACGAGGCCGAGCACCGTCAAATGGCTGATCAGCGCTCCGCTCATGACGCCGAGGGCAAGCAATGCGCCCGCCCAAGCGAACCGAGGTGTCAGTAGCAACACCACCGCGATCAACTCCGCCATGCCCGAGCCATAGCGACCCCATGGCTCCAGGCCGACTTTGGTAAAGATGTAAATGGATTCGTCCGCGCCGGTGAACTTGAAGAACAGCGTCTGGGCGAGAATGATCGCCGCCACGATGCGGCACACCCAGCTGAAGATTCGTTCTGTTTTTGAAGGTAAGCGCATAAAAGTCTCGTTGGTTTGTCGGCCGCAAGCGGGCAACCTTACCAACTATTTCCCCTTTTTCTCGACCAATCCCGGCCAATTCGCTTCGGCCTTCGTGAAGTTGCCTTTGGCGTCCTTGTTAAAATCGTCACGCACGCCTTTGCTGTATTGGAGCAGCAGACGGCCATTGACAATTTGGAAGGCGTCCACGTCAATATCCACCAGTTTGCCCTTCGAAACGCCGTATGCGCAGTAACCGCCGAACACGGGTTCATATTTGGCCGGGTCGCTCTTGAAAAGGTCGCGGTGTTCCCTGGAGGCAAAATAGTAAAGCGCGCCGCTGTGGCGCAGGCCGAGTTCGGGCTTGCCCTTCACCGGCCTGCTGTCAGTGAAAAATGCCACCGGGTCGTAGCCTTGGATGGCGATGCCGGCTTTATCGAGGTTGAGCAGGGTTTTGGTTTGGGCGGCAATCGGCAGCGCCAGCCCTAGCGCAAGAAGCAGCAGTGATAAATTCTTCATTCCCCTTTTAGTCGGCGGCGAACGGACAACCTTACAAGTATTGCATGCTTCCAAACCTCATCGGCTGAAAGCGGGCAGCGATAGCCAGCCGCCCGTCGCTTGCAGTGGATCGAGCCGTCGTGCTTGGGTTATCCAAACAGCGAGAGCGAGGTTGCTCTCCACCCTGCCCCAAGGCCTGCTCAGCACGAATTCCCCCTCCGCGACATTGCCGACGCCGAGCAGAGAGGCTGTTGCGAGCGTCAGAACTACAAAATCGTGACGCAAGAAGTGACCTCGGTTTTCTCCGGCTTTCACGTTTGTACTCAAATTGCCACCCAGCAGTGCGGCGTGAACCTCGAAATCTGCGATGGCCGAATTCGCGGGTGCAAAGCGGACCTGCCAACGATTCGTATCTGAGGAACTCACGGTCAGCACCCCGGCCTTCACGCCAGTAGATCTTGGCCCGCCTTTGTGTCCTGACCAATTCCGCCATTCCTTCCCATTGAGAACAAAACCTGGCGTGTAAATGGAATCGGACCGCCATTGCTTGGCGTACGCGCGTTGTCGGTTGGAAAACGATTCGCTCGCCCACGGGTCGCACCAGCCGAGGTGGTCCCAATAGTCCACATGAAACGCCATCGGCACAAAATCCTTCCACAAGCCGGGCGATTCCTTCGATTGCCACAACCAGGCTTCCGCCGGCGGACAACTGCTGCACCCCTCTGACGTGTAGAGTTCGATCAGTGCCGTTTGTTTCGCGGAGCTTTGGAATGTGAGCGGGGCGCTTTGAGCGTTCACGACTGTAGCAAACATTGCCGGCAAGCAAATAAGTATGGCACGCATCGCTGGTATGGCCCTCTCAGCCGAGGGGCAGCCCTATCGCGACAGATTGATTTGGCTGAATCGCCTCCCGCTTCGCGGCCTGGTATTCGCAAAAAATGCAGCGCAGTTTGTTCTGATGATGGAGTTTGGCACAGCCAACCGCATACTTCAGGCGCAAATGCACGGCGGCCGCCGCCAACATTCCCAGCGGCGGCGCGAGAAAGTAAATCCAAAGCGAATCCCAAAGGTGCGGTAACACGGCGCTGCCAAAGGTGCGCGCTGGATTCATGCTCATGCCGGAGATGGGCGCTTCAAGCGTGATGAACGCCGCCACGCACGCACCGGCAAACAAGCCGGTGAACCGCGCGAGCTTTTGCGTGTTCGAGACGATAAGCACCACTGACATCAGGATGAAAGCGATCACAACCTCGCCGAGAAACGCCAGGCTGGCGCCGCCAGAACCGGGCAGCGTGGCCACATAGTTGACGGATGGATGGGCGAGTCGCGTTCCCGCTCCGGCTGCAACCAATACGACACCCGCCACGCCGCCAGCGAATTGCGCGACGATGTAGAACACCGCATCCCATGGCGCAACCTTGCCCAACCGCAAAAATGTCAGCGTCACTGCCGGATTCAGGTGAGCGCCCGATTGTTTACCCCACCGCGAGTAAATGATGCCGATGGCGGTCAGTCCCATTGCCAGCCCCATCAAGACGCGCCGTGGGAATTCGTCAGGCACAAGCCGAAGGGCCGGTGACGTCGAATGATAGAGCAAAATCGCAAATAAGCTGGCCGATACCATGAAAATGCCCAAGCCCGCTGCTTCCATGAGGTATTCGGGCCAATGCCGTTTCAAAGCGTTCAACATCTGGCCTCCCGGTTTCAATCGTTGCATCAATACGTCGTGGCCGGTACGTAACCTGGAATGTGATGCCGATACATCCACATTACCGTGACCCCGCAGGTAAATGTCACAAGCGCCATGCCAAAGAGCAGTCCATGATCGCCTTGAATCGAATAACCCAGCCAGGTCACGTGGCTCAAAATTGCCGCGAGCATTGCGCCGGTCGTCAGGATCCCGCCCGCCCATTTCATGCGTGGCCAGAGCAGGCAAATGGAGGCGAGCAATTCCCAGATGCCCTGGACCCAACGCATCCACGGTTCCGTCCCCATCCGCTTGAAAATGTAAACCGACTCCGGTGCGCCGGTGAACTTGAAGAACAAGGTCTCGACCATGATGGCTGCGGCGATACCGGCACAAATCCAACTCACGGTTCGAGCGCGGCGCGAGAGATCGTCCACCGGGTTATACACGCGCTTCGAAGCTTTCAGGAGTTCAGCGGCAGTCGGGTTGTAGGCTTTGAAGTGTGCAAGTTTTTCGAGATGGCGTGATTGGTTCATATAATTGGCTCAGGTTTGATTTGTTGAATTACCGCGATCTTCAATCATGAATGGCCGACTGCGGGATGCCGCGCTCCGCGAATCTATTCTCCGTCGGCAATGCAAACCGAAGCGGAATGAAAGCCTCGTCAGCGCGATTGGGCTTATCCTCCGCGTTTGGAAGCGAGAGCACGAACGCCGTTTCAGGATTGAAGACCGTTGGCATGGACTCAGTGATCGTTTTCATACGATGACGTCGGGAGTAGGCACGGTTTCCTTACAACTATCGCACGAATGCCGATGCGCCTGGAACATTAAGCCGGAGGCGGTAGATGCCGGACTGTGCGGCCAGGTAAAGTGTGCGTTTGTCGTCGTCGCCCCACGCCATATTGTGCGGATGTTCCGGGCCGTGGAGCGTTCCGAGATGATGGCCGCCAGCGTCGAAAACCCACAGCCCGCCCGGCCCGCTGACAAAAACATTCCCCGCACGATCCACTTTGATCCCGTCAATCGCGTCTTCCAATCCCGCCGTCGTGAGGTCAAAGAACAATTCACCTTTGCCGAGCGTGGCGTCGGCGTTCACGGCATAGCGGTTCACTACGGCCTTCTTTGTGTTCCAATTGCCGATGTAGAGAAATTTTTCGTCGGGCGAAAACGCCAGCCCGTTTGGACCCTGGAAGTCGGTGCTCACGAGCTGAATGTTGCCGTCCATCACTGAATAAACACCGGAGTGCGGCTGCTCACGGCTCGGATCTTCCGCGAACTTGGGCAAGCCAAAGGGCGGGTCGGTGAAGAACAACGCGCCGTCGCTGCGATAGACAAGATCGTTCGGCGAATTGAGCCGCTTACCGTTGAAACGATCCGCGAGAATCGTTGTCAGGCCGTTTTTCTCGATGCGCACCACCCGGCGGTTGCCGTGCTGGCAAATTGTGAGCCTGCCATTTGAGTCGGTCGTCAGCCCGTTTGAACCGGGCTGACGGTAGTCACCCATGTTTTCGCCGGCGTAGCCGGACTTCGTGAGATAGACGCCCACTTCACCATCGGGAGTCATCCGGTAAATGAGGTTGCTGTTCGGATCGCTGAAAAGCAGAAATCCCTCGCCTGAATCGGGGGCGATCGCGGGATTGTGGGCATTGATCCAGATCGGGCCTTCGGTGAAGGCAAAACCTTCCGCCAGTTTTTCCAGCTTTGCGTTGGTCGGTAAAATTCCATCGAGCAAGGGATCCTTCTTGTCCACGTCGAGCTTTACTTCGCG
>CAZIJO010000262.1:0-7377 GCA_964539515.1 uncultured Bifidobacterium sp. | reverse complement strand
TGTCCCTGCCGGCGGCCGAGTGCAAACACCGCGGCGTCTGGTTCTGGCAGGATGCCGGCAATCCCTACGGCGCTTCCAACATCGTCGGCAACGCCGTGCTCGAGAATCAGACCGTCACATTTCTCACCAGCAAGTCGGTCAAGCGCATCTATGGCAGCTACGGCACGCAGCCCGTCACGAGCCCCAGCGTCAGCGCGACGTGGAACGCCAAGCTCCATGCAGCCGGCATCCAATCCCAGTTTTTGATGTCGGAAACCACCTCGATTTTTCCGAGCAACCATCCCGCGCTGCTCACGAAAATTGACCAACGCGTCCTCAACTTCAACAACGCTCCCGGTCGCACCGTTCCCGAAAAGTTTGACGCCCTCCATCTCGACATCGAACCCCAGGCGCTGCCCAACTGGTCCGCGCTGACGAGTTCGGAAAAGCGCGATCACCTGTTGCTCCTGCGCGATACCTACGCGGCCATCCGCACCCATCTCGTCGCTCAGGGCGTGCCCACGTTTCCGGTTTACGCGGACCTGCCCGTGTGGTTCGACCGACTCCCGGGTGACGGCGGCCAGATCGGCTGGACGAACGCCGCGGACCGCAACCAGTGGTTCACCAACATCGCGGCCAGCCTCACCGGTTACACCCTGATGGCTTTTAACCAATCCTCGTTCAGCGCCATCAGCAACAGCGTGTCCTGGGAACTGACCAACGGCATCAGCACTCAGGTCCGCGTCGCGATCGAAGCCGACGTCGGCGCGACGAACACCTGGACCAACCTGCCCGCGTTCAACGCGATGCTGGAAACCCTCGAAACCGCCTATACCCAGACGCACGCGGTGGACATCCAGAGCTACGTGAAATGGCGGGAAGCCATCGCCGCCGGGCCGGTGATCCCGGTGGCCGTGGCGTTTTCGTTGGTCAGCCCGTTGATTGGTGGCGAAATTGTTTTTGATGCCAAGCCGACCACGACCTACATCGTGCTCCACTCGTTCAACCTGTGTCACTGGCAGGAAATCCTCCGCGTCAAATCCCAGCAATCCGGCCCGACAGCCGTTCCCATCCGGTTCGATAACTCGCAAGGCTTCTGGCGAATCGAGAGCTTCGAGGAGCCGTAGGCTTGACTGGCGACTGACGGAAAGGCTGGCACGATCCACCACGAATCAATCTTGCAGCCAGCTTGATTCCAGCCGGGTTGGCTTCTCAAAGCTGGTGCCATCTTGACGAGCATGGGTGGTCGTGCTGAAATGCACTCAATCAGAGCATTTTAATTATGAAGGCCTTTTTTTCCCACCTCGTGGTGTTGGCAGCCTCATTTTCCTTCATCCTATCCCAGAACAGCAAAGCCGCCGACCCGCTCGATACCTGGACCTTGCGCAATCCCGGACCGACGCCCAACAATCTGCGCGCCGTCACTTTTGGAAACGGCCTCGGGGTCGCCGTCGGCACCGTCGGCACCATTGTGACCTCGGCAGATTCCGGCGACTCCTGGACGGCCCGTGACTCCGGTATCACCAATCTCAACATCAATCTCGTCGGGGTGGCGTACGGCAGCGGCCGATTCGTCGCGGCGCCCGAACCGGGCATCCTCCAGACCCTCGTCACCTCCACCAACGGCACCAATTGGGTGCTGACGCCCGTCGCTTTCAGCAACGACTGGTTTTTCACGGCGATTGCCTACGGCGGAAGTTCGTTCGTGTTGGTGGGTTATTCCGGAGCTACGAACGTGATCCTGACTTCGCCGGACGGCCTGTCCTGGACGCGACGATTCTGCGGTGTCGGCGATGCGTTCACCGCCATCACCTACGCACAAAATCAATTCGTGGCCGTGGGCGGAACGCAATTCCCAACGAATCGCAGCTTCATCGTCACGTCGCCGGACGGCATCACTTGGACAACGCGACGAACGAACGTCGCGGACTACTACAAATCCGTAGCCGGCAACGCGAATGGTTTTGTCGCGGTGGCGTTGCATACGACGTCGCGTTCGCCTACGGGCACTGCTTGGACGGATGTTACCGATGCCAATCCTGGAAGCCGCACGGCAGTGGGGGCAAGTCCGTCACTTTTTGTCTCGGCGGATGTCAGCTACTTTGGAGTCGCCGAAAGCGCCACGATTTACACTTCGCTGGACGGGGCGGCGTGGACGGCCACCGGGGCGGCGCTCGGCATCAACAGCATCACTTACGGAAATGGCCGCTTCCTTGCCGTTGGTTCATCGCTGGACCCGGGCGTATTTGCCATTGGAACGCGACCGGCCATCATGGTTTCGGCGGATGGCACGAATTGGGTTTCCCGCACCCGCAACGTTTCGACGTTTGGCGGAGTCAAAAGCGCACCCGTGACGGGGGTCGCTTTCGGCGCGGGAAGATTCGTCGCGCTCACCGTCAATACCATCGGTCAAGGCAACGCCTTTCATTCCGCCAATGGTTCCGATTGGTCCGGCAGTCCCTATGCCAGCATGCTGACGGTGCCGCCTGGCGCCGTCACGTTTGGCGCGGGGAGATTCGTCGCGGTGGGCGGCCATGATGCCACCGGCGACAACGCTATCGCCAGCTCGCCGACCGGCACGAACTGGACGCAGCACTACACGGGATCGAGCGGCGCGCTCAAGGCAGTTACGTTCGGCGGCTCCCAATTCGTCGCGGTCGGACAGGCCAACGCTGGCTTCCGGCCGGTGCTCACCTCGGGTGACGGTGTGAACTGGTCGGTGACAACCGCTCTCGCACAACTCACCAACAACTTGCTCGGCATCGCTTATGGCGCGGGCAACTTCGTCGCCGTGGGCGCGGCGGGTGCCGTGGCGCGTTCCGCCGATGGCAGTTCCTGGACCCAACAATCCATCACCCGGTCAAACCACCTCCGCGGCGTGTTGTTCACCAATTCCCAGTTCGTGGCCGTGGGCGATGCCGGCAGCATCTTCACTTCGCCGGACGGCAACACGTGGACCCGGCGAACCTCCGGAACGACCCGCGACCTCGTGGCAATTGCCTACTTCAGCAACCAGTATCTCGCCGTCGGCGATTTCGGCACGTTGCTCGTCTCTTCCAACGCCACCACGTGGAGCAGCCTGGATGCAGGCACGGACCTCAACCTCGTCAGCGGGGCCGTTGGTGGCAATCAACTCGTGTTGGGCGGCGAGAGCGTCCTGGTTACGAGCACGACCAATCTGCACGATTGGAAGCCGCGCTTTCTGGGCAGCGGCGCCACGGAACCGATCTTCCGCAAGGTTCTTGCCGTGGATGACCGCATTGTGGCGTTCAATGCCGGTTCGCAAACGAGGTCCACGACCGGGCGCGATTGGGTGGCCATGCCGGCGAACTTCAACACCGCCGGTAACAATGCTTATTACACCAACGGCGTCCTTATCACCGTCGGCACCGAGGAGATCGCCAATCAGACCCGCATCAGCTATTCCACCAACCGCGGCGAGGCGTGGACAGATCTGAGCTTCGGCTCGGTGGGCCAGCTCTACGGCCTCGAGTACGGCAAAGGTTTGTTCGTCACCTGCGGCGACCGCCCCGGCGGCACGAACGCGCCGATCTTCACCTCCACCAACGGCATCAATTGGACCTATCGCAACTCCGGCATGCCCGCCGCGCTGTGGGATCTCGCGTTTGGCAACAACACCTTCGTCGCCGTCGGCTCCTCCGGCAGCGTGCGCTCCAGCGACGGCATCAACTGGGTCACGAACGCCGGCGCCTTCGGGGAAACCGTCGCCTTCGGCGGCGGCAAATTCGTGGCCGCCGGCGGCAGCAGCATCCTGCTCTCCACCAACGGCACGAATTGGAGCACGGTGCTGACGGGCGTGAACATCGAAAACGTCCGCTACGGCTACGGCACTTTCATCGCCGTCGGACCGGAAGGCTCAATCCTCACCTCCACCAACGGCAGCAATTGGGTCAGCCGTTTCGTCCGCACCCGCCAGAAATTGAACGCCGTTGAATTCGCCCACGACTCCGCGTTCATCGTCGGTTTTGCCGGCACCATTTATCAATCCGACTTCCTCGCCAGCACTCCCGCCACCATTCAGCGCCAGCCGCAATCCCGCACGGTGCTCGCGGGCAGTGTGGCCACCTTGGATGTCGGCGTTGCCGGTCGCCTGCCCATGACATATCAATGGTTCAAGAACGGCGTCCCGCTCGCCGGCGCCACCGAACCGATCCTCACCCTGACCGGCGTCACGAACTCGGACGCGGGCAATTATCATGTTGTCGTGCAAAACGCGTTGGGCCCTGCCACCAGCGCCAGTGCCACCTTGACCGTAATTGACCCGGGCGTCGCCGTGCTGCCCGCGGAGCTTTATCTGTTCACCGGCACCACCGGCGCCTTTACCGCCAGTGTCGTGGGTGCCACCCCGTTGAGTTACCAGTGGAAAGGGAATTTTTCGACTATCAACCACGCGACCAATTCCTCCCTTGTCTTTACCAACGCGCAATCCGACAGCAATGGCAACTACTCGGTCGTGGTCACCTTCGCCCAAGGCTCGCGCACCAGCACCAACGAAGGTCAGCTGATCGTGTTGGCGTCGGTGGAGGACGTGCAGCTCTACGCCGATCCCTCCTACGTGCAAGCCCCCATCGGCAGCAGCGTCACCGTCACCTCCATCGTCCAAGGCCCGTTGCCGACCACCTACCAATGGCGGCGCAACGGCACAAACCTGCCCGGCGCGACCGCCGCCGTGCTCACCCTCACCAATGTGCAGCCTTCCACTTCGGGCGATTACGGACTGAAGCTGACCTATCCCCAGGGCGCCGTGACGAACGATGTGATGACGACCGTGGATGTTTATTACGCCGAACCGCCGGTGATCACGGGCGTCACCGCCAGTTCGCCTAGCCTCATGCAGATCACATTCACCGGCCTGGTCGGGCGGTATTATGAAATTAGCTACGCCGCAAACCTGAATCCACCGGTGGATTGGCAATCCTATACCGCCGTGCAAGTGACCGCCAACCCCATGGTCGTGCCCATCGAAGTGCCGCTTTTCAACAACCCCACCAACACCAACGCCTTCTTCCGCATCAAAATCCTTCCGCCGTAAGCGCAGGATCCGTCCAGCGGGCCAGCCGGTCTGATGGCCATTGCCGTCCGGTTCGACAACTCGCAAGGCTTCTGGCGAATCGAGAGCTTCGGCGAGCCGTAGACGAAGTGGTGGGCGAGTGGTGGGGCGAGCATCCCCGCGAGCCGCCGTCGGGTGGGGCGACGAGCCAGAATGCGTTGGTGGGGCGAGGCTCCTGACGAGCCTTTCGTTCCAACCAACTTCGCGGTAGCTTCCGTTCATGCCAAACGCTGGTCACGATGATCTTCCGAATCGCCAGAATCCATCACCCGGCGTTCACGTAAATCTTGGGCAGTCCAATATTGTTCTGCTCACCGTGACAACAGAGAATCGTGAGCCACGGCTGGCCAACGAGACCACACATCGGCTTTTGCATGAGACATGGGCGGAGGCAACCGCATGGCTTGTTGGCGACTATCTTCTGATGCCGGATCATCTTCATTGTTTCTGCGCGCCGCGCGATTTGAAGTTCACGATCGAGGCTTGGATTTCATATTGGAAACGCGAGTTCGCGCTGAAGCGGAAGAGGCTCGCGGGTACGCTCGCCTCACCGGATGAGAAAGGTGGGGCAAGCGCCCTCGCGAGCCAAGCAGGTGGGGCGAGGCTACCGACAAGCCTCTCCCCAGAATGGCAATTCCAATCACGCGGCTGGCATCATCGCCTGCGCGACGGCGAGAGTTACTCCGAGAAATGGCTTTATGTGCAGGAGAACCCGGTCAGGAAAGGTCTTTGCAAACGAATCGAAGACTGGCCATTCAAAGGCAGAGTCTTCGACCTGATGTGGACCGGCAAATAGCCGCAGGCTGTTTGGTGGGTTTGGTGGGGCGAGCGTCCCCGCAAGCCGTCCCTTTACCGGTGGGGCGAGACTCCCGGCGGGCCAGCGCAATTGGAGCAATGTTTGTGGGAACGAAAGGCTCGTCAGGAGCCTCGCCCCACCAACGCCGGCGAAATCGTGATGTTGTTCGCGCGCTTGAACGCCCTTCGGTGAGCGTGCGACTCACTCCTCAAAATAATCGCTGTCAATCCGCTTGATCTTGTATGCGTGCGCAAGTGCAACACCGATGTCGTGCTCGATCATCAAATCGGTCAGGCGGTCTCCATCAACTAAGATTACTTTCTGCGGGATGCTCTTGGCGTAAGCCTTCGCGGTATCTGCGAAATCACTTGTGGTGATGAAGATTCCTTTGTGAGCTTGCTGTCCTGCTAACGCGCCAACAAAGCTTTGAATTTCTTTTCTTCCAACTGTGTGTTGCCAGCGTTTTGCTTGGACATAAACAACATCAAGCCCAAGACGGTCCTCGTTTATTACGCCGTCAATGCCTTCATCATTTGAAGCTTTGGTCACGCGCGCTGCTTCTTCACGAGATCCGCCATAGCCCATCTCCACGAGCAAATCGACCACGAGCTGCTCAAATCGAAATGGATCCATCTTCTTTACGAGCCCCAGCAATTCAGCTTTGACGCTGGACTGGATCGCCTTGTATGCGGACTCAATTATTTCCTGCGGTGTCGCCGTTTTGCTCGCTCCTGATTGGCCTGTCTCGATTTCGCCATCACCGTCTTTGGCTTTTGCCTCGTTCGTGATCTTCATGAACTCAGCGAAACTCGGAAACTTCATCAGGTAATCGCGGTCTATCGCGTCAGGCTTCTCAGCGGCCACTTTCTTTCCGAGAGAGGTGATTACGTAAGTTCCCTTCTTGGGCCTGTCCAGCAACCCGGCACGAAAAAGATCATAACACGCCCAGTTTGCGCGATTGTGCCAGCGGCGCTGCGTCCCGCTCGGCAGCATTTCATTCTGTTCCTCTTCGGTAAGTTTGAAATGCTTCGCAAGCGTTTCAAAAACCTCCGCCAATCGGTGCGTTTTTCCGTCCGCGAAGAACTGCATCGCGGGGGCCTTGATTTCGTTGTACTCGGGAACTGCCATAATCGTTTCAATCCACCCGGCAATACGCCGCCAACCCCTGCAATCCGCCCTCGCGACCGAAACCGCTTTCCTTGTAGCCGCCGAACGGACTGGTCGGGTCGAACTTGTTGTAGGTGTTCGCCCAGACGACGCCGGCGCGCAGCTTGTTCACCATCTTGAAAATCTTGCTGCCCTTGTCCGTCCACACGCCCGCGCTCAAGCCGTAAGGGATGTTGTTCGCGCGCTCGAACGCCTCCTCCGGCGTGCGGAACGTCATCACGCTCAGCACTGGCCCAAAAATTTCCTCGTTCGCCACGCGATGCGCATGCGTCACGCCGGTCAGGAACGATGGAGCAAACCAGTAACCTTTTGAGGGGAGGGCGCACTGCGACTGCGTCAACTCCGCGCCTTCGTCCACGCCGCT
>CAZIJO010000261.1:0-7426 GCA_964539515.1 uncultured Bifidobacterium sp. | reverse complement strand
TTCGCCGGCATCCGCCGCTTCGAACCGCTCTCCCGCAGCAACGAAGGCTTCGTGGACGTCCTCCAGGTGGGCCGCGACGACGCCGGCGGGTGGTTCTACTACGTGATGGAGCTGGCGGACCCCGCAAGTGCGGAGTGCGGAACTCAGAATGCGGAGCCGCCCCTCACCGGTCCTTCGGACACCCTCTCCCCCGCTGAGGGAGAGGGACGGGGTGAGGGGGACGCCGAGATACATAAACTCACTCCGCACTCCGCATTCGAAACTCCGCAATCATATACTCCCCGCACCCTCGCCCGCGACCTGTACCAACGCGGCCGCCTCCCGCTTGCCGACTGCCTCGAACTCGGCCTCACGCTCACCCTCGCCCTCGGTCACCTGCACCGGCACGGCCTCATTCATCGCGACGTGAAGCCGTCGAACATCATCTACGTCGGCGGCGTGCCCAAGCTGGCCGACATCGGCCTCGTCACCGAAGCGCAGGGCGCGAACACCTTCGTGGGCACGGAAGGGTTCGTCCCGCCCGAAGGCCCGACCTCGCCCCAGGCCGACCTCTACGCCCTGGGCAAGGTCCTCTACGAAGCCGCGATGGGGAAGGACCGCCACGAATTCCCCGAGCCGTTCACCCAGATCGGCACCGACCGCGAATCCATCGCCCTGATGGAACTCAACGCCGTGCTGCTCCGCGCCTGCGCCCCCGATCCCCGGAAGCGCTACGCCACCGCCGAGGAAATGCACGCCGACCTCGCGCTGCTGCACAGCGGCGGCTCGGTTAAACGCCGGCATCAATTCGACCGCCAGTTCCAAATTGCCAAGCAAGTGGGCGCGGCGGCCATTGTTGCCACGCTCCTGATCGGCGCCGCGCTCCTCTGGCAACGGCAACAAACGCAAAAGATGACCCAGTTGGCTGAGGAAAAAAACCGGCTGGCCGCGCAGAATCATCTCCGACTGATTCAAATGCAGACCGCCAACGGGATCCGGGCGATGGACAACGGTGACCCTGCAACAGCGGCGGTTTGGTTTTCGGAAGTGCTCAAGCAATCGGCGGGCGACATCGTGGCTGAACAGCGTGAGCGTTTTCGGTTGGGCTCCTTGCTCCGGTATCTGCCCAAGCCGGTTGGGCTCTTTCAACTAGAACACGACCTGGTATCCATGAACCTGAGTGCGGACGGGAAGCGCCTTGTCGCCGTTTCCAAAGTTGCGGGACCCGGGCTCGGTCAGGGTGTAATCACAGAGTGGGAGTTGTCCACTTTCCGACTCGTTCATTCAATCAGCCTCACCAACATTGGGAGTGTTCGGATAAGCCCTTCAGGCCGTTGGGCAGTTCTCGCCGACCCCACAGGGAATCGTTTGTACGAGGTGAGTGAGGAATTGCGGTTTGTGACCAATCTCCCTTTCGGCGGAAGTGGTGGACTATTGAGTGCGTTTTCCCGGGACGGAACCAAGCTGGCCATCTGCGCCTCTCCTCAGGGCCGCGAAGTCCAGCTTCTCGAAATCCCCTCGGGCCGCCTGGTGGCACCGCCGCTGATACATAGTAACGACGTCGTCTTCATCGCCTTTGATGGAACTGGCCGCCAGCTCGTCACCGGAACCCGGGTCGAGCATGTGAAAATGGATCCGCTCGAAGGGCCCGGGAAGCCAACCGGTCTGGTGCGAGTTTGGAATACTGCCACCGGTGAGCCACTTACCGACTGGATTCAATCCGACGAGGTGGTTGAATCAGCCACTTTTGCTACGGACGGAAAGTCGCTGGCAATTATCGGGAGCTTGGCTGTCAGCACCAGCAGTGGGGAAAACGATCATCATGTCAGAGTCTTGGATTTACCCGCTGGCCAACTCCGCTTTTCACCGCTGGCGCATCAAGACACAGTCCTGGACGCTGCCTTCAGTCCTGACGGTCGCTTCCTAGCCACGGCTGGGGCGGATCACAGCGTGAAGCTCTGGGATGCTCGTTCTGGCGACCTGGCCCTCCCTCCGTTTAAGCTGGGGGAGATTGCCTGGCAGTTACGCTTCAGCCCCGATGGCCGCTGGCTGGCTGCCGGATGTGAAAAGGAGGTGCGCGTGTGGGATGCTCGTTCCGGTGAATTGATGGTCCCGCCTCTAAAGCAGGATTCCCGAGCGAGACAATTGGCCTTCAGTCCCGATGGCACGCGATTGGTTGCCACCACGAAGTCGGGTTCGATCATCGTCTGGAATATGGCTGCCGCCCAGCCGACTCGGCCATCGTTCGCAAGCCCGGATCACGAACAAATCACTTCAGTTAGGTTTTCACCGGATGGCGAACAAGTGGTTACCACGGAAGCGGCAGGTCAACTGCAAGTCTGGCACACCGCCGCCGGGGAACGGGCGGGCCCCAGAATGATTCCCCAATGGGAAACCAAAGTTCCGCGCGGCTTTTCCTTCAACCGCGCATCCCGGAGTGCGGATGGCCGCCTGCTCGCCGCGCCCAGCGGTGACGGCACTGTGCGGATCTGGAACGCGCTTACGGGCGAACCTCAGCCCGTTATTCTGCGTCCAGGCGCCTTTGTGATCTGGGCTGAATTCAGCCCGCTCACCGATCACCTGGTCACCGCTTGCGACAACGGAAATGTGAGGGTTTGGGATGCTTCCACCGGCAAACCAGTGACGTCTGAGATGCGTCACGCGGATTTCGTTTCCAGTGCCCGCTATAGTCCCGATGGCCGCAAGTTGGCCACCGTCAGCCAGGATGGGACGGCTCGCATTTGGGATGCCGTGACGGGCGAGCCTGTGACTCCACCGCTGGAACACTCCGGAGCGGTTTTCGCCCTTGCGTTCCATCCCGATGGAAAGAAGGTGGCCACCGGTGGTCGGTTCGAGACGGTGCATATTTGGGACCTCAGCACCGGCCAGACGGCCTCGGTTCCGCCAAGGCATTTGGGCTCAGTCGTGGACGTCTGTTTCAGCCACAACGGCAAATACCTTCTCACTGCCAGCCTGGATCAAACCGCGCGCGTGTGGGACATCCAGACGGGCGAACCTGTGACTCCACCGATGACACATGGAGATTTCGTTACGGCCGGTAACTTCAGCCCAGATGATCGCAAGGTGATCACATGCGGCCACGATGGCACCGCGCGGGTTTGGGACGCGGTTACCGGCGAACCCTTGTGCATGCCTTTCCGGCATCGTAAGCCTGTCCTTGATGCCTCCTTCAGCCCGAATGGAAACTGGGTGGCCACGGCCAGTCGCGATGGCACTGCTCAATTGTGGGATGTGCCAACCCTGGAGTTGCCGGCAGCGGAGATCGCTGCATTGGCGCAGTTATATGCCGGCGTAAAGCTAGGTCCGGCCGGAAGCCTCGAGCCTCTACTTCCACAAGAGCGGGCTGGATTGCTTGAGCGGATTTCGCCCCCGCCTCGGCGTCACGGAGCGACATCTTCCGTCCCAAACGTCCGCTGACACCGGCTGCGTTTGGCCGAGTGTGAACGAGTCATAGACTGGTCTGCGGCGTAGGTCGCGCCCATCCCCTTGATAAATTCTGTAAAATCCCCTCCCACCTCGGCGATGGATTGTCCATGGCCCTATCAGCCGCCAAACATAAACCGATACGGAGACGATCATCGCTCGACATGAAAACCCAATTCTATCACCCTCGCCCACTCCTTTTCGCCGTCTTCCTGTTCACCGCCGCGCTTACCTATTGCCAGGTCCTGCCCCCACAGGCCAGCCCTGGCGGTGGACCGGCCTATGCCCCAGGGGAAATCCTCGTCCAATTCAAAGCTGACGTTACCGATCAACAGATCGGCGCCGCCGTTCAGCAAGCCGGCCTGGGCCTGATCAAGCACATCCGGACCCCCGCCGTGGAAGCTCACGGCCAGATCGGGCTCACGCGCGCCTCAACGGCCATGCCCGTGCCGGTAGCCGTGGAGGTCCTGAACCGACTGCCGGGCGTCCAGTTCGCCGAGCCAAACTGGGTGATTAGCGCCGACGAAACGCCGAACGATCCGTTTTACTGGGATGTGTCGGTTCCCGGACCTTTGTGGGGTATGTTCGGCGACGATACTCCTTCGCCTATCGGGCCGCCTGGCACGACCAATCCTTTCGGTTCGCAGGCCGAAAAAGCCTGGGCCGCCGGATTCACCGGTTCGCATGACGTCTATGTGGGGATCATTGACACCGGAATCCAGATCAATCATCCAGATCTTGCCGCAAACATCTGGACGAACCCTGACGAGATACCCGGAAACGGCATCGACGACGATGGCAACGGCTACTTGGACGATGTCCATGGGTGGAACTTCGTTGATGGCAACGGAGACGTGTCCAACCCGGACGACACCGTATCGCATGGCACTCACGTGGCCGGAACGATCGGGGCGGTAGGGGGAAATGGCATCGGCGTGGCTGGGGTGAACTGGAACCTCACGATGATTGTCGGCAAAAGCATTTCCGGGTGGACGCCCATCTCGTCGCTGATTGAGACCATCGACTATATGACGGCACTCAGAGTCCAGAAAGGCCTGAACCTTGTGGCTGTGAACAGTTCCTGGGGTGGATACGGCTTCAGTCAGGGCATGCTCGACTCCATCAGCCGGGCCGCCCAAGCCGGCATCCTGTTCGTTGCCAGCGCCGGAAACGATTCGAAGGACAACGACACCTCCGTGCGTTATCCCTGCGGCTATGACACCACTTCCGGCGCCGGCTATGATGCCGTCATCGCAGTGGCGGCGATCAATCGGCAGGGGGCCAAGTCGAGCTACTCAAACTACGGGCGCACCACCGTTGACCTGGGCGCTCCCGGCGGCGACCGGGTGGATCCAAACGACCCGAGCCTGCACGATCCGGACTACGAGATCGTTTCGACCGTTCCGCCGAGCACCTACGGCTACATGCGCGGCACCTCGATGTCGGCGCCCCTCGTCACCGGAGCCATTGCGCTTTACGCGGCGGCACATCCGGAAAGAACGCCGCAGCAGATTCGCAACGATCTCCTCACGGCGGGCGCCCGCCCTCTGTCCAGCCTGGCGGGCCTCACGCTGACCGGCGGCACCTTGGATATCGCGGCATTTCTCGACGCGCCCTCTGGCAATCTGCCAACTGTGACGGTGCCCAATGCGCCCTCGAGCCTCACGGCTAGAGCGTTGAATGCCGGTCAGGGAGTCTCTGTGAGTTGGAAGGACAATTCGAACAACGAAAACGGTTTCCTGATCGAGCGAAAGAACGGCAACGCGTGGCAGACCCTGGCCAGCACCGCCGCCAACACCACCACATTCGTCGATGTCACCGCGGCCCGGCGAACCACCTACGGTTACCGCGTTCGATCCTTCAACGTCGCCGGCATCTCGCTTTCTTCGAACGAAGTATCCATCAAAACGAAGTAGCTGAAACAAACCATCCCCGCCATGAACCGTCATTGCGTGAAAAGTCACCTACTCGCCCTGGTCCTGACGTTGCCATGCGTCGGGGGACCCAGCGACTCCGCAACTTGTCTGACCGGCGAAGTGGTCAGTATCCCATTGCCAGGGGCATCACCACGGCTCGACGCGTCATTTGGCCGCGAACCTCTGGCCTTTGAACCCAACCTCGGTCAAACGGACGCCGAGGTGAAGTTCCTGGCTCGCGGCAAGGGCTACCAACTCTTCCTCACGGACACGGAGGCGGTGATGGTGTTGAGCTCACCAAATGCCTGCGAAGGCGCGAAGCGTCTTGGAGTGCGGCAGCCCTCTGCCGCTTTGTGGGACGCGTTCGGCTTTGGCGAGAATCGCGAGTTCACCGAACTCTCGAACACGTTCGAAAGCGGTGCCGGAGCACCGCAGTCCAAGCCGCTAACGCGCGGTTTGGATGCGCCGGGACGCGTTGAATCCTCACCAAGTCCACGCCATTCGAGGGTGCTGCGCATGCGGTTGGTTGGCGCCAACGATTCACCTCCGGTCCATGGAGATGTCGAACTGACCGGCAAAGTGAACTATTTCATTGGCAATGATCCGAGTCACTGGCGGACGAACATCCCGACCTTTGCGAAAGTGCAATCCCGCGACGTTTATCCCGGCACGGACCTGGTCTATTACGGCAACCAGGACGGCCGCTTGGAATATGATTTCGTCCTCGCTCCGGGCGCGGACCCCAATCAGATCGCGCTGGAATTCGACGGCGCTGACCGGATCGAGTTGGACGCGCATGGCGACCTGATCGCCTGGGTGGCGGGACGCGAGGTGCGTTGGCAGAAGCCGGTGGTTTACCAGGAGTTCGACGGCCAACGAATCGAGGTGGCCGGGGCGTATCGGTTGGACGGCGGCTCGCTGACATACCAGACCAAAAGCTCCCATCGGATCGGATTTGAACTCGCCGCTTACGACCGCTCTCAGCCGCTCGTGATTGATCCGGTTTTAATTTATTCGACCTTTCTGGGGGGAAGCGGGAATGAGGGCTATCCCTATGGAGCAGCCAGCTCGATTGTCTCAGATTCTCAGGGAAATGGTTATGTTGTGGGTGCCACGGACTCGCTGGATTTCCCGGTCGCGAACGCGCTCCAGTCGGTCCTCGGAGGTATCAACGATGCCTTCGTGGCAAAAATAGGTCCTTCGGGCGAACTTCTCTTCTCGACTTACTTGGGCGGGGCGGCGGCCGGAACCTTGGCCTTAGATTTTGCCAGTGGCGTTGCCTTGGATGCCGCTGGGAACATTCACATTGCCGGATCCAGTTCCAGCGACGACTTTCCGCTTGTGAATCCGCTCCAATCGGCATTTGGCGGTGGGGATGACGGGTTCGTGACGATTTTGAATCCCGAGGGTGCGGAGATCCTCTTTTCCACTTACTGGGGCGGCACGAATTATGAGTCTTTCGGAAGCGTGGCACTTGACCCAGCCGGGAACATCTACCTCGCTGGTAGTACTGCATGGGACGCTGCTGGCATCAACACCGACTTTCCGGTCCATAATGCACTCCAACCGCAGTGCAGGGGTTATGGAGATGCAGTAGTCGTCAAGCTATCCGCGGGGGGAACGGGTGTGGTCTATTCGACATACTTCGGTGGAAACCGCGACGACTCCCCCCACGCTGGCATCGTAGCTGACGCGGAAGGCTTCGCCTACATCGCAGGTCAGACCGACTCCTCTAATCTGCGGGTGACGAATGCCTACAAACCGCGGTTCACAGGAGACATGCTTCAGGACTCTCCACCTATCTACTGGCAGGACGGTTACTTCGCCAAGATCACTCCGGATGGCTCTGCCTTAAGCTACTGCTCCTACTTTGGTGGCACGGGATGGGACAGCATCGGTTCGTTGGCCCTCGGACCTAATGGTGCCCTTTGGCTGGGGGGCGAGGTTTCATCATCGGGGTTGGCGACCCCGGGAGCGCTCTACACCGGCATTCCTCCGTTCCATTCCGCGGCCGGTTTTCTGGCACGGTTTAACGCATCGAACGGAATGCGAGAAGTGGCAACTTATCTGCCCAGTTTTTTTCCCGT
>CAZIJO010000260.1:0-7484 GCA_964539515.1 uncultured Bifidobacterium sp. | reverse complement strand
AATGCAATTAACCCTCCGCTGCGCTCCGGGTTAACTACATTCCTTCAGGTGTTAGGCCACGGTATCAACATTTCAGCTTCTTGAAAACATCCAAAGACAGATAGAAATCCTCTGGCTCACCAAAAAAGTATCTCCGCTCCACAAACTCGAATGGACTCCATCGGAAAGGGCCGGAAGCACGCTCAATCTGCACTACCAGCAAACCCTGATCGTCCTTTGCCCACTGTGCTTTATTGATGGAGTGGCTGACAACCAGATCCCCGACGTAAACACCCAGTCGGATAATCCAATCATAAAAGAAATCACCGCTCTGAAACACAGCCACAAAGTCTCGACTGAACTGCTGAAATCTGTCCGAAAGGAAAGTGACGACCGTGCCGAAGTCGTCTGGTCGAGTCATCTCCTCGTAGTTCGGATCAATCCTCTTCGCGATGTCCTTCCTCATCTCGTCCAAGTCTGACAATTCGTACGCGCGCAGGTTTTGTCGGACGCGTGACCGCCTACCGGTGATCACGTAGCCGCAATAGACTGGATAGCCTAGGAATTTCATGTGCGTGCGAAGTGGCCTAACGAATAGAGTTAAGCTGCACGGCCCGAGCCGTAGTCCGCGATAGCGGATTTGTGGCGTGCCACGTGTCAGCTTCAACGAATGGTTGGGCGTCGCCGGGCCCGAGACTTTGAATGGTTTCGCAAAAATTTTTCACCCTGAGCTTCATTGCTTGTGCGCCCCCGGTACTGAACGTCGCTCCAAGGTCAGCTTGAGCGTCGTTCAGTACCGGGGGCGCCTATGCTAATTATTTCCATGCCTGTTGAAAATAGTTTTAGTCCAACCCCTCGCCTCAACCGGTGACGCTCAACAGTAATTCGGGAGCAAGTTGCGGTCTATCATGAATGCCATAATGCCCTTGTATTTCAGGCTTCCTTCTGTGTCAACAAGGGTTTATAGATTTTTCACCCATGAATATTGAATCGGGAAAAACCGCACGTCGTCTGGGCACCCTGATCCCAAATCCCAAGGCCAAGCTCCGGGATCAGTTCCACGAGGTGTGCCGGTTCAAATACTTCAGCCCGCGGGGCGCAGGGGAGCGGGAGGCGGCTCGTGGCGCCACTCGCCCCACCGGGGCGGCCGCGGGAGCGGCGGCGCGGCAGCACCGCCCTACCGGAGGGATAAGGGCTCGGACGGGGGGTGGCGGGAGCAGAAGTGCGGGCGTTTGTGACCGTAAAAAGAAAATGGTGCGCGCTGTAGGGATTGAACCTACGACCCCTTCCGTGTGAAGGAAATGCTCTACCACTGAGCTAAGCGCGCGCCGAATCGGATGCTCCCGCCGCGGGACGCTGGGTGCATCGTCCGGAAAGTATTCAAAAAACCTTCCGGGCGCGCAACTTGATTCTCGGCACTTGATTCTCGGCGCCCCGTTGGCGCGCGCAAGGCGCCTCTTGACCCTGGTCAAAAACCGGAGCGCCGATCTCCGATCCGGCGCCGGGACAACGACCGATTGGAACCGCGCAGTTCCGGCCACCGAAGTATCGGAGACGCGGTGACGAGTCGCGATTCCATTGGCGCCGCGGGGTGGTTCGCCCGGAAAAGTCAGGGACTCCTCACTGCGTCCCCTGCGCGGGAATCAAGGTTCGCTACCGTGGCTGCCGGTCCCTCTGAACTGCCGTTCTCGCGTTCCATTTCTGATGGCTTGGGATGGCTTGAGCATCGGCCGGACGGGTCGCCATGCGGCACAGGTCGCCGGATTTGGGCCGCCCCGGCCAAGAAGCGGGCAGCAAAAGCCAAGTTCCGCGCAGTTCCATCCGACCGGTTTGCGGGATATTGGGTGCGTTCGCCCGTGAGCCTTGTGTCCGTCTGAAAAACGGTGCAAAGAAACCATCCACAGCGCAGCGTGCCATGCCGTTTGGTCGGGGCGGTAGCGGCCGGGATCGCGCTTGCCCTCGGCGCCTGGACGGCCCCGGCCGCCAGCCCGCTCCCGCCGCTCCCGCGCGCATCCTGGATCTGGTCCGACGCAGTGGAGACGGAGGCGCAATGCGATCTCCGCCGGAACTTCACGCTCGACGCGCGCCCCACCAACGCGACCGTCCTCGTCACCGCCGACAATGGCTACGAACTTTACGTCAATGGGTCGCTCGTCGGCAGCGACACCGGCGCGGCGGCGGACGTCTGGCAATCGGTCGAGCGCTACGACATCACGTCACGGCTGGCGAAAGGGCGCAACGTCGTCGGCCTCCGGGGCATCGACCTCGGGGGCGTGCGCGGCGTCATCGCGGCCATCCGGGTGGAGCTCAAGGACCAGCCGCCGCTTGAATTGGTCACGGATGAATCCTGGCGCGTGACGCGGGACGGCAAGGCGGTGGATTATTCGCATCCGGAATACGTCGAAGGACCGGAATGGCAGAACGCCCGGGTTGTCGGGCCAATGGGAATGTCACCTTGGGGTGAACTGGCGTGGTCGGAAGGCGGCCCGTTGGCGCGGACCACGCAGACCCGGGTGGAACTGGCCGAGCCGGGGCCGGATTTTGCCTGGCCGGAGGCGGTGGCGTTTCTGGGCGAGGATTGCAGCGTGTATGTGCCGCTCCGGGGCGATGCCTGGGGCGTGGCTTTTCGCATCGGCGACTGGTCGCGGGCCTACACGGAATTTGATCTGCCGTGTCCGTCGAAAATTGGCCGCAAGCTTTACACGCTCAGTTGGCCAAGCGGCGAGGCGGAGAAAAACGACCGCCCTCCCAATGAACCGCCGCGCCTCCTCTCCCCGTCCCTCTCCTCCATTCCCGATGGAGGAGAGGGTGGCCGCCGGCCGGGAGCGAAGGCATCCCGTAGTTCTCGGGTTCAAGGCGCGAACTTTGGTTCGGGAAATTCTCAATCCGGCCCCGTCCCCCAGGAGCGGGCTGGGGTGAGGGCGAGCCAGGAATCTGACTCTTCCATCCCACGCACCCCCCGCCTCCGAGTCCTGCTCGATGCCGGCACGGGCGTCATCGGCTCGCCGAGCGTTGCCTTCGACGGCAAATCATTGCTGGTGGCGATGGCGCGCGCGGGCGAAAAGTTTTTCCACATCTACCGGCTCCCGGTCGCGGGCGGCGAACCGCAGCAGCTCACGGACGGGCCGTTCCACGACATCGACCCGGCCGAGCTGCCGGACGGCCGGATTGTGTTCACCTCCACGCGCATCGGCACTTTCGAGGAATATCATCAGCCGCCGTCCCGGGCGCTGTTCCGGATGAACGCCGATGGCAGCAACCGGCATCCCATCACGTCCACGTTGATCTTCGACAACGAGCCGAAGGTGATGGCCAATGGCCGCATTGTCTTCATTCGCACGGACAATTTCTTCGACCGGGGCAAGGTGGAGACGCACCTGCACAGCATCCGGCCGGACGGCACGGACGGGCTGACGGAGTTCGGCGCGAATGTCGGGGCGGACTACGGGGTGCGCCTGCGGGCCTTTGGTTACGGCAGCCCGGCGCCGTTGGCCGACGGCCGCCTCGCCTACATTTCCAACCGCGGCAACTTCATCGGCGCCTCCGGCAGCCCCGAGCGGGAGCAGCAGCGCCTGCCCGGCAACCTGGGGGACCTCGCGCCGCTGCCGGACGGGCGGTTGCTGGTCACCGTCCTGCGCCCGGACGGAAAGCGGATGACGTCGGACGTTCTCGGCGTCATCGACCCGCGCGAGAACCGGATCGTTGCCATCTTCGAATCCCCGGCGGGCGGCATTCATTCGCCGGTGTTTCTGGGGGCACGCCGGCGGCCGCCGGTGATTCCCGATTATGTGGACCGTGCCCGCGCCAACCGGGCCGGGGCCACGGGATTTTTGTTCTGCCAGGACGCGCGGTTCACGACCAAGCGCAAGGCGGACTGGGAACGCGTACGCGCCATCCGCGTGCTGGGGGCGGTGCCGCTGACGACGCGTTCATCGCACTCGCACATTGTTCACGTGGGCCATGAAGCGGTCGAACTCGGCACGGTACCGCTCGCGCCGGACGGCTCGTTCAGCATCGAAGTGCCGGCCGACATGCCGCTGGCGTTGCAAGCCGTGGATGCCGAGGGCCGTTCGGAGTTGAACGAGATGTCGTGGCTCTATGTGCGCCCCGGCGAACGCCGTTCCTGCACCGGCTGCCATCAACCGCGCGAAGCCGCGCCGCTGTTTGCCGGCCGGCTGGCGGATGCCCTGCGCGCGCCGCCGGTGAAGCTGCTCGGCCAGGGGGATCCGCACCGGTTTCGCGGCAACAATCCCGGCGTGACCGGCATGATGGATTTGCAGTTTGAACGCTTTCGTGAATGCGCCTCGCTCAATCGGAACGCACTGGAGCTTCCGCCGGAGGCCGCGCGCCGGGATGAGATCGCCGCGCTGGTCGAGCAACTCCGCGGGACGGACGACGGCTTGAAGATTTCTGCGGCACAACGGCTCGCGCTGTTTCGCGAACCCGCCGCGGCCCCGGCGCTGGCGGCGGGGTTGAAAACATCGGGGCGCGAGGCCCGCCTGGCGGCGACGCTCGCGTTGGCGGCCTGCGGCACGGGGGACGCGATTGCGCCGCTGGTGGCAGTGCTTGGCGACAAGGATCCGATTATTGCCCAGGCGGCCAATGTCGCGCTGGAGAATCTCACGGCCCACGCGGAAGGGAACGGCACGCCGGCCAACTGGAAGGCATGGCTGGCGACGAATTCGTTCGACGCCATCGAGCGGGAGTTGGTTGCCGAACTTCAGCATGCGACGGCGCACTGGGCAAATAGTGAGTTGTCGGTCCACCCTCACCCCGGCCCTCTCCCCCAGGAGAGGGAGAATTCTCCGCCGCCTCTGGGCGAGGCAGATACGCCAAGTGCCTCGGTCCGCTCTTTGTCCAACGTGGTGAGTGCGGTGTCCGCACAACGCGCATCCGAATCATCCACGAGCACCGACAGCCCCTCCCTCTCCCCGGGGGAGAGGGCCGGGGTGAGGGCGAGCGTGTTCTCGCCCACACAAATTTCCCCACGGGCCACCATCACCGCCCTCAGCCATATCGGAGGGGACGCCGCGTCGGCAGCGCTTCGGGAATTTGTCCGCGCCGAAGCCGCCCGGAACCCTTACGCGCCCTTCGTGAATGACAATCGTACGGACAACTTCACGTTCGCGGCGGCGTCCCCGCTGAACCCGCGGACGCTGCAGGCGGCCGTTCGCGCCCTCGGCCAGCTGGGCGACACCAACGCGCTGCCCCTGCTCCGAGAGCTGCTGGCGAATAATATCGAACCGCGCACGGGCAACCTGTTTGTCGCCGAGGCGGCCATTGAATCACTGGGCCGCATTGGTTCGCCGGCCGCGGAGGCGACCCTGATCGAAACCTTTGCGGCGCTGAAGGACTACTGGCATTACGTCGGCTGGTATAGCGATCACCCGGCGCTGTACGCCTGCCATTCCTCGCCGGTGCATGCCCGCATCATCGCCGCGCTGGACGCGATGGGTTCCACGCAGGCGGCCGCCATCGTGCCGCAGCTCATCCGGTCCGTGCCCACCGACCCGGATCGGGGTTTGTTCCTGGCGAACGATGATTATGAAACCCTCGTCGGCCGGCTTCTCCGCCGAAGTGGACGCGGCAACGAAGTGACGGCAACCTGCCTGGCCTTGCTCGGCGACCCGAACGCCAAACCGTCGGCGGATATCAAACTGGCCCTCGCAACGACGCATCCCGCATGGGGCGGCCATCCGGGCCCGGAAAATCGCGCCGCGCAGATTTTGTCGCTGACGTGCCGGGACGCGGCCGACGAACCGCGAGTGCGGGCCGCGTTTGTCCGCTTTCAGGCCCGGCCCGAGGAGCCCGTGAGTCGCACGCTGGGGAATCCGACGTGGACGCCGATCCGGCATTGGACGCTGTTTTACCTCGCCCGCGCGCTCGGAAACCTTGGCAACCCGGCGTCGGTGGACCCGCTCGCAGCGGTCCTGGCCGATGATTTGAATGAAGCACGGCATGGGCGGCCGGATCCTTCGCAGCCGGAGATTCATTTGCTGCACCTGGATTACACGCCGTGCTGGCGCGCGGCCGCGGCCTGGGCGCTGGGAAAGATTGGCGACCGCCGGGCGCGACCGGCCCTGCTGGGGGCGGTTCGCAACCTTGAAAACGCGATCGACGTGCGGCACGCGGCGGCGCAGGCGCTGGGAAAAATGGCCGAGCCATCCGATCTGGCGGAGTTGAATCAACTGGCGGCGGATTACCCGGAAGTTTCCGTACGGAAAGCTCTGCTGGCCGCGGCCGCGCGGATCGGTGGCGCGGAAGACGAAGGGGCCAGGGTTGCGTTGCAGAAGGGAGGGCTTTGACAAACCTGTGAACTCATCGCTTCCCATGAATGATGCGAACTCCGCAAGGTCCTGGAGGGCGCCAGTCCGCTGGCGCTTCTGGGCGGGTCCAAACCTGCGAGCCACCCCCGAAAGCGGCGGGGCGCTTCGGTTCCGGCCGCAGTCCAAGAAGATGTGGTGGCGGTTGAGCCGTGCTGCGATTGTCGGCGGCTTGATTCTTGCCGGGGCCGCCGACTCCGGCCTTGCCGAGCCGCCGGAGATGGCCTCCGCCTGTGAGGCCAATCCCACGCACGCCTTCAGCATCCCGGCGTGGGCGTTTGATCGCGGGAACGCGCAGACGTTTATCAAGGAGTATGCCGATGCCGGGCCGATGATTGCGTACGGCGGCGAATCGCCGGTGGTCGTGGAGTATGACATTGCGTTTCCAAACACGACCGATTACCGGCTGCGCGTCCAGTACGCGGCGGCGGAGGCGCGCCCGGTGACGCTTTGGGTGGACGGCCGCGCGATCACCAATATCTGCCGGAGCGTAACGGGTTCGTGGAACACGAGCGGCGCGGGGTGGGAGGAAAGTGCGCGGCTCCAGCTCACGGCCGGGCAACACACATTCAAGCTGGAGCGGCCCGGAAGTTTTCCGCACGTGATGAACCTGCGCTTTGATGCCGCGCTGCCGCTGCCGGCGGGGTGGGTTGTCAACCGCCCGAAAGCCCGCAAGCTCGGGGCGGGTGTTCCGACCCCGACGGTGACCCGGCACGAACCCGAGGTGAACCTGCCCGCGCTCCGCCGGGCCATTGAAGATCTCGAGCAAACGTACGGTGACCGTTATGTCAACGGCAGCAGTTATCGGACGCGACTTGTGGCACTGGAGACCGCCGCGGCGGCCGGAAAGGACGTCCGCCGGCAATTCATCGCGCTGCAGCGCGAGGCGTTGCTGGCCAATCCGCTGCTGGATTTCAACGAGTTGTTGCTGGTCAAACGGCCGGCCGGCTCGCCCTCGCTCGGATTGCCGCGCAACTGGGAAAGCAACTGCTCGCTGCCGGGCAACGGCTACGACGACGCACTTTGCGTGTGGTCGTTCCAGGACGCGGAGGCGGAACCACGCAGGATTTATCAACCGGGTGGGAAATTCATCGGCGATGTGGATTTGCATTGGGAGGCGGATCGCGTGTTGTTCTCGATGCCCGGCACAAACGGGCGCTGGCAGGTGTTTGAACTGGAGTT
>CAZIJO010000259.1:3050-7486 GCA_964539515.1 uncultured Bifidobacterium sp. | reverse complement strand
GAAAATCCGCGCGGCCGTTTTCTCCGCATCACCGAAGACGTCGGCGGGCGGCGCGACACGGTCATCATCCCGGCGCCGGGCCTGGAGGATTTCAAGAAAGTCCTCGACATGATGGTCAAGGCTTCGGCGGAGATTCCCCCGAAACACTAGCGGGGATGTCATCGCCCTTGTTTGGCTGGGGCGAGCGCCCGTGCGAGCCAGAATGGGGGTGTGATTCGCGTCGCTGACCGCCTTGGCGCTCCTCAAGAAACTGCTTTTGGCAGCTTGCCCCCACCCTCGCGATCCGCATTCAGTACCTTGCCTGGGTGGTCAGCTTCAGCGACCGAACTCCGCAACCCAAAACCCGCCAACGCCAACAATACTCCTCCCAAGCCGATGGCCGCCAGGCTCACATACAGACTGTTGCTCGGGGGCCGGAAATGGAATTCAACCCGGTGCTCGCCTTTGGGAATCTGGACCCCGCGCATCAGATAATTGCACCGTAACAAGGCGGCCGGCTGGCCATCCACGGAGACCTGCCAGTTCGGATCATACCTGTCGTTCAGCAGCAGCACGGCAGGCGCGGCGGCTTGGACCTTGAGCGCGATGTGCTTGGGGGCATAGCTGATAAACTCCACGGTCCCCGCCGGGGCATTCGTGGCCGTGGTCGGATCCGGCGCCGGCAGTTTCTCCGCGACAAACACGAGGTTGGCAGGATCAAATTCCTTGGTTGCCAGTTCCTTCAGCGTCGCCGCGTCGTTGGTGTTGACCTGCCAGTTCGTGTACAGCTTGGCGCGCGGCAAGGCGCCGGTGAACTCGAACAACGCAAAGGGCCCGCTCGCATTCGTGCGCGTCAGGATCGGCCCATCCGCCCGGTCCCGGTAGATCTCAAAGGCCATCATGGGCCGGAACCGTTTCTGTTCCGGATCGAGCAACTTGACCGCCTCCAGCATCCCCGCCGCGCCCAGCAGGTAGCGCGTATTGGTGAGTTGCCAGCGCCGCGACACGCGGAACACATTCTGCGGGTTGCCATCGAATTGCAGCGCCCCCTCAAACGCCGCGATATCCGTCGGCATGCGGGGCATCTGAACAATATCCAGCGATTGAATATTGTTGTACTGAAACAAGTGTTGCATCCACTCGATGCGATAAACCTGTTCCAGCATTTGCTCCGCGCCAACGAGCTGCTGCGGAGCGCCAACGGCCGATGCCAGCCACTCCGGTATGATGGATACCCGCTGCTCGTAAGGCCGTTGGCTCAGAAAACCGATCACCGGATTGTCCGCCGCCTCGAGGTATTTCTCCTTCCAGTTGTAAGTGACGACCCAGCGCGTGTCCACCCACACCAGGTCCGCCACCAGCAAAATCCCCAGCAGCACCGCGCCAATGCGAGCCCGGCGGCCGCTGAAATAACCGCTCAAGATCACCGTGAAGAGCGCGACCGAGACTGCCAGAAGCAGGACGAACCAGCCCGCCTGCCGTGAACTGAACGCGGCAATCGCCGTGGCCGTCGGTTCGTCGAATTGGACTGCCTGCAGATATTCCAACAGCCGGCCGCGGGACGAAGCGTAGATGAACCACGCCAACAGGCTGCTGCCCAGCGCGAGCGCCGACCCGATCACCCACTTCCGGTCGAAGGGCGAAACTCTCGCCCACCAGGATTGCAGATGCGGCACCAAGTCACGTGTGGCCGCCGCGGGTGCCGCGAGATACCGGCGACTCAAACCATAAACACCGTGGGCGAAGATGACCAACCACACCCACTGAAACACGTGCATGAACTTGCCGGGATTGCGAATCGTCGAAGCATAGGGCAACGCGTAGAAGAATTGATAAAACGGCGCGAACCGACCGAAGCTCAACAAAAGCGACAGAAAGGCCAGGCCCGTCAGGAACCAGATCAACTTGCGCTGGGGGGGAGAGAAGGCGGAATCCTGCCGGCGGAAAGAGTGTACCACCGCCCAGATAGCGATCAGGGACAGGAGAACTCCCGTATAACTCCCCCCTCCGCCATAGCGAATGAAGCCACGCGGCGGCGGCCCCTGTTTTCCGGACGCGAAATAACGATCCCATGCCGGATCGCGGCCGCCTTTGCCCCAGTAATTGCCACCGTCTGGTGTGTCCATCCGGAAACCGAAGAGCCCTGGTACGACAATGCCCAAAGCCTCGATTTTGGGGAAACTCCATTGGGTGGCCCAGTCCCAGCGCTCCTGCTTGGTGCGTTGATCCTGCTCCGTGCCAACCACGCCCTGGATCTGAGTGCCAATCAAGCTCGACAAAGCCGCACCGGCGACGAGCATTGCAGACAGGCCGATGACCGCCACCCGCACAACGCCGAGAAGAAGGTTCTTGGCCAAATTGCCCCCGGCCAGGAGCGCATGCACCACGACGCAAATTGCCGTGACCACGCTGAAGATTGCCCCGATATCGAATGCCTCCATGACCCCCATGCCCACCGCCAGGCCGGCAAGCGGATAACGCAGCCATGGGCGGAGCGGTTTGGGACTGACGACAATGGCCAGGGCAAGATAATTGAATCCAAAGCAGACCGCCTGCGTGCCCACCCCCCAGCAGGCAACCCCAAAAAAATCGGAACACAGGGCGGACGCCAACCCGCCCAGCATGGCCGCGAGGTTTCCCAGACCCAACTGACGGAATAAGACCCAGCCGCAGATCCCCAGAAACAAGACGGTGATTGGAGCATAGAATTTGGCAAAGCCCAACGGACCCAACACCCATAGCAAGCTGGAGGTGAGGTTCGGCAATGCCCCCGGGTCGCGCGCCCCGTATCCGTTCAAATCGGCCCAGCTACCCGTGAACGCTTCCGGCACTTTCGCGCGTTCGGCCATCATTGCCCCCAAAGGACCATCATTGGCAAACACGACATACGCAGGATCGAGGCTGCGCACAAACAACAGCCCGAGGACGAGGCAAAGAAGCCCAATGAAAACTCCCAAGCCCGCAACGCGGGTGGAGGCCGGTTTCGGTTCTGGGGGACTTTGCTTGCTCATTTACTCATGGCGAACAGGTTTGGCCGGAACGGGATGTTAAGTGCAGTCCCGTCAGACACCAGCCAAAACGCTTCTGACCGAAGATCCCGAAACGCTCGGTCCAGCGACGGCTTTCCCCTGTCATCAGCAGGGCTTTCCCCGCGGAGAACGGCTTTACAATCCGAGCGTGTCCCATAGTCTCTGCGCGCGCCCCTGCCCGGGCAATGCGACCGAACCAAGGGCCCGGGCGGCAACTCATGGGAATAGACATCGAAACCGCCCGGTTTCTGCTGGGCCGCCGACGTGCGGGGGTGCGCTTTGAAAAGTGTGTCACCCTCGGTCGCCAGCACTGTTTCTTGAGCAACCGGGAGACTCGCGGTCTGCTGCGGGAATTCGATCTGCTCCCCCAGGACTTTCCCGGCCTTTTTCCGGACGCCTATCCCCGCTATGCCGAACCCTTTTGGGAAATGCTCGGGGCCAAAACACTCGATACGATCGACGCCAGCGATTTTGAAGGGGCGACCCGGGTTCATGACATGAACCAGCCGGTGCCCGCCGCGTGGCATGCGGCGTACGATCTGGTTTGCGACATTGGCACCCTGGAACACGTCTTCAATTTTCCGGTCGCCATCCGCAACTGCCTCGAGATGGTCAAACCGGGCGGGCATTTCTTCGCGCAGACTCCGACCAACAACTACCTGGGCCATGGCTTCTACCAGTTCAGCCCCGAGCTTTACTTCCGCGTGCTTTCGCCGGCCAACGGCTTCGAGATTCAGCATTGCGTGGCGGTGGAATACGGGGTGCGCCGGCGGAGTTTTGCCGTGACCGATCCGGAAGCGATTCGGGCCCGGGTCACCCTGATCAACGCGGCCCCCGTGATTCTGCTGGTCTGGGCGAAACGCGTGGAAATGGTGCCGCTGTTCCGAACAACGCCGCAGCAAAGTGATTACGCCGCCGCCTGGGCGCAAAGCCCGCACCCGGGCAACGCGGAAGCCAAAAGCAACTCCGCGCCAACGAGCCAGCAGCGGCTGCAACGCGCGCTCATTGAAAATGCGCCCCAGCTGGCCCGGATGCTGGACCGCCTCCGCTCTTCGCGCTTCAGCCGAAACCACTCCTTCGCCAATCGTCGTTCCTACACCCGGCAGGCAAAACGGTGAACAGAAGGGATTCCGAACCGGAGCTGGCGAAGGACACAGAGTATGAACTCTCTGCGACCTCGGCGGCCTCCCGTTGAAATTCTGGTTTCCTTGGTTTCCCAGCAAAGAACAAAGGGGATTTTGAACAGGAGCGCGCAGAGAACTCAGAGAAACGGATGCGGAAGAAATCCTCTCCGCCACCTCGGTGGCCTCCTGTTGAAATTCTGGTTTCCTTGGTTCCCCAGCAAAGAACAAAGGGGACTTTGAACAGGAGCTCGCAGAGAACTCAGAGAAACGGATGCGGAAGAAATCCTCTCCGCGACCTCGGCGG
>CAZIJO010000259.1:0-2950 GCA_964539515.1 uncultured Bifidobacterium sp. | reverse complement strand
AGAGAACGCTGAGAAACGATTCCAGAGAAGATCCTCTCCGCTACCTCCGCGGCCTCCTGTTGAAATTCTGGCTTCCTCGGTTCCCAAGCAATGACCAAAGGGGACTTTGAACAGGAGCGCGCAGAGAACTCAGAGAAACGGATGCGGAAGAAATCCTCTCCGCGACCTCGGCGGCCTCCTGTTGAAATTCTGGTTTCCTTGGTTCCCCAGCAAAGAACAAAGGGGAATTTGAACAGGAGCAAGCAGAGAACGCTGAGAAACGATTCCAGAGAAGATCCTCTCCGCTACCTCCGCGGCCTGCTGTTAGATTTCAAGCCCTGTGCCCGTTGCTTGCCGCTGAACTTTCCCACGATTCCTGCAACGCATGTCAGGCGCTTACGTGCCTCCATTCCTACTTTCTATTGGCGTTGGGTGCACTGGCCCGGTAACCCGCAAAGCCCACAAACCAGTTCAACAAACGGGGCGAGGCGCGCCTTTTGACTGCGACCTTCGTCTGGTGCCACAACAGCTTCAGGAAATAACGTGCGGTTAGGAAACGCCGATATTCCTTTTGGCGGCGCAAAACCCTGAACGTTCCCCAACCGCAGATATAGAGCGAACCAGCCTGTGCAAACAACTGGGCAACATCGGAAAACTCAGGGCTCGTGAGCAGCTTCAGCGCATGCTCAATGGCCGCGTCGCTCTTGGCCCGGTCCCGGCGGGTCTTTTGATAGAATGTATTTTCCTCGATGTAGAAAATGGCCAAAGGTTCCGGCACGACACAGATGCCGTGCCGCAGCGCGATGGTGGTGGTAGCAAACCAGTCACTGTACAGACTCAGTTCCTGAATGAGTTTGCCCACCTGGATCAAAGCAGCACGTCGATAAATGGCCGAATGCCCGGGAATAAAAAAACGGCCCCGCTGTTCCAAGCCCACTACGTCCTGCGGGGACAGGTAGGCCGGCTTGTCCGTCATTCCCACGCCCATATGCCAATGAACCTCGGTGTACTCGCGCCAGTCACCGATCGTACAACAAAGTCCCGCCGCGGGATATTGCGCGAGTAATTGAAGTGACTTTTCGAAAAAGCCGGGCAGAACCTCGTCATCGGCCGCCTGCAAAAAAACATATTCGCTCGTGGCCACGTCGATCCCACGATTCGTCGTATACATAACCTTTCGGTTCTCGTCATTCTGCAGCAACCTGATGATCGGATGCTTGCTGGCAAATTCACGAATCAGCTGCACGCTGTTGTCCGTCGAGGCGTCGTCCACCACGACAATTTCGTCTGGCTGGACGGATTGGCACAGTAACGCGTTCAGACATCGCGGCAGAAACTCCGCATGGTTGTAATTGGGAATGACGACGGACAATGTCGGCAACTTCATGGGGTGCTTTCAAATGATCGATTGTGCCGGATCGGCACGGCGCGACAACGGCCCCCGGCCTGGGCCGCCCGGGCTTCCGCCAGACGCTCCGGCGAATCAATCGCGCAACGGTAACCGGTCAGCGCAAAGCCATAAACCCGTCCGGAAGGGATGAGCTTGGGAAAAATGTCCCGGGGCAGGTCGCAAGCGACGCCGGCGGGGATGGCGTCCAGCACTTCGGGGGTGCAGAGGCAAACCCCCGAATTGACCCAGCGCGACGATTGACCAGCCCGCATCGCTTCGTCCGGACGTTCGAGAAACGCCGTGACGCGACCGGTGTCATCCAGGTTGACGATGCTGTTGGATTTCAGCCGTTGATGCACCAGCAAGGTGGCCAGCGCCCGGCGTTCGCGGTGAAACGCCAGCATGGCCGTAAAATCCTGGTCGGTGAGGATGTCGCCGTAATGCACCAGGAACGCGGGTTCCTTCCCGAAGAAAGCCGCCACGTTCTTCACCCCGCCGGCGGTGCCGAGGAGCTGCGGCTCGTACGAATAGGTCAGAGCCAGTTGGTCGCGACGGCCATCGCCAAAATGCTCCCGGATCATTTCCGGTTTGAAATGGAGGTTGATGGCCACCTGGTCGAAGCCGTGCTGCCGCAGGTGGCCGAGCAGGTACGCCAGCAACGGCTGGCCCTGGATGTCCAGCATGGGCTTGGGAATCTCGCGGGTGAGTTCCCCCAGCCGCGTTCCCAGACCGGCGCATAAAACCATTGCTTTCATGCGGCAAATGAAAAAGGAAAAATGAAAAAAGCGAAACAATGAAACTCAACTGCCTCGCTCAAGGCAGGAGCGGCGGAATGGAACGAGGCCTGCCCTCCCGGCAAAACAAAAGGGCGTTGAACAGGAGCTCGCAGAGAACTCAGAGAAGCCATTCCAAGGGAGAACCTCTCCGCGATCTCGGCGACCTCCGGTTGATGTCCTGCTTTCATCGGTTCGCTAAGGGCAAAACAAAAGAGGGTTGAACAGGAGCTCGCAGAGAGCGCAGAGAAGCCAGTCCAAGGGAGAACCTCTCCGCGAACTCGGCGGCCTCCTGTTGATGTCCTGCTTTCATCGGTCCGCTCCGGGCAAAACATAGGAGGGTTGAACAGGAGCTCGCAGAGAACTCGGCGGCCTCCGCTTGGTGTTCTGCTTCCATCGGTCCACTCCCGACAAATCAAAAGAGGGTTGAACAGGAGCTCGCAGAGAACACAGAGACGCCGTTCCAAGGAAAAACCTCTCCGCAACCTCGGCGGCCTCCTGTTGATGTCCTGCTTTCATCGGTTCGCTCCGGGCAAAACATAGGAGGGTTGAACAAGAGCTCGCAGAGAACGCAGCGAAGTCAATTCCAGTGAAAAACCCTCCGCGATCTCGGCGGCCTCCGGTTGATGTTCTGCTTCCATCGGTCCACTCCCGACAAATCAAAAGAAGGTTGAACAGGAGCTCGCAGAGAACACAGAGAAGCCATTCCAAGGAAAAACCTCTCCGCGATCTCGGCGGCCTCCTGTTGATGCCCTGCTTCCATCGGTCCACTCCCGACAAATCAAAAGAGGGTTGAACAGGAGCTCGC
>CAZIJO010000258.1:0-7545 GCA_964539515.1 uncultured Bifidobacterium sp. | reverse complement strand
GTCCTTCTTGATGCGGGCGAAGGCGAAGTTCGGGATCGGGTCGTTCAGGTTAATTTTCACCATCAGGAAGCGTTTGTCGTCCCGGAAGCTGATGTTGTAGCGCGGATGGAATTCCTTGATCAGCTTGCCTTCGAGCAACAACGCCTCCGGTTCGCTGCGCACGGTGTGAAAATCGAAATCATGGATCGCCTCGACGAGGGCATTGAACTTCAAATCCCAGCCCAGGCGGCGCGACGGATGGAAATACTGGCTCACGCGTTTGCGAAGGTCGCGCGCCTTGCCGACGTAGATCACTGTGCCAAAGCGGTCCTTGTGCAGGTAAACGCCGGGCTTGTGCGGCACCTGACTGAGTTTTTTGCGGATGTGATCGGACACGGCCATTGGCCAGAAGTTATAGGTTCAATGTTGAAGGTTGCAAGCGGGCTCAATTTTGAAATTGCCGGCGCTTTGACAGCGAAGGTCCCGGCAACTACCCGCAAATGCCCGGATGGCGCAATACCAATTCCAACTGCGGCACCCGAGACGCTGACCGATTGTAGCCGCCGACGTCAGGAGGCGGATGCCTCGCACCGCGCGGGTTATCCGCGTCCTCACTTGAACGGCTACGCAGCCCTGAAAGTCACCGGTTAGTTCTTATGCCAGCGGTGTTTCGTCAGTGCCGCGGCCGTGCCGGCTGCGAAGAGCGCGAAACTCCCGATCACCGCCAACACACCCAGCGGTGCGGTCTGAGTCTTCATGACCACAGCATGAACCGGATTGCCCAGCGCCACTAACAGGGCCGCGAGGGGCACCACGTGTGGTCGCCACACCCGGAAGACAAAGCCCCGGCCCCACCACGCCAGCATTACGAGTCCCGCCGCGCCAAGGGGTTGTGATATCGCTGCTCCGCTGTGGACCCACGTGAGGGTGTGCAGCACCCACAACGTCGCAATAAAGCCGCGAACGCCCGCCGCTCCCGGTTGCTCGTAATCCCGCCATCGCAGGCTGTGCAGCAGGAAATAGACAAGACCGGATTGCGCCGCCCAGAACAGTGCGTGAGTTTGGCCCTCGCGCAACAGGCCGCCCGCCATGGCCGCGGCCAGCGCGCCCAGGATTGCCAGTTTGGGATTCCGCGACAGCATGATACTGATCATCAGGTAGGTGAGCCCCGCGATGGCGACGAGTTTGGGGCGGTCAAAGTCCGCCGCAAACGGTTGCAGCATTTCCACCGGCAGCGCGGACACCGTGGCGGCAATCGAAAGCAAAGCCAGTTGCCGCGCCAGCCGGTTGTCCCGCTCCAGAAGCAGTACGACGGCAAAGCCCAGAAAGTTTAGGGTGCTGAGGATGAGGAAGACATGACTGTTGCCGGCGAAGGCGGAAACCAAGGCCGCCAGCAGCGGCAACAGCAGAATCGCTTTGCGCCCAAACTCCGGTGGCCGCGCAAGGAAATCGGTCAGCCGCGCGCGCATCGTCCACGCCAGCACCCAGAGCACCGGCGCGAGTTGTTCGCGGCGCAGTTTGAAGTCATAAACATAACCGAGGCAGTAAAGATGGACGCCGGTGCCGACGAGCCAGAACAAAAACAGCACCATCGTAAACCAGCGTCGCACCCGGATTTCCTGGCGGTTTTCCTCCGGGCGGGGCAGCAGATTGGCAAGCAGGGCCAGCGCCGGGAGCAGCCAAAACCAGCTGGCCTCGTTCATTTCGTAGGCCGCTCCCGACGTGATGTTGATGCCGGCTTTCGTTTCTTGATTATGGCGATAAACGAGCGGCAAGGCCGTGTTCACCGCCAGCACGGCCAGGCCGCATAGCAAGGCGCGCCCCGCCGGCATCAACGGCCCGGCGCCTTGCCGCAAACCGCCCGTCCGCCCCACGGCGAGAGCCGCCGCCAGCAAACAAAAGATCCAGGCATATTTTTGTTCGAGGAGCGCCGCCTGACTCACAAGGATGAACGGAACGAAGACCAGCAGGTTTTCCAGCACCACCAGCAACGTCGCGTCATACCAGATGCGCCGGGCCACCAGGAGGATGGCCGTGCCGGCCAGCAGCAGTTCATAGATTTGCAAGGCGCCGAAATTGAATGTGAGCTGGGCAATTTCCGTGGCCAACGCGTTGGGATCCGCCGACACGCGGAACAGGCCGTAGAGCAGCAACGCCGCGCTGGCGAGATAAAGCGGGTTGCAAACGAACAGGCGTTTTAACCAATACCCGATGGTTCGCGGCGGTGGGGGGGCGTCCGACTTCGCGGGGTTGAGACGAGGCGAAAGTTCCGTCTGGGACTCGGCGGATGGAGAATCATCATTCATAAGGCCTCCGCGGGCTGGTTTGGTTTCTGGCGGCATCGCTGCCTGATTCACCCTTAGCATCGCGTGGGCCAGCGCTGGTTTACTGAGCGACCGTGTGAATTCCTTGGAAAAATCTGGCGAGCGTTGTGGGTTGCCAGCCTGCCCGGCTGACGCACGCGGAAAATTTTCACGCCTCATGCGTGAGTTTCGTGCGCCCGATCCGGGAAGGGCCGGGTTCCGAGCGGGCAGCTGCCGTCAGCGTCGGCCACGGCGTCGGTTGCCAGGCCATCCCTTCCCGGAGATTGGTTACGACCGGCGATCAATCAACATTCTTCATTCTTCCTTCGCCCCCAGAATTCCCCTAGCCTGCTCGCATGAGAGTGATTCTCCACACCGATGCTGACTTTGCCACCCAGCTCGCCCAGGTCACCGCGCCGTCGAGTCTATTTGACCCGGTGGTCGAAGAGCGTACCCGTGCCATTCTGGAGGCTGTAAAAGCGCGCGGTGATGAGGCTGTGTTGGAACTGACCGAGCGTTTCGATGGCGCAAAACTTGTCGCTGAACAGCTCGCGGTCACGCAGGCGGAGTTCATGGCCGCCTCGCTCAAGGCGGACCCATCCCTTCGGCAGGCGGTAACCGAAGCGGAAACCAACATTGCCAATTTCGCAAAAAAATCCCGGCGCAAGGACTGGCAAATGCGCAACTCCCACGGGGCCACCGTTGGCGAGAAGTTTGATCCCTATCAGCGGGTGGGCATCTACATCCCGGGCGGAACGGCGCCCCTGGTCTCGACCGCGCTGATGACGATCACACTGGCAAAAGTCGCGGGCTGTCCGGAAATCGTCGTTGGCACGCCTTGCGGCCGAGATGGCTCGATCAATCCTGCCCTCCTGTTCGCGGCCCGGGCGGCGGGCGCCACGGAGATCTACCGCGTTGGCGGGGCGCAGGCCATTGCCGCGCTGGCCTACGGCACAAAGACGATTCGCCCGGTGCAAAAGGTTTTTGGTCCGGGCAACGCCTACGTTGTCACGGCCAAGCGATTGCTGGTCGGCTACGTGGCGATTGATCTGCTCCCCGGACCGAGCGAGGTGCTCGTGCTGGCGGACGACACCGCCAATCCACAGTTTGCCGCGGCCGACCTGCTGGCGCAGGCCGAGCACGGCTCCGGTCACGAGCGCGTCTGGCTCGTCACCACCTCGGCAAAGTTGCTCAAGGCCGTCGAAAAGGAGATCGCGAAGCAGTTGCCCAAACTGGCGCGTCGGGAATTCATTCAACGCGCTCTGGATAACAACAGTTACCTGATCCAGGTGAAAACGTTCGCCGAGGCGGTGGCGTTGGTGAACCGACTCGCCCCGGAGCATTGCGAAGTGATGACGCGCAAGGCTCGCGACGTGAGTCGTGGCATTGTGACCGCCGGTGCGATCTTCCTCGGCCCGTGGTCGCCGACGGTGCTGGGCGATTATGTCGCCGGTCCGAGTCACACCTTGCCAACCGGCGGTGCGGGCGCGTCGTTCCCGGGTCTGACGGTGGATCAGTTCCAGCGCCGCACCAGCGTCGTCGAATACACCCGCGCCGCCCTGAAGCGGGCGCTGCCGGCGGTGCAGAAGTTTGCCGAAATGGAAGGGTTGGGGGCGCACGGGAAGTCCGCAGAAGTGCGAGCCTGATTTGGGAATTGTTGCCGTCGCCGACCTCCGACGAGCGGGAACCACCGGGCATCCTCGCGCTTCTTATTCGCGCCAAGCGAATCGTCCGGCCACTGGATTGACCATTCCAGGTTCATGGATGATTGTCGCAGAGGCCATGACTATTGTGCGCACGTGCCGTTTGTTTTCCTGTACGAGAGTGTGGGGTGGCTGGTTGTTGCTCGCCACCTTGAACGCGCCGGCGGGCGACTGGCCCCAGTATCGCGGGCCGACGCACGACGGGGTCTCGACCGAGCGCATCAACAAACAATGGACCGGGTCGGTGACGAACCCCGTCTGGCTGGTGCATCTGACCAACGGTCTGACCAGCCTGACGGTCAGCGGCGGAAGGGTGTTCACGCAGGTGGGTGGGGACCTGTTTGGGGAGCCTCCGTTCCAGCTTGCGCGCAAAGAGTATTGTGTGGCCCTCAGCGCGACCAACGGGACCATCCTCTGGTCCACCGAAACCGAAGCTTCGGACACTTCGTTGTTTCCGAATCTGGGGGTGGGTTATACGGATGACGGCCCGCGCAGCACGCCCACATTGAATGGCGACTCCGTTTACGTTTTATCGTCCTACCTCAAGCTCTATCGCCTTAATGCGACCAATGGTGCGGTAATCTGGAGTACCAATCTGGTGAGTGGCTTTGGGGGGAGTGTCATCCCCTGGCAGAACGCGGCGTCGCCGGTTATAGAAGACGGACTGGTATTTGTGAATGCCAATGCCATTACGCAGAGCCTCATGGCCTTCAACGCCACGAATGGTAGTCTGGTGTGGCGTTCGCAAAACGAGGGGATGACCCATTCTACACCGGTCTTGACCACCCTGCACGGGGTGCGGCAGTTGATCTGGGCAACCCAGACGGGTTTGGTTTCGGTTAATCCAAAAACGGGCGAGCTGTTATGGAAGTCGTCCTATCCATTTGGCTATTCCGTTTCATTGGGCGCCTCGCCGGTCGTCCATCAAGACTACGTTTTCATCACCGCCAACTATTCCATGCGGGCCTACGCGGTGCAGATCGTCGTTGCCAATTCGGTTCAGGTGCCTCAACCGCGGTGGACGAACACGCTCCAACAAAGCCATTGGTCCACACCCGTGGCCCACGACGGTCATCTCTATGGAATGTTTTACCCGGACAACGCGAACGGTGAGTTGCGGTGCATTGATCTGGCCACGGGTACGACCATTTGGGCTACGAATGATTTCGGCCGGAGCAGCCTGCTTTTGGTGGGAACCAATCTGCTTTGCCTCACGGAACGTGGTTCACTGGTGCTCGTCGCGGCGCAAACCAACGCGTACCTCGAACTGGCCCGGTTTCTAGCCATTCCCGGCTACGACGATGCCGCAAACAAATGCTGGAATGCGATGGCGCTGAGCGATGGCCAGCTCTACATCCGCAGCACCGCCTACGCGGCCCGGTTCAATCTTGCCGTCCCCGATCTCATCCTGGATCCGCCGCAGTTTGCGTCGCCAGCCAAGGTCAACCTGGTCATTCGCACGACCACCGGCGATCCAGTCGCTTCGAACCGGCTGGCGGGGATGGAATTGCGCGCCTCCCCCGACGCCGGTTTGCCGCCGGCACTTTGGCCCCGGCTGGACTACCCGTTCCTTTTATCGAATGGCACGGTGCGCGTTACTAACGTTGACGGTTCAGCGCCGCGGCAATTCTTCATCGTGAGAGAACCCCAATGAGGCAACCATGACTGCTCCGCAACCGCCGCCCCCGCCATCTTTTTCCGGCCCCAAAGCTTTCACGCTGATCGAACTGCTCGTCGTGATCGCCATTATTGGGATCCTCGCTGCGTTGCTGCTGCCGGCTTTGTCGAGCGCAAAGGAAAAGGCGCGCCGCACCAGTTGCTTGAACAGCTTGAGACAATTCAGCCTGGCGTTGCACATGTACGGCGACGACAACCGGCAGCAACTGCCCAGCGGCGCTCCCAACAAACCGATGGCGGCCACGGACGACCACCTGCCCGTCATCTCCAACGCCTCCAGCAATGCCATCGTCCAGTACACCAAGAACGCGCAGATGCTCCACTGCCCGAGCTTTGGCGACTGGTTCGCGAAAGAATGGGCCAGCCGGCCATTCGAGGAGCGTCAGTACGGTTTTGTCATCGGTTACAACTATCACGGCGGGCACACCAATACCCCGTGGCGACCGATCATAGCCGGCGGCCCGACCTGGATTTCACCGCAGAAACTCACCGACGATCCCGGCCTGGTCCTCCTTTCTGATATGAATGACTGGTCGCCGCTTTACGGCCAGACCTTCGTTCCGCACGCCCGGGGCGGAACGATTCGCGAGGGCATTGATGTGGCAAACAAGGGCGTCAACGGCGCGTCGTCCGCGGCGGTGGGCGCCGTGGGGGGCAACGTCGGCTTGCTCGACGGCTCGGCGCAGTGGCGCAAGATCGGGCAGATGAAAATTTACCGCGGTTCCCAGCAATGGGATGAGGACGGTTGCTGGGCGATGTGGTGAACCCGCGCGGGCGCGGGCAAACTCAGGTCAGGACTGCTTCACCCTTGAGAATCCAATCGTAGCCTTTCGCTTCCAGCTCGAGCGCCAACCCTTTGCCGCCGGTCTTGACGATGTGACCATCCACCAGCACATGGACGAAGTCGGGAACAATAAAATTTAACAGCCGCTGGTAATGGGTGATAACCAGCTGGGCATTATCGGCGCGCTTGAGCTTGTTCACGCCGTTGCTGACCACTTTGAGCGCATCAATGTCCAGCCCGGAATCGGTTTCGTCGAGGATCGCGAGCTTTGGTTCGAGCACCGCCATCTGGAAAATCTCGGCGCGCTTCTTTTCACCACCGGAAAAGCCTTCGTTCACTGAGCGCTTCAGCAAATCGTCCTTCAGTTCCAGCAACTTCATCTTGTCCTTCACGAGGGCCAGAAACTCGATGGCATCGAGCTCGGACTCGCCCTTGTGTTTGCGGATCTCGTTCAGGGCGGCCTTGAGGAAATAGGTGCTGTTCACGCCGGGAATCTCGACTGGATACTGGAACGCCAGGAACAATCCTTCGCGCGCGCGTTCCTCCGGGTCGAGGTCGAGCAGGTCTTTGCCGTAGTAAAGCACTTCGCCACCAGTGATGTCGTAGCCGTCACGCCCCGCCAGCACCGCCGCCAGCGTGCTCTTGCCGCTGCCATTCGGCCCCATGACGGCATGGACCTCGCCCGGGTTGATGGTCAGGCTGACGCCTTTGAGAATCTGTTTGCCTTCAACGCCGGCGCTGAGGTTCTTGATTTCGAGAATAGGTTGCTTGCTCATGGTCTAAATTTCCTTCGTCCTCGTCCTCGTCCTCGTCCTCGTAATCGAATCCTCAAAATCGAGGATGGTAATGGGAGCGAAGGACGAGAGCGACTTGGTCACCCCACACTGCCTTCCAGGCTCACGCCCAACAGCTTCTGAGCTTCCACTGCAAATTCCATCGGCAGTTCCTTGAATACTTCCTTGCAAAAGCCGTTCACGATCATGTTCACGGCGTCCTGCGTGGCCAGGCCGCGCGAGTTGCAGTAAAAAATCTGGTCCTCGCCGATCTTCGAGGTGGTGGCCTCGTGCTCGACGCTGGCCGTCGTGTTTTTCACCTCGAT
>CAZIJO010000257.1:0-7603 GCA_964539515.1 uncultured Bifidobacterium sp. | reverse complement strand
GAAAAAAGTTTTCCAATTCGACTGCGATCCCACCGCGCCAAAAACGGACGTTCACAAATTTAACAGCAATCGGCGCGAAAGCCCGAGCAACATTTTTGGGATGCCCGTTTTCTTCCGCGACCGCTTGTACGTGGCGGGCGGCGGCGACCTGTGGTGGGGCAAGAACGAGGCGTGGCTCAAGTGCATTGACGTGCTGGCCCTTACCCGGCCTTCGGCCACCCTCGCCCCATCAGAGGGGGAGAGGGACGGGGTGAGGGGCTTGGTTTGGACTTATCCGTTGGAGAAGCACGTCATGGCCACACCCGCAGTGAAGGATGGCATGGTATTCATCGCCGATTGTGGGCGCCGGTTCCATTGTGTGGACGCGAAATCCGGCCAGCCGCTCTGGACGCATGAAATCAAGGGTGAAGCCTGGGCTTCCCCGTATGTGGCGGACAGTAAAGTTTATCTCGGCACCCGCAGCGGCAGCTTTTATGTCTTCGCCGCCAGCCGGACCAAGCAAGTTCTGGCAGAGCTCGAACTCGGCAACCCCATCAGCGCCACCGCCACCGCCGCGAACGGGGTGCTCTATGTCGCCACCATGAGCGACCTGTTCGCCGTGCAACAAGAGGCGCAATGATGCCCGGGAGGCGACTGCGCCGGGCAAAGCTGGCGTCATTCAATTCGATGGCACACGGTTCGCCGGCACGACATTGGCCCACCTTCCTGGTTGGGGCCGGCGGTCTCTATTCGGATCATAACTTATGCGTTACCTGGTCAAAGCCCGTGTGAAGTCCGGACAGGAGAAAACCTTGTTGCAAGCCGTCGCCGACGGCTCGCTTGGACGGGGCTCGATTGCGGGGGACGAGTACATTTACGACCTGCAACACGCCCGCGTGGGCGAGGATGGTGTCGCCCACTGGGTGGAGACCTGTTATTGCGCCACGCCGCTCCAGGAGGAGCGGCCGTACTGGGAACAATACTTTGCGTTGCTGGTCGTCAAGGACGCGCACAATCGCCGGAACTGCCGGCACGAAAACGGCAGCGAACCGTGGGCGTGCAGCCATTGCGATTGCACCCGGCGGCTCGAAACCCGGCTGCAACAGCAAGGCAAACCCTTTTTGCAAACCCTCCGGGACGCAAATCCATGAAGCCCATGGACGGCCCTTCCCACCCAGACGCCGCAACGGCCGAATTGGAATGATCCGGCGCGATTACATCCTGCGGATGATCGAGGAGTTCATCCGGGCGCTGGCGCGCATCAGTTCGCTCAAGCAGGGCCAACGCTGGAACGAAGCCTCCGCCGAACTGGACGCGGAATTCAAAAAACTCACCGGTGATGGTGTCCAATCGGTCGCGCGACTTTCCGAGACCGAACTGCTTGCCCGGCTCATGCAGGACGGACCGACGCACGCTCTGCATGGCAAGATGCTGGTCCTGACGACCCTGCTCAAGGAAGCCGGCGATTTGGCTGTGGCAACCGAACGCATGGACGAAAGTCGCGAATTCTACCTCAAGGCGTTGCACCTGTTGCTCGAAACGCTGCGGCACGGTGAAGTGGGGGAATGTCCCGAGTTCGTCCCCAAGGTGGAATTGCTCCGGGAAGCGCTGGCCGCCGCACCCCTGCCGCCCCGAACTCTCGCCCGGTTGATGCAGCATTACGAACGCATCGGCGAATTCGCCAAGGCCGAGGACGCTCTCTTCGCCATGCTCGACCTCGAACCGGACAACGATGCGATTGCCGCGTTCGGCATTGCGTTTTACCAACGCCTGCTCGCCCAAAGCGACGCGGTCCTCAACGCCGCCAACTTGCCGCGGGCGGAAGTGGCCGAAGGACTGAAGGAGCTTCAAGGCCGCCGAAAGTGACGGGCGCGACAAGGTTGCGTGGTGTCGACTTGTCAGCCGGACCGCCCTGCGGCATCGTCGGCCGATGACGCCCCTCCAGCGATTCTACCTCGCGTTGGCCGATTTGGTCCTGGTGGTCCACGCCGGCTTTGTCGCGTTTGTGGTTTTAGGGTTGGTGTTGGTTTGGATTGGCCAGGTACGGCACTGGAACTTCGTGCGGAACTTCTGGTTTCGGGTGGCTCACCTCGCGGCCATCGGCGTGGTGGCGGCGGAATCCCTGTCCGGGTTCGTCTGTCCGCTGACGACGTGGGAAGACCGGTTGCGCTTGCTGGCCGGCGGTGAACAACGCTATGCGGGGTCGTTCATCCAACACTGGCTGCACCAGGTGATTTTCTTCGACCTGGGCGAGAACGTTTTCACGATCGCTTATGTCGCTTTCTTCCTGGCCGTGGTCCTCAGCCTCTGGTGGGTGCCGCCCCGCTGGCCGCGCCGTGCCCGGTCGCGGTAAAATCGCGCGTGATTTGGGCGGCGCGGCAGCACCGCCCTACCCACGTTCGGTAGGGACGCGCTGCCGCGCGTCCCCATCTTCCCGTCCCGCGCGCAGAGCGCGGGACGAAAAACATTCATCCACCCGGCGGCACGGATACATATCCTGGCGTTGCCGATATTCCCCTTCGTGCATCTGGAGAACGCGCCCGCGGAGCAGTTGCATATTCTCACGAACCCTTTTGTCCATTTGACATTCCGGAATGCCTGTCATGGGCGGCGGTTTGAGCCGGTCGTATTCGGCCCGCAGGCAGCGATATCCGGCGCGGCGGGATTTGATTTGGGCGGCGCGGCAGCACCGCCCTACCCACCTTTGGTAGGGACGCGCTGCCGCGCGTCCGCATCTTCTCGTCCCGCGCGTTGAGCGCGGGGCGAAAAACTGCCACCTACCTCGTGGCATCACTACAAAGCCTGCCATTTCGACATCCCCGATTGCGGACATCGAGGGCGCACCCGCACAATGACGTTATCTAGTTGTAGCCTTGGCTTTCCACGCTGCATTCCGGGGCTCTTTCGCGGTGGAGGTTTAACCAGGTTGGATTAATCACGACACTGGCGATGTCCGGCGCGGCGGGATTTGATTGGGGCGGCGCGGCAGCACCGCCCTACCCACGTTCGGTAGGGACGCGCTGCCGCGCGTCCCCATCTTCCCGTCCCGCGCGTCAAGTGCGGGACGAAAAAGCCTTCCGTACCCGGGTCGATCTCGCTACAAATCCAAGCATGGCCAACACCCCATTTCGCGAGCCGGGACGGCGCACGCCGGCGAAAGGGGTTCACATCTCCCTCGGCGGACCGAATTGGGTTTTCCTCACCGTTTGCGCCGAAAAACGCGAGTGGTGGTTGGCCCAGGCTTCCGTCCAACGCACGCTTTACGAAATCTGGGAGCACAAGGCTTCTGCCTGGCTTGTGAGTGATTATCTGCTCATGCCAGATCATCTGCATCTGTTCTGCGCGCCGCGCGATTTGAAGTTCACCATCGAGCAATGGATGGCATTCTGGAAGGATCAGTTTGCCAAAGCGCATCCCGAGGGCGGGACGTTTCAGCGCGGCGGATTTCACCATCGGTTGCGCGATGACAAGAGTTACGCGCAGAAATGGCAGTACGTGCGGGAAAACCCGGTGCGGCGCAAATTGGTGGCGCGACCGGAGGATTGGCCGTATTTCGGGCGGGTGCATGAGGTTCGTCGGTGACGGCGGCATCCGAGAAAAATTTGGGACGCCCGGCAACGCGTCCCTACCAGGAACTACCGCGTGTCACCGCACTGGAATTGTCCCGGGGAACACGTAGGCCTGCAACATTACGAGCAGGCCCATTAGGACGGCGAGCGCGAGGCTGTGCCAGAATACCGAACGCAGCACGGTGCCGGCGTCAGGACTGTCCGCCCGTCCGCCGGTCGCGACGCTGGCAACGACGATGCTTTGGGCGTCAATCATCTTGCCCATGACGCCCCCGGAACTGTTGGCGGCAGTGGTGAGGATCGGCGGGAGGTTGAGCTGTTGCGCGGTCACTTGTTGCAGATTGCCGAACAGCACGTTCGAGGAAGTGTCGCTACCCGTCAGCGCCACGCCGAGCCAGCCAATGAGCGGCGAGAAGAACGGAAAGAGAAAACCGGTCGCCGCCAGCGCGAGACCCATCGTGGTGTCGGTGCCGCTGTAGCGCGTGGTGAAACCGAGCGCGAGCATCAGCGCGATCGTGAGCAGCGAGACGCGGACGCGATAGAAAGTGGCGGCATAAATTTGCAGCAACCGTTTCGGGTGAAGCCGAAGACAAAGACCGGCGAGGAGGCCGGCAATCAACAACGCCGTGCCCGTGGCCGAGAGGGCGTTGAAAGTGAAGATCGCCGGTTCAGGCGTCGGCTGCGCCACCACCGGCGGCACGCGCAACACCGATTCATGGAGGAAGATCACCGGGAGGCCCGGCGCAAACGCGGCGTTCAGGGAATTCTTGATGACCGGCAGTCCCCAGAGGAAAACGAACGCGGAAAGAAACACCCACGGCAGCCACGCGAACCAGGCCGGGCCGTTGGGTGCCGGAGCGGTTGACGAGATTTGCTCCCCGGGGGACGTGGCCGCCGGTTGTTCATCGGCGGGTTTCCAGAACTTCATCAGCACCGTCAGGGCGCCCAAGGAGACGGCCGCACTGACCATGTCCACCAGCCAGGGCCCGTGATAATTGCTGACCAGAAACTGGGAGACCCCGAACCCCACTCCGGTGACCAGGCACGCCGGCCACACGGCCAGCATGCCGCGCCAGCCGACCTGGGCGACGATCAGCCAGAACGGCACCAGCAGGGAAAACAGGGGCAGCTGCCGGCCCACCATCGCGCTCAACAGGTGCAGGTCGAGACCCGTAACTTTGGCGAGGGTCACGATGGGGATGCCAACCGAACCAAACGCGACGGGGGCGGTGTTGCCGATGAGCGCCAGTTTCGCGGCCTCGAGCGGTCGGAAGCCCAGCCCGATCAACAGCGCCCCAGTGATGGCCACGGGCGCGCCAAACCCGGCCGCGCCTTCGATGAACGCGCCGAAGCTGAATGCAATCAACAGCGCCTGGATGCGACGGTCGGGCGACACGCCGGACAGTTGTCTTTGCAGCACGGCAAATTGCCCGCTCTCGACGCTGAGGTTGTAAATGAAGATTGCATTCAGGACGATCCAACCGATCGGGAACAGGCCAAACGCACCGCCGTAAACCGCCGCGGCCAGCGTCAGCCGCACCGGCATTTGATAGATGGCCACGGCGATGACGGCCGCCACGAGCAAGGCCGCCAGGGCGGCGAGATGCGCGCGGACATGCCAGAACGCGAGCAACCCGAGCAACGTGACGACGGGCAGCGCGGCAATCAGGGCCGAAACGCCCACACTGCCCAGCGGCGCGTAATTTTGAGACCACGTCATGGCAGCGATGGCCTACGGGCCGGCCGGATTCACGACGGGTGGCACGGGGCCGCCGACTCGTTGCAAAATGGTTGCCGTCATGTGGCCGGAGCGCCGCCTCCATCCTTCCGACTTTCGGCGGGATGAGTCATCCAAACCGTCTGGGTGCCCAATTCACCTTTTCCGATTTGGGATACCCGGTTGAACGCCGCCAGTGCGAGTTCGAAGCCGGGCGGCTTGGCGGGAGTCGAACCACCGGCGAGCGCCTCGCTAAGAAAGCGGAGATCCTTCAACAAGTGTTGAGCCCGGAAGCCCGGGCGATGATCCTGGGCGATGATCTTCGGGCCCAGATTGACCAGTTGCCAACTGCCGGCCGCGCCGCCGCCGCAGGCCTCCACCACCAGGGACCGGTCCATGCCGAGTTGCTCGGCCACCTGAAACGCCTCAACCACCGCCAGCAGGTTGACGCCGCAGAGCAATTGGTTCACGAGCTTGAGCGATTGCCCGCAACCGACCGGCCCCGCCGGCACAATCTTTTTTCCCATGGCGCTCAGCAGCGGGCGAACCGTATCCACATCTTCACCGCACCCGCCGACCATGAAGGTCAGCGTGCCGTCGCGGGCACCGATGTCCCCGCCGGTGACGGGGGCATCCACGAAACGCACGCCGAGTGCGCCCAATTGTTTCGCGATGCCGCGCGCCTCAACCGGACCAATGGTGCTGAAGTCCATGACGATTGCGCCGGGAGCCAAGAGGGCCTTCAGGTCGCGACCCGCGCCGAATAAAACCGAACGGAGGGCGGGCCCATCCGTGACGCACGAGCCCACGAAGTGGCTGCCGCGGAGCGCCTCATCCACCGTTGGGGCGAGGGTGCAACCTTTGGCGGCGGCGAGGTCGAGGCCCGCGCTGGGCTGGGTGCGGTTCCAGACGGTGACGCGGTAACCGGCCCGGGCCAGATTGCCCGCCATGGGTCCGCCCATGGTTCCGGCTCCGATCCAGGCGACCTTCGTTTCGTGGGGCATCAAGGATTTCATGGTGGGCCCATCATCGGGGAAAACCCCGCCGCAGCGCACGGCAAAAAAGCGGCCTGGCCGCTTCGGACAAAGCACATGCCCGTGCCATAGAGCGTCTGCGTTATGAGCCGCCGCGTTTCCTCCAACGCACCCAGTAAACGGTCCACTTCGGCCCGGCTCAACGCCACCAGCACCCGGCGCGGTTTGCTGGCCCGGATGAACTCTGCCAAATCGCCCAGCTCAAGCTGCAAGACCGACTCATACATAAACACCAGCGCATTCAGCGCTTGATTCTGGGTGGAGGCGGCAACATGTTTCGCGGTAGCCAATCGGATACGCAAGAAAAACCCTTCCGTGGCCGGACGGGAATATACGGCGTTTCCGCTGCCGAAATCCTGTTAAGCGGCGTATGCGCGCCTTGTTTTTCATCGCCTCTGTGCTCGGCATCAGTCTGTCCGTGACTGCGGCGACGTATCTCATCGACACTGGCTGCTCATGCGGTCCGGCGCGAGGTTTTCCGTTTGCTTTTGTTCATCCACTCATCGGTTGTACGACCGGGACGTTTGTCGTGGGCGCAGACCCGGATGACCGATTCGGCCCAGTCTTCGATATCAGTTCTTTACGACCTGGTTATTTGGGGAGCGGTCGGATATTTCGTTGTGCGCAGGCACCTAAAGCCACAAGTCCATGAAAACGCCGGCTAAAACAATCACTGGACCGAGCGCGGGCGGGCCGCGTCAGTTTCCAATTCGCACCCTAGTGGCCGCCCGCGTCGGTCAGTTATGCCATTAGGCAGCGACAAGTGCATGAGTCGCTTCAAGTCATTCGTCATTTTGGATCTGCTGTTGACGCTGCCATTGTTGGCTTACGCGATTCATGACAGCGTGGCGCGCCACGCCAATCCGGTGGAGTTCATCCTTCCGGCCCTGCTCGTGGCTATTATGCTTCCGTCCATTGTCAGTGTTTTGGGATGGTCCATGCCACAGGCTTTGGCGTTCGCTTGTTTGCTGGTCTATGTCGGATTTGCGTGCATTTTGATTTTCCGAAGCATTGCCGACCGACACGATGCCTCGCTGGGGATTTTTCTTCGCATAGGCTTGGTCGTGCTGATTGCCAAGAGTATTTATGGAGTGTTTTGTGTTACGAAGCCTGCTGCCTAATCGCCAAAGGATTGAAATGACCGGAACGAAGCGTCATGCCACTGGTGGCTCGCACCCCGCTCACGTGGCGCAACCCACGCTCCTCTCGGAGCGCAGCCACCGCTTCCGCTCCCAGCAAAAGCCATACTGACTAGGGCGTGTTTTCAAAATCGAAAAGATTGAACATGAGCAGGTTCAGAACAG